>CADBNF010000053.1 GCA_902796005.1 uncultured Lachnospiraceae bacterium | reverse complement strand
GGCGAGCGTATTCAAAGAAAGTGCGGAGCACTTTCTGCCGCTTATAACTCTGATTCTAATGTATGTGCGGTTTTCAAGGTGCATGATAAGTTTCATAAACCTTAAAGAAATGGCCCGGTGGCTCAGCTGGTTAGAGCGCCGCCCTGTCACGGCGGAGGTCGTCGGTTCGAACCCGATCCGGGTCGTTTATTTTTAGGGGTCTTAGCTCAGCTGGGAGAGCATCTGCCTTACAAGCAGAGGGTCACAGGTTCGAGCCCTGTAGGCCCCATAATCGGGCGGTTTCCCGAGTGGCCAAAGGGGACAGACTGTAAATCTGCTGGCAACGCCTTCGGTGGTTCGAATCCACCACCGCCCACTTAACTGAATAACATCGCGGGGTGGAGCAGTCCGGAAGCTCGTCGGGCTCATAACCCGAAGGTCGCAGGTTCAAATCCTGCCCCCGCTACGCAAGTGCCCAGTTAGCTCAGATGGTAGAGCAGAGGACTGAAAATCCTCGTGTCTCTGGTTCGATTCCGGAACTGGGCACGATTTTTTTGTTTAAGGAAGAAGTATGATTTACGATATTTCACAGCCGCTGTTTTCCTGCGAGGTTTTTCCCGGGGATACTGCGCCTGCAAGGATCCCCGTTTCCCGCATGGAAGACGGGGCTTTATACAATCTGACGGATATTTCCCTGTGTGCCCACAACGGTACCCATGTGGATGCACCGCGGCATTTTATTAAGGACGGCAGGGGGATTGGAGAAATACCCCTGGAGAAGTTTATCGGACCGGCCTTTGTGGCCTTTCATGAAGGGGACGTTTTAAAAAAGGATGCGGAACGCATCCTGGAAAATGCCGAAGCGGCAAAGCCGGAGGCGGCGAAAAGAATCCTGATTAAGGGAAAGGCTGTGGTCACCCTGGAGGCAGCTGAACGTTTTGCCGAGGCAGGCATATTTCTCCTGGGAAATGAATCCCAGACCGTGGGGCCGGAGGATGCGCCGATGGCTGTGCACCTGGCATTGCTTGGTGCGGAGGTGGTGCTGCTGGAGGGTATACGGCTGGGCAAGGTTCCCGAAGGGGTATATCAGTTAAACTGCGCGCCCCTTAATCTGGGGGACTGCGACGGCGCGCCCTGCAGGGCGGTGCTTCTGGATATTTAAAAATGAGCAAACAAAAAAAGGGCTTAACGCCCTTTTTTTATTTTATTCCTCCGGACGGAAGGCAGCCAGCGCATCCACAAGCTCCGCAAGAGACGGGGCTTCGATCTTTTCCACCTCGCCCTTGTCGCACAGGGCGGCGTAGGAGGGATCAATGGGAATCTGCGCAGTATTGTCGATGACATACTGAGCGGCCAGATCCTCTACGTGGCTTTCTCCGTAGATATAATGCTTCTCACCGCAGTTCGGGCACTGGAAGTAGGCCATGTTTTCCACGATGCCCACTACCGGGATATTCAGCTGATAGGCCATGCGTACGGCCTTGCCCACGATCATGCCCACCAGATCCTGGGGGGAGGTGACGATGATGATGCCGTCCACGGGCAGGGACTGGAAGACGGTCAGGGGAACGTCGCCGGTTCCCGGAGGCATGTCCACGAACATATAGTCCACATCGTCCCAGACAACCTCATTCCAGAACTGCTTTACCAGTCCGGCAATAACGGGGCCTCTCCAGATAACGGGGTCGGATTCATTTTCCAGCAGAAGGTTGGCGGACATGATTTTGGTGCCGCCGGCGGTTTCTTCCGGATACAGTCCCCGGCCGTCGGCCATGGCCCGGGTATGAACGCCGAACATCTTCGGGATGGAGGGGCCGGTAATGTCCGCATCCAGGATGGCGGTCTTCAGGCCCTTTTTCTGCATTGCAGAGGCCAGAAGGGCGGTAACGAGGGATTTGCCTACGCCGCCTTTGCCGCTGACGATGCCGAAAACCTTGCCTACACGGCAGCCGTCGACAAGTTTTTCTTTCTGAATCGCAGAACGGCTTTCGCAGTTTTCACCGCAGCTGCTGCAGTCGTGATTACAATTTTCGCTCATTTGATACTCCTGTAGTTTTTTTCAAAGACAAACCGCAGATAACCCCACGGTTTATCCTGTCTCCTTCTCATCCCGAGCATTATATCATAAAGATGCCGGAAAGCATAGGGGAGATTCTCTTTTTTCGGGCCGGAAAGACGCCCTGTAAAAGCCTGCCGGCATTGACCGGACAGAAGTTTTCTGCTATATTTAGGAAAAAATCAGACCGCACACAGGGATTTATCAGGGGAGACAGGCTGTGGCAGACAGAGATAATTTACGAAACAGTGAAATAAGAGCGCTGAAGGAACGCCGGAGAAAAGACCGCCGGCTGGAATCGGCTACCAGGATACTGCTGGTGGTCATTATTGTGCTGGCCGTTGTTCTGGTACTCATGGTGGCCAATCTATTCAAAACCAGGAAAAAGAGTCCTGCACCGGATACGAGTACACGATCCGCTTCGCAGACCGCGTCCGTCTCTGACGTGACGCCTTCGCCGACAGGCAGCACCTCGGAGCAGACGGTGCCTGAGGTAACGCCGAAACCCACAGAAGAACCCGAAGCCGTGGTGCCGGTGGTGACCGAAGCCCCCGAGCTTCTTAAGGATCCGGTCTATACCGTGGGCGGGGAGAGCCTGTACAGCGAATGCGCCTATATGATGCGCCGGCTGGACGGCTACAGCGTCCTGGAGAAATTCCCGGATGCGAAGATTTACCCGGCTTCCATGACCAAGCTGATGACGGCCCTGGTCGTGGTGGAAAGCCTCGGGGATTTGAATGAAAAGCTGACGGTCACCTATGATACGGTTGACAAGATGTATACGGCGGAGGCCTCCATGGCCGGTTTTGAGGGCGGAGAGGACGTATCTGTCATAGACCTTCTCTACGGCGCCCTGCTTCCCTCCGGCGCGGAGTGCTGCGATACCCTGGCCATCCGGGTATCCGGTTCCGTGGACGCCTTTGTGGAGGCCATGAACAACCGGGCAGCCCAGCTGGGCATGACCGGAACCCACTTTGCGAATACAACGGGCCTGCATTCGGACAATCATTACTCCACCTGCCGGGATATGGCCCGCCTGATGAACCAGGTGCTGGAGTCCGGCACCCTGCGGCAGATTATGGCTTCGGCCTCCCATACCTCCGGATCGAGCGCGCAGCATCCCGACGGCCTGACCTTCAACAGCACCCTGTTTTACAATCTGCAGGGCAATGTGCTGGCCAACGGCGCGGTGATCATGGGCGGCAAGACCGGTACCACCGACGAGGCGGGCAAATGCCTGGCTTCCTATGCCCTGTACAGCAATGACGAGTACATCCTCGTCACTGCCCAGGCCTGGGAATACGGCTCCTACGGCTTCCCGAATATCGAGGATGCCCAGACCGCCTTCGGAAATCTTCATTATTAAAGAGTATTCTTTATTGAAAAAGCCGGCGCCGGCGGATTCGGCGCACAAAAAAACTGCGGTACTTACCGCAGTTTTTTTGATCCGGGCAGGGGCTTTATGCCCCGGCCGGCAGGAGACATTCAAAGGCTGCATCAGTCAAGCTTGATGTTCTTTAAGAGATCTCCGAGATTGGTGGAAGCCACTTCGCTCTTGTTGGGCTTGTAATTCTTGAAGTTGTTGTATTCGTCATCCCTGGGCGCGCGGGGCTCGCGGGCGGGTTTGCCGTTGTCCAGCAGAGCCTTGATGGAAAGGCTTAACCGGCCGTCCTTGTTGCCGATAACCTTAACCTTAACGGTGTCACCCTTCTTCAGCACGTCGCCGGGCTCGTTGATCCGCTTCAGGGAAATCTGGGAAACATGCACCATACCGGTGATGTCGTCGTCAATCCTTACAAATGCGCCGTAGGGCTTGAGGGTTTCCACAACGCCCTCCAGGGTAGCGCCTACTTCCAGGGCAGCAAGCTTTTCAGCCTTCGCCGCAGCGGCTTCCTGCTGAAGAACGCTCTTGGCGGAAAGAATGAGACGCTTCTTGTCCCGGTCCACATCAATAATATGCACCCGAAGCTCCTTGTTCAGGTAATCCTCCAGGTTCTCCACCCGGCTCAGTGCCAGGCAGGAAGCGGGGATAAAGCCGCGGATGTTCTCGACCATGGCAACAACTCCGCCCTTGGTCTGGCTGCCGTCAACAGTTACAGTAAGGACTTCCTTGTCCTTCTGCATCTGCGCGAATTTGTCCCAGATGTCGCCCTCGTCTTTGAATGTTTCAAAGGAGGCGTCAACTGCTTCGGACAGTTCCTCCATAGTGGTTAATTCTTCTGACATATCTTCCTCCCTTGTTGTTGGTAAAAAAATTCTTCCGGTATTATAACACAAAACTTTTCTTACTGAAAGCAAAAAACCGGATTTTCGGAAAATTAGAGAACTTTTTTTGAAAATGAAAGGGGGAATTTTTGTTAAAATATTTACAAAACCGGAAAAATCGGTTATGATTAACGAATAATACGAAGATTTCGAAACCATAAGAGGTGTAAAAAATGGATCAGTACGTGATCAAAGGGGGGAATCCTCTTGTCGGCGAAGTAGAAATCGGGGGTGCAAAAAATGCCGCTCTGGCCATTATCACGGCGGCAATTATGACAGACGAAACAGTTACACTGGAAAATATCCCTGACGTCAGTGATATCAATGCATTACTTGGCGCGATTTCTTTTATCGGAGCCGTGGTGGAAAGGGTTGACCGTCATACGGTGCGGATCAACGGTTCCACGATTTCCGGCTCCAGCGTTGACTACGATTTAATCAAAAAGATCAGAGCTTCCTATTATCTGCTGGGAGCGCTGATCGGCAAATACAAAAAGGCGGAGGTTCCGCTTCCCGGCGGCTGCACCATCGGCAGCCGGCCCATTGACCAGCATCTTAAGGGGCTTGAGGCCATGGGCGTGGACATTAAGATCGAACACGGAGACATCATTGCTGAAGCCTCCGAGCTTCGCGGTGCCCATATTTTCCTGGATATGGCTTCCGTCGGCGCAACCATCAACATCATGATGGCAGCCACCATGGCCAGGGGCAAAACCATCATCGAGAATGCGGCCAGGGAACCTCATGTCGTGGACGCGGCAAACTTCCTGAACAGCATGGGCGCCAACATCAAAGGCGCAGGTACGGAGGTTATCCGTATCCGCGGCGTGCAGAAGCTGCACAAAACCACCTACTCCATCGTACCGGATATGATCGAGGCCGGAACCTACATGGTTGCCGCCGCGGCCACCGGCGGGGACGTGACCGTAACCAACGTCATCCCGAAGCATCTGGAGGCCATTTCCGCAAAGCTGAAGGAGATCGGCTGCACGGTGGAAGAGTTTGACGATGCCGTGCGGGTGGCGTCCGACGGCCGGCGGCTTAAGAGGACCCAGGTGAAGACCCTGCCTTACCCGGGCTTCCCCACCGACATGCAGCCTCAGATCGCTGCACTGCTGACCCGGTCCCTGGGGACCAGCATTATCACCGAGAATATCTTTGACAGCCGTTTCAAATATGTGGATGAGCTGGTGCGCATGGGCGCCTCCATTAAGGTAAAAGGCGATTCCGCCATCATCACCGGCTGTGAGAAGCTCACGGGAGCGAGAGTCGAGGCACCGGACCTGCGGGCCGGCGCGGCGCTGGTGATTGCCGCGCTGTCCGCCGAAGGGGTTTCCGTTGTGGAGGATATCGTGTATATCCAGCGGGGCTACGAGGATTTCGACCTGAAGCTCAAGCGCCTCGGCGCGGATATAACGGGGGTGGACAGTACCCGTTTTTTCCGTAAAAAGAATGAAGTACAGATAAGCTGAAAATAAAGCGGAGGAACCGGAAACCGGATTCCTCCACTTTCTTTTTGGGTACCTCAAATTAATGTTTGACACAAACTTTCAATATGTTATACTGCCCATGTAAACACTTTGGATTTTGTATATTTCGCCTAAGCAGGTGACAATATAGGAGTGTAAAAACCCGGTTTTGGAAGGAAACCGGAAAAAACGGAGGAAAAAAGATGAAGAAAAAAGTACTTGGCGTACTGCTTGCGGCCGCTATGGTTCTCGGGCTTGCTGCCTGCGGCGGCGGTTCTCAGGAGCCGGCGGAGACATCATCCGCATCCGCAGCGTCCACTTCAGCAGCTTCTGCAGCCGCTGAATCCAGCTCACAGGAAGCCGCTGTACCGGAGAAGAATGTTGATCTGAAGATCGGCGTTATCCTGGTAGGCGACGAAACCGAAGGTTACACCATGGCCCACATCGAGGGCATCAAGAAGGCCGCTGCCGACCTGGGCATCGCGGACAGCCAGATTCTCTGGAAATACAAAGTAGAAGAGAACTCCGACTGCTCTGACGCCGCCATCGACCTGGTCGCTTCCGGATGCAACCTGATTATCTCCAACAGCTATGGCCATCAGATGTTCATGGCTGACGTAGCTGCGGATTATCCCGACGTACAGTTCGTTTCCATGACCGGCGACTTCGCTGCCATCAGCGGACTGGACAACTTTGCCAATGCATTCACCAACTGCTATGAAGGCCGTTATGTTTCCGGCGTTGTTGCCGGCCTGAAGCTGAAAGAGCTCATCGACGACGGCACCCTGACCGCAGAAGCGGTTCCCACCGCCTTTGACGCCGACGGCAACATCAAGATCGGTTATGTAGGCGCATTCCCCTATGCCGAGGTTGTTTCCGGTTACACCGGCTTCTATCTGGGCGTCAAGAGCATCGTTCCCAATGTCGTTATGGAA
Organism: uncultured Lachnospiraceae bacterium; assembly: GCA_902796005.1. GTDB lineage: Bacteria > Bacillota > Clostridia > Lachnospirales > Lachnospiraceae > Alectryocaccobium. Next base: position 16,703 of record CADBNF010000053.1, on the reverse strand, counting down.
GTTAAGTACACCAACTCCTGGTTCGATATTGATAAGGAAGGCGCTGCCGCAGAAGCCCTTATCGCCAACGGCTGCGTTATCATCGGCCAGCATGCGGACTCCACCGGTGCTCCCGCTGCTACCGAGAAGCTCTTAAACAGCGGCAAGATCTGCTACTCCGTAGGCTACAACGTAGACATGCGTGAAACCGCTCCCACCGCTGCCCTTACCTCCGCGACCAACAACTGGTCCGTATATTACAACTACCTGTTCTCCACCATGCTCGCCGGCGAGAAGCCTGCCGTTGACTGGGCGGAGGGCTATGCCCAGGATGCCGTAGGCATCACCGAGCTTGGCAACAGCTGCGCTGCCGGCACCCAGGAATATGTGGACGGTGTTGTTGCTGACATCAAGGCCGGAACCCTGCACGTTTTCGATACCGCTACCTTCACCGTAGCCGGCGGCCCGGTTGACGATGCCCAGGTTGACCTTTCCTACTATGACTTCTCCACCGGTAGCCCGGTAGAGGTTTACCACGGTGAGACGGTTAACCCGATTAAGGACGGCTATTTCTCCGAGTCCACCTTCAGAAGCGCTCCTTACTTCTCACTCCGTATCGACGGAATCACCGAGGACGCTGAATAATTCAAAACCACAGGGGAGCTGTACCGCTCCCCTCTTTCTGCAAGAAGAAAACCGGCCAGTTCCCCGGTTTTCTTTTTACAAAAAGGAAAGTACAGGGGAAAGACAGGAAGGAAAAGTTTATTCATGGAAAATGCGATTGAGCTTAGAGGCGTGACCAAAACCTTCGGTCTCATCACGGCGAACAAGAATGTCTCGATGGACATCCGCCGGGGTGAGATTTTGGCGCTTCTGGGGGAAAACGGCAGTGGGAAAACCACCCTGATGAATATGCTGGGCGGTATTTATTTCCCGGACAGGGGAGAGATTTTCGTCAAGGGAAAACAGGTGGAAATCACCTCTCCGAAGGATTCCTACCATCTGGGAATCGGCATGGTGCACCAGCATTTCAAGCTGGTGGACGTGTTCACCGCTGCGGAAAACATTGCCCTGGGGCTGGAGGAAAAAGGAAGATTTAACCTGAACGCGGTAAAGGCGAAGGCCCGGGACATCTGCGACCGGTACGGCTTTGATCTGAACCTGGATCAGAAGGTGTACAACATGAGCGTGTCCCAGAAGCAGACCCTGGAGATCGTCAAGGTGCTTTACCGCGGCGCGGATATCCTGATCCTGGACGAGCCGACGGCAGTGCTGACGCCCCAGGAGACGGATAAGCTTTTTGCGGTTATCCGCAATATGCGCGCCGACGACAAATCCGTGGTCATCATTACCCATAAGCTGAAGGAGGTGCTGGAAATCTCCGACCGGGTGACCATTTTAAGAAAGGGAGAGGTCATCGGCACCGTCAACACCAAAGAGGCTACGGAGAGCAGCCTGACGGAGATGATGGTCGGTGAAAAGGTTGAGCTGAACATCAACCGCATTCCGCCGGTGAATCCGAAAAAGCGGATCGAGGTGAAGCACCTGACCATCGTGGACGAGCAGAACGTCAGGGTGCTGGAGGATGTGAGCTTCGACGTGATGGGCGGCGAGATCTTCGGCATCGCCGGTATTTCCGGCAACGGACAGAAGGAGCTTCTGGAAGCCATCGCCGGCCTGCAGAAATGCGAGCCGGACAGCTCCATCAAATATTTTGCGGGGGAAAAGGCGGATCAGGAGATGAATCTGCTGGGCATGACCCCCAAGGCCATCCGGGATATGGGCATCGGCATGGCCTTCGTTCCCGAGGACCGGCTGGGCATGGGCCTGGTGGGTTCCATGGACATGGTGGACAACATGATGCTCAAGACCTACGACAACGGCAGGGGCATCGTGGTGGACCGGAGCATTCCCAGACGGCGGGCGGAAATGATCCGCAAGAAGCTGGGCGTGGTTACCCCGGGACTTTCCACCCCCGTTTCCCGGCTTTCCGGCGGAAATGTCCAGAAGGTGCTGGTGGGCAGGGAGCTGGCCTCCAATCCCACGGTGCTGATGACCGCCTATGCGGTGCGGGGCCTGGACATCAATACCTCCTACACCATTTATAATCTGCTGAACGATGAGAAGAAAAAAGGCGTGGCCGTCATCTACGTAGGCGAGGAGCTGGATGTGCTCCTGGAGCTCTGCGACCGGATCCTGGTGCTGTGCGGCGGCCGGGTGAACGGCATCCTGGACGCCAGAAAGACCACCAAGGAAGAGGTTGGCCTTCTCATGACCAATCTGCAGGAAAGGAGACAGGCATGAAAGAACCCCTTATCCGCATCATCAAAAGACAGCAGCCGCCCCTGCTGAACAAGATTCTCATCCGGGTAATCGCCATCGTCCTGGCCCTGGTGGTGGACGCCGTTTTTATCTACGGCGTGACAGGGCTGAACCCCCTGGCGGTCTACGGCGTCATGTTCAAGGGAACCTTTGCCAACGCCATGCGGTTCTCCTGGGCGCTGCGTGACCTGGTTACCCTTCTGGCCATCGGCGTGGCCCTGGCTCCCGCCTTCAAGATGAAGTTCTGGAATATAGGCGCGGAGGGACAGGTGCTCATCGGCGGCCTGGCCACCGCCATCGTCATGGTTAACTGCGGCAATTCCCTGCCGACCCCCATACTGCTTATCGTCATGTGCATCGCCAGTGTGGTGGCGGGCGGTATCTGGGGCCTGGTGCCTGCGATTTTCAAGGCACGGTTCAATACCAACGAAACGCTGTTCACCCTGATGATGAACTATGTGGCTATTTCCCTGGTTTCCGCAGCCACCAACATCATGCGCGGACAGGCTTCCTCCCTGGGCAAGCTGAACATGGCCACCAAGGCCGGCTGGTTCCCGAAGCTCTGGGGCCAGACCTACAACATCAATATCCTGGTGGTGGCCATCCTGGCCGTCGTCATGTTCCTGTACCTGAAATACACCAAGCACGGCTATGAAATCGCCGTGGTCGGAGAATCTGAAAATACCGCAAGGTATGCCGGCATCAATGTCACGAAGGTCCGGATCCGGACCATGATTATCTCCGGCGCCATCTGCGGCCTGACAGGCTTCCTCATCGTGGGCGGCAGGGACCAGACCATTTCCACCTCCACGGCCGGCGGCAACGGCTTTACGGCCATCATCGTGGCCTGGCTGGCCAAGTTCAATACCGCGTACATGGCGCTCATCGCCTTCCTTCTGACCTTCCTGTCCAAGGGTGCGGCGGAGATTGCCTCTACCTACGCGCTGAATGACTTTGCCTCGGATATTATTTCCGGCATTATCCTGTTTTTCATCCTGGGAAGTGAGTTCTTCATCAACTACACCCTGGTCTTCCGCAAATCCAGAAAGGAGGCAGCGAAATGAACAGCAGTTTACTGGCCTGGATTGTAAGAGCTGTCCCCTTCGGGACCATTATCATGTTCGGCGCCATGGGCGAAATCGCCACGGAGAAATCCGGCAACCTGAACCTGGGCGTGCCCGGCATCATGTACCTGGGCGGCTTCGCCGGCTTTGCCAGCGCCTACCTCTATGAGAAGAATTCGCCGAATCCCCAGGTGGCGGTCTGCGTCATACTGGCCCTCATCTGCTGTATCGCGGCCTCCATGGCCGGCGGCCTGATCTACAGCTTCCTGACGGTCACCTTAAGGGCAAACCAGAACGTTACCGGTCTGGCACTGACCATCTTCGGCAAGGGCATGGCGAATTTCTTCGGCGTGTACCTCTTAAACGGCGCCAGCTATACCGCGGCCCCCATGGCCTATTCGGCCTTTTCCGCCAAACTGTTTCCGGCGGAGAAGATGGGCATACTGGGCGAGACGGTATTCGGCTACGGCTGGCTGGTGTATGTGGCCATTATCATGGCCGTGGTTTTCCATTTCGTCCTTTTCCGGTCCAGACTGGGCCTGAACCTGCGGTCCGTAGGTGAAAATCCCGCCACGGCGGACGCGGACGGCATCTCCGTAACGAGATACAAATACCTGGCCACCTGCATCGGCGCCGGCATCTCCGGCCTGGGCGGCCTGTACTATGTACTGGATTACAACAAAGGCATCTGGGCCACCACCGGGCAGATTGAGGCCCTGGGCTGGCTTGCGGTTGCCCTGGTTATCTTCACCACCTGGAAGCCCTTGAACGCCATCTGGGGCGCCTTCCTGTTCGGCTTCCTCTACTGGCTGTACCAGTTCCTGCCGGATATGCTGGGACTGAAGGTGAAAACCTATGTCAGCGACATCATCCAGATGGTCCCCTATGTGGTAACCATTGTGGTGCTTATCGTCGTCAGTATGCGAAAGAAGAAGGAGAACCAGCCTCCGGCAAGTCTGGGCCTGTCCTACTTCCGGGAGGACAGATAGCGTAAAGAGATTCCCGGTGCGGCGCGTATAAGGGCTGCGCCGGGATGGTTTTTTATCGGGGAAATATCAGGATGCTGAATTATCTGCAGTTAAAACAATACCGGGAAAACGGCCGGATCGAAGCGAAAAAATCCCTGGGCGGCCTGCCCAAAAGCATCTGGGAGACCTATTCGGCCTTTGCCAATACCCTCGGCGGCTATATTCTCCTGGGCGTTATTGAAAAAGAGGACAAATCCCTGGAGGCGGTGGATCTGCCGGACCCGAAGGGCCTTATCCGGGAATTTACCGCCCTGCTCAATGATCCGAAAAAGGTGAGCACAAATATTCTTTCCGCCGGGGACGTCTATGAGGAGGACGCGGAGGGAAAGCATATCGTGGTTATCCATGTGCCGAAGGCGGACCGGACCCTTCAGCCGGTCTACCTGGACGGGGACCCGGCAAATGCCTACAAAAGATACGGGGAGCAGGATATCCGCTGCGATACCGCGGACTACGAACGGATGGCCAGGGAAGCGGCGGTGCACACGCCGGACATGACCCTCTACGAATCCCTGAACCTTAGCGATCTGAAAAAAGATACCATTGACCGCTTCCGCAAAAGGATGGAGGAAGTGTCGCCGGGGCATCCGCTTCTTACGGCGGATACGGAGACCTTCCTTAAGAAAACCGGCTGCGCGGCAGCAGACGGGCAGGGACGGCTGCATCCCACCGGCGGAGGGCTTCTGCTCTTCGGCAAGGGCTGGGCGTTAAGAACCGTCTACCCCATGTTTTCCTTAAAATACGACAGGGCGGACCGGACCACGGAAAACAAAGCCAGGCTGAAAGCCTGCACCTACGCTTCCCAGCTTCCCCCGGAGGGGGCCTTATGTGAAAACGTCTGGGAGTTCTACGAAACGGTGGAAAAAGACCTTATTCTGGGCATGACCTTTCCGGAAGGCTCCGGGACTGTAACGGAGGAAATCCGCGGCGCGCTTCGGGAGGCCCTGGCCAACCAGCTGGAAAATACGGATTATTTCGGTGTGGGCAGTTGGGTCCTTAAAGGAGAGCACAAGCTGATTTTCAACAATGCCGGCCTGTTCCGGCCGGAGGTTTCCGCCGCAAGAAGGGGTGTTTCCGACCCCAGAAATGCCATATTGAAGAGAATGTTCGACCTGACCGACAGGGAGCATGAGGCCGGCGGCCTTGCGGAAATCTACCTGACCTGGAGAGCGCAGGGCCTGGCAATGCCCGTCATCCGGCAGACGACCCGGCCGAACGTCACGAGACTCACCCTGCCCCTGCATCCCGAGGAAAGCCGGACAAAGGCGGACCGGGACTATGTGCGGGAGCTGGCGGAGGATTTGATTGTCTTTTACCTGACCTCCCACGGCAGCGCCCGGGTGCGGGAGCTGGCGGATTTCCTGAACATGTCCGATTCCGCCGTGCGCAGGCACCTGGAAAAGCTGTGCAGCCGGAACCTGGTCGAGCGCATTCAGGAGAAAAACGTGCCCGGCCGGGCGGGGATATACAAGCTCAGGCGGTGAAAAAAGGTAAACGATTGACGAGGCGGAATTGCTGTGTTAGAATACCATATACGAAACAACCGGACGGAGGATTCCAACATGAAACATATTAAGACGCTGAATACCAGAAATCTGTGTGAAAGTGCAAAGCAGGGCGGCTGCGGCGAGTGCCAGACTTCCTGCCAGTCCGCATGCAAGACCAGCTGCGGCATTGCCAACCAGAAGTGTGAGAGCAGCAAAAAGGCCGAGTAAGACAGACTGAAAAGCAGACGTGACAATTCCGCCGCCGAAAAAGGGCGGCGGAATTTTTATCTGCGCGGATAAAGGAGAAGTATGGTACATCGATTTCATCTGGATGATTATTATATAGCGGTGGACGTCTGCTCCGGCAGCGTGCATGTGCTGGACGAGATGGCCTACGAGATGATCGGCGGCTATGAGGAGAAGGACAGGCAGGCATTGACGGCGGAGGCCGCGAAACGCTTCGGCACGGCGCTTTCGGAAGCGGAGGAGTGTTACGACCAGATTACCGCCCTGAAGGACGCGGGCCAGCTGTTCACCGAGGATACCTTTGCCCCCATGGCGGGGGAACTGAAAAGCCGCACCGCCGGTGTGGTCAAGGCCCTCTGCCTGCACGTGGCCCACACCTGCAACTTAAACTGCGGCTACTGCTTTGCCAGCCAGGGCAAATACAAAGGAGACCGGGCAGTGATGTCCTTCGAGGTGGGAAAGCAGGCCCTGGATTTCCTGGTGGCCCATTCCGGCAGCAGGCACAACCTGGAGGTGGATTTCTTCGGCGGAGAGCCCCTGATGAATTTCCAGGTGGTCAAAGACCTGGTGGCCTACGCCCGGTCCATTGAAAAGGCGGCCGGCAAGAATTTCCGCTTTACCCTGACCACCAACGGCATGCTCATCGATGACGACGTCATCGATTTTGCCAACCGGGAAATGAGCAACGTGGTGCTTTCCCTGGACGGCCGGAAGGAAATCCACGACCGGTGCCGGGTGGATTACGCGGGCAACGGCAGCTGGGAGAAAATCGTCCCGAAATTCCAGAAGCTCGTGAAGGCCCGGGGCGGAAAGAATTATTACATGCGGGGAACCTTCACCCACGCCAACCCGGATTTTCTGGAGGACATCAAGGTCATGCTGGACCTGGGCTTTACGGAGCTTTCCATGGAACCCGTGGTCTGCGCGCCGGATGACCCGGCGGCCCTCACCGAAGCGGATCTGCCGGTGGTGCTGCAGCAGTATGAGGAGCTGGCCCGGCTGATGCGTAAGAAGGAGAAGGAAGGCCGGCCCTTTACCTTCTACCATTACATGCTGGACCTGGCGGACGGACCCTGCATCTACAAGCGGATCTCCGGCTGCGGTTCCGGCACGGAATATATGGCGGTGACCCCCTGGGGAGACCTGTATCCCTGCCACCAGTTCGTAGGTGAGGAAGGGTACTGCCTGGGCAATGTGTGGGACGGCGTGAAGAATACGGAAAGACAGGCGGAATTTGCTTCCTGCAACGTCTATGCCAGGGAGGAATGCCGGAACTGCTGGGCCAGGCTCTACTGCTCCGGCGGCTGCGCGGCCAATGCCTTCCATGCCACGGGTAAAATCACCGGCGTGTACGAAACGGGCTGCGAGCTTTTTAAGAAGCGGATGGAGTGCGCCATCGTGCTGCAGGCGGACAGGATGCTCTCGGAGGAAGAGGAAGGATAATGGAGACCCCCATTCTCGATTTTGTTCGGAAATACGAAAACAGCGGTACCGTAAGGCTGCATATGCCCGGACACAAGGGAAAACGGGTCATCGGGCCGGAGGCATCTGACCTGACGGAGATTGCCGGCGCGGACGAGCTGTACCGGCCGGAGGGCATTATCAGAAAAAGCGAGGAAAATGCCGCGAAGCTTTTCTCCGCCGCGGCCACCTTTTATTCGGCGGAGGGGTCCTCTTTATGCATCCGGGCCATGCTCCGCCTGGCGGCTTTTTCCGGAAGGAAGGTACCGAACCGGAAAATCCTGGCGGGCAGAAACGTCCACCGGTCCTTCTTAAGCGCCGCCGCCCTGCTCGATCTGGAGCCGGACTGGCTGTACGGGGACGGAAGCTATCTTTCCTGCCTGCCTTCGCCGGAAATGGTGGAGGAAAGGCTTGAAAAGGAGCAGTACGCCGCGGTGTACCTGACCTCGCCGGATTATCTGGGAAATATGGCGGATATTCCGGGGATTGCGGCGGTCTGCCGCAGGCACAGGGTGCCCCTGCTGGTGGACAATGCCCACGGGGCCTACCTGCATTTCCTTAAAAGCGGCAGCCGGCACCCCCTTGCCCTGGGGGCAGACATGTGCTGCGATTCCGCCCACAAAACCCTGCCGGCCCTTACCGGCGCGGCATATCTGCACATCGGGAAAAATGCGCCGGCGGCCTGGATGGAGGATGCGAAGGACAGCCTGGCCCTGTTCGGCTCCACCAGCCCGTCTTATCTTATCCTGCAGTCCCTGGATGCGGTAAATGCCTGTCTGGCGGGGGATTTACCGGAAAGACTTAACCGGTCGGTAAGCCGGGCAGCAGCCTGGAAGGAGGCGCGGCAGAAGGAGGGCTGGGTTTTCTGCGGGGACGAACCGCTGAAGCTGACCTTCAACGCGAAAGCCGCGGGCCATACCGGGCAGCAGCTTGCGCAGAAGCTTCGGGAATTCGGCGTGGAATGTGAATTTGCGGACCCCGACTACTGTGTGCTGATGCCCTCCGCCGAAACCGGCGAAGAGGACTGGGAGAGGCTGACGGCCGCCTTTGCGGAAATACCCGTGGGTAAGCCGAAGGATGCCCGGCCGCCGGCCACCGGAGAGGGAAGGGCCGTTTTAAGCCTCAGGGAGGCGGTATTGTCCGTTTCGGAAACGGTTCCGACAGAGGAAGCCGCCGGCCGGATCCTTGCGGATTATTATATGGGCTGTCCGCCGGCCGTGCCTGTGCGCATGCCGGGGGAGGTGCTGGATGAGGCGGCCGTCGAGGCCCTGCGGTATTACGGCGTGGAGCGCGTAAAGGCCGTAACAGAAGGCTTTTAGGACAGTTTTCGGTAAATGTCACAAACTGCTTTTATTGCCCTTGACGCCATCGGGCCAATAGAGTAATATGGCTTTCGGAAAAGTAAATATACAGTCGTTTCTCTTATTCAGAGCGGTGGAGATACATAGGATCTGTGAAGCCGCGGCAACCCCGTAAGGAAGGTGCCGACCTGAGCGATTTATCGAACAATAAGGGGATTTGATATGCTTTATATTGAGTCCGCTTAACGTAAGCGGGCTTCTTTTTACCCCGGGGAAATTACTGTACGCCCACAAACAAAAAGGAGAGAAAACATGGAAAGAAGATTATTCACTTCCGAGTCCGTAACCGAAGGACATCCCGACAAAATCTGCGACCAGATTTCCGATGCGGTGCTTGACGCCATCATGGCCCAGGATCCCAACGGCCGTGTAGCCTGCGAAACCGCTGTCACCACCGGTCTTGTGCTGGTAATGGGTGAGATCACCACCACTGCAAACATCGATATTCCCGCGATCGTACGTGAGACCGTTAACGAGATCGGCTACAACCGCGGCAAATACGGCTTTGACGCCGAGACCTGCGCAGTTATCACCGCCATCGACAAGCAGTCTGCCGATATCGCCATGGGCGTTGACAAGGCACTGGAAGCAAAAGAGAACCAGATGAGCGACGAAGACATCGACGCCATCGGCGCCGGCGACCAGGGTATGATGTTCGGTTACGCCGTTAACGAGACCGAGACCCTGATGCCCTATCCCATCTACATGGCTCACAAGCTGACCTTAAAGCTGACCGAGGTCCGCAAGAACGGCACCCTGCCCTACCTTCGTCCGGACGGCAAGAGCCAGGTAACCGTAGAGTATGACGAGAACGGCAAGCCCGCCAGAATCGAAGCGGTGGTTCTTTCCACCCAGCACGGTCCCGAGGTTTCCCAGGAGCAGATCCACGCCGATGTGAAGAAGTACATCTTCGACGAGGTTCTTCCCCAGGATATGATCGACGAGAACACCAAGTTCTTCATCAACCCCACCGGCCGTTTCGTTATCGGCGGCCCCAACGGCGACTCCGGTCTGACCGGCCGTAAGATCATCGTTGACACCTACGGCGGCTATGCCCGTCACGGCGGCGGCGCTTTCTCCGGCAAGGACTGCACCAAGGTTGACCGTTCCGCAGCTTACGCTGCCCGTTACGTAGCGAAGAACATCGTTGCTGCCGGCCTGGCTGACAAGTGCGAAGTACAGCTGTCCTACGCCATCGGCGTAGCCCATCCCACCTCCGTACAGATCGAGACCTTCGGCACCGGCAAGCTGACCGATGAGAAGCTGACCGAGATCGTCCGCAAGGAGTTTGACCTTCGTCCCGCCGGCATCATCAAGATGCTTGACTTAAGAAGACCCATCTACAAGCAGACTGCAGCCTACGGTCATTTCGGAAGAAATGATCTGGATCTGCCCTGGGAGAAGACCGATAAGGTTGAAGCCCTGAAGGCATATTTATAATCTGAAGCGATAAACGAAAGAACCCGGATGTAAATCCGGGTTCTTTTTTGTTTCCTCACCCGGCCGCTGGCGCGGCCACCCTTCTCGCCTGCCGGCTCGGTCCGCGCTTAACGAGCGCCACTGGCGCTCAGCGCCCTAGGAGAGGGCATGCCTTCCCCTGGGGGAAGGTGCCGGCCGAAGGCCGGCGGATGAGAGATCATGGTTCAGCAAAGCCCTCCCCTTTGGGGAGGGTGGCCGCGTCAGCGGCCGGGTGAGGGCTCTTTTTTATTCCAGGTAGGCCCGGACTTCTTTCAGGAGTTCGGGGATGTTCAGGTGCTGCGGACAGGCCTTTACGCACTGGCCGCATTCCACGCAGTCGGCCAGGTTGCCGCATTCCCGCTCGTAGCCCCGCTTCTGGGCGTCGGGATTGTTGAATTTCTTGCCTGTGTTGTAGAAATTGAAGGCGGCGGGAATCTGGATCTTCATCGGGCAGCCCGGCGTGCAGTAGCGGCAGCCGGTGCAGGGGATATTTTCGATGCCCGCGATGAAAGCCTTGATTTCCTCGGTGCAGGCTTTCATCTCCGGGGTCATCATGCCGATGGAGGATTTGTCCGCGATGGCGATGTTGTCCTTCACCTGCTCCAGGGTGCTCATGCCGGACAGTACGGTCATGAAGCCCGGATTGTCATAGACGTAGTCAAAGGCCAGCTCTGCATTGGACATGTCCGCAAGGCCGTGCTTCGCCTTGATTTCCTCGATGGCCGGATAGTTGGGGAAGATCAGGTTGCCGCCCTTGACCGGCTCCATAACCGTAAGGGGGATGCCTTTTTCCAGGGCGAAGGCCACGCCGGCGTCCCCGGCCTGGATTTCATTGTCCAGGTAGTTGTACTGGATCTGGGCGAGCTCCCATTCGTCGAAATCGTTCAGGATTTCCACGAATTTCTCGTAGGAATCATGGAAGGAGAAGCCGATGTGGCGGATTCTGCCCGCAGCCTTTTGCTCCTTCAGATAATTTTTGATGTCGAATTTGTTCACCAGGGTATCCCACTGGTCCCCGTGCAGACCGTGCATCAGATAGAAATCGATGTGGTCCGTCTGCAGGCGCTCAAGCTGGGTTTCGAACATTTTCTTCGGATTGTAATCCGGACTGTCCATCCCCAGGGTAAAAAGCTTGGTGGCCACCAGGACCTTGTCACGCAGGTTGTTCTTCTTCATGATTTCGCCGAAGGTGATTTCGGAATAGCCGTTGTGATAGGGGAAGGCGGTATCGAAATAATTCACGCCGTGCTCCACCGCGTATAAAACCATTTCCTCCACTTTGGCATAATCCACTTTGGACTGGTCGCCGTCGATAACCGGAAGCCGCATCAGGCCGAAGCCCAGGCGGGAAATCTCCTGACCGAAAAATGTTCTGTACTGCATAATATCTCCTCCATTCCGTTAAAAATGCAGTCTGCATGTAAAATAAATTATACCTTTTTCGGGGCAATTACACAAGAAATCAGCCTGCATGAAAATTCCTGAAAAAAACTGTTGCATTTTACGGAAACCTGGGTTATAATGCGTTCGTTGCTTGTAAGAAGCAGGCGCCCTTAGCTCAGTTGGTAGAGCAGTAGACTCTTAATCTATTTGTCCAGGGTTCGAGTCCCTGAGGGCGCATATAAACCGGCAGATTCGTCTGCCGGTTTTTTTGTCGTTAAACATTTCCCGGGCCTTCTTTCCCAACAGATATCCTGTCTGAATAACCATCTCACTGTCCGCACAGCAAATTGCTGAAAAAAGACCAGGTATTATTGTCTATTATTACCCCGAAAAACAGGTTGACAAGTAATGGGACTTAAGATATTCTATGAATGACCAAAGAAGAAATATAGTCATTTAAAAAAGGCAGGAGAACGATGGAAAGTATTATTCTTGAGGCAAAAAACATTAAGAAGTCTTTCGGCGGTATTTCCGTACTGGAAGACGTCAATTTCTCTCTGCATGCCGGTGAGTTTAAGACCATTATCGGCCCGAACGGCGCCGGTAAGACAACTTTGTACAACATCATCAGCGGTGTAATGAAACCTACCGGAGGGCAGATACTGTTCAGAGGAAAAGATATTACCGGAATGGCACCTTATAAAATCACCAATATGGGCCTTTCCCGTTCCTTTCAGGTTACCAATCTTTTCCCGAACCTGAGTGTACATGAAAACATCCGTCTGGCGGTACAGGCCAAGGGACACGGCAGTTTCAACATTATCCGCAGCAGCAGTTCCTATCGTGAATACATCGAGAAGGCCGCGGAGATCATGGAAATGGTACGGCTTTCCGGCAAAGGGGATCTTATGGCCAGCGATATTTCCCATGTGGAAAAAAGAAAGCTGGAGCTGGGCATCCTGCTTGCGCTGGGCGGAGATGTCATTCTTCTGGACGAGCCCACGGCCGGTGTTTCCGCGGAAGAAGTTCCCGAACTTTTCAAAATCATTGAGGACGTGAAGAATACGAAGGAAAAATCCATTCTTCTGATTGAACACAAAATCAACATTATTCTGAATATTTCCGACACGATTGCAGTTCTGCAGAACGGTGTGCTGATTGCGGATGACACGCCGGAGAACATTCAGAAGAATGAACGGGTACAGGCAGCTTACTTCGGAGGAGGTGCTCTTAATGGATAATATTCTGGAAATGAATCAGGTGGAGACCTACATCGGACAATACCATATCCTTTTCGGCATCGACCTGAAGGTGAGAAAAGGAGGCGCTACGGTGCTGCTTGGCAGAAACGGCGGCGGTAAAACCACAACGCTGGATACCATCATCGGCCTGCGCAAACCCTCGGCAGGAACGATTATTCTGGATGGTGAAGATGTAACAAAGCTTCCTGCCTACGAAATGGCCCGCAAGGGTGTCGGATATGTTCCCGAGGACAGAGATATTTTCTCTGATTTGACCATAGAAGAAAACCTTCTGATTACAGCAAGGAAAAACGGCGGCAATTACCAGGAACGTCTGGATATGGTGCTGAGCCTTTTCCCGGATATGAAGAAGTATTTCAAAAAGAAAGCCAGAGTGCTTTCCGGCGGCCAGGCACAGATGCTTTCCATCTCCCGGGCATTGATTAATGACAATAAGCTGATTCTCGTCGATGAACCCTCCAAAGGCCTGGCCCCGCTGATTATCGCGGAGCTCATGGAGAAGATGAATGAGATTAAGCAGGAAACCACCATTCTTCTGGTGGAACAGAACTACGAAATGGCCACTGCAGTGGGCGATTACTTCTACTTTGTGGAAGACGGCAAAACCGTTTTCGAATGTACGAAAGAAGTGCTGCTGCAGGATGAGTCGGTAAAACAGAAGTACCTGGGCGTCTGAAAGGAGGAAACGGCAAATGAATACAGTTATACAGATTGTCTTTTACGGATTGTCCTTAAGCATGCTGTTCTTTCTGCTTTCCAGCGGCTTCTCCCTTATCTTCGGGCTGATGGGTGTCCTGAATTTTTCCCACGGTTCCATGTTCATGTGGGGCTGCTATTTCGCCTATCTGGCCTATGTGTATACCGGAAACTTCTGGCTGATGCTGATAGCAGGCGCCGTCGGTATCGGTGTAATGGGCCTTCTGATGGAGAAGTTCCTGATACGGCCGCTTAAAGGCAATCATACCAACCAGATACTGCTGACCTTCGGTTTGATATATGTGCTGGATGAGCTGGCCAAAATAGCTTTCGGTACAAGAGCTTATCTGGTGTCTGCGCCGGAATGGCTGCAGGGCAGCATAACCGTCGGTCCCGAAAACATTCCGAAGTACCGGATTTTCATGATTATTGCCGGTATTGTCATCTTCATCGTGATGACGCTTCTGCTGCAGAAGACCAAGCTGGGCCTGATTATCCGGGCCGGTATCGACAAACCGAGAATGGTGCAGGCCATCGGTATCGATGTGCAGAAAGTGTTCCTGGTAACCTTTGCACTGGGCTGCGCGCTGGCTGGCCTTGGAGGAGCGATAGCGGTTCCTTTCATGGGTGCCTATCCCTCCATCGGTACGGAGCAGATTTTCAATGCAGTAGCCGTAGTAGTAGTCGGCGGCATGGGAAGTTTCCTGGGTTCCTTCTACGCTTCCCTGATTCTCGGTTTTGCGCAGTACATTGTCAGCTATTTTTTCCCGGAGCTTGCCATGGCAAGCACACTGATCATAATGCTTGTTGTCATTTTGTTTAAGCCCAATGGACTGTTCGGAGGAAAAAAGAGTGAGTAAGAATAATAAACTGAAATGGATCATTCCGCTGGTTGCAGTGGTTGTTCTTCTGGTCATCCCTTTTATAAGCGCCTCCTCTTATGTGACCTCGCTGCTGACATCGATTTGTATTTATTCCATCTTTGCCATCAGCTATGACCTTCTTCTGGGATACACGGGTATCGCTTCCTTCGGTCACGCTTTATATTTCGGCCTCGGCGCGTATATCCTGGCTTATACGACGGTCAGGCTGCACTGGCCGGTGGTTCTGGCCCTGGTCATGGTGCTTGTTGTCTGTGTCATTATCAGCTTTGTTATCAGCTTCATCACCGTCCGGGTAAAGAACCTGTACTTTAACATGGTTACCATGGCTCTTGGTCAGCTCTTCTATGTTATGAGCACCAAATACTATAAGATTACCGGCGGTGACGACGGACTTCCCGGCGTGAAACCGCTTATCGCCAACAAAACCGGATTCTACATCCTGGTGGTTATTATCCTGGCGGTGGTCTTCCTGTTCTGCCATAGGGTGGTGAATTCTCCCGCCGGCTCTGTACTTAAGGCCATTAAGAACAATGAAGAACGTACCGGCCTTCTGGGCTACAACGTTCTGAAATACAAAACGCTGATTATCCAGATTTCCGGCATTATCGCAGGACTGGCCGGTGTACTGTATGTCAGCTCCGTCCGGATTGCCTATCCGACCATGCTGCATTCCAGCCTGACGCTGCAGGCACTGTTCATGGTTGTCCTGGGCGGCACGGGCACCCTTTACGGCGGCGTCATCGGCGCGGTTATCATGAAAATCGAGGAATCCGCGCTTTCCGGCATTACCACCCGCTGGATGCTGATTCTGGGCATCGTGTTTATCGTTGTCATCCTGTTCTTCCCTTCCGGAACGGCAGGAATATTCAAGAAGCTTGCCTCCCGGAAGAAAAAGACGGAACAGCCGCCGGCCCTTCCGGAAACAAAACCATAAGATCAGGAGCGAAATGCTCTTAATCTATACACAAATCCACCAAACCAAACCCAAAAACCAAAAACAAAAAGGAGTGTAACATGAGAAAGAACTTAGGAAAAACCATTTCTGTTCTTCTGGCATCCGTCCTTGCGGCAGCGGCACTTGCCGGCTGCGGCGGACAAGGCTCAGAGGCAAAGAGTGAGACAAAAGAAGCTTCTACGCCCGCAGCAGCGACTTCGGAAGCATCTTCCGCAGCGGAAACCGTATCCGGTGATCCGATTAAGATCGGTTTCATTCACGAGGCCAGCGGTGCATATGAAGGCTGGGGTGTTCAGGATTACAAGGGCTTTATGTGCGGCCTGTACTATGCAACCGACGGCACCATGGAAATCAACGGCCGTCCCATCGAGGTTATTGAAGAAGATACCACCGGCGATGTCGGTGTAGCCACCCAGAAAGCCACCAAGCTTCTTGAAGATGACAAGGTAGACGTGATTTCCGGTTCCTGTCTTTCCTCCATCGCTCTGGCAGTTATGCCTCTGGCTGAGGAATATAAGACACCTTATATGGTAACCTTCGCTGCTGCCGACGGCATCACAGGTGAATTTTTCAACAAGTATACCTTCCGTTCCGGACGTACCCTGACCATGGCAACCACAGCCGGTTACACCTACATGGACCAGACCTTCGGCATCAAGGGTACGACATGGGTTCTGCTGGCCCCTGACTATGCCGGCGGACATGACGGCAACGCTGCTACCAAGGCCAGCCTTGAAGAAAGAGGCGCTACCGTTCTGACTGAGATTTATCCTCCCATGGACTGTGCTGACTTTACGCCTTACGTTCAGCAGGTCAAGGACCTGAGCCCCGACTACCTGGCCATTACCCTGGTAGGCAACAACTTCATTGCCAAGCTGCCCCAGCAGCTGAAGGAAATGGGCGCCCTGGAAAAGACCCAGATGATGTGCTCCATCGTGGACTTCGACTTCCTGAAGACCATGGGCGAGAACGGTATCGGTCTCTTCGGCGAATGCATTTATAACTACAAGCTGTATGACACTCCTGTCAATGCTAAATTCATTGAGATTCATAAACAGCTGTTTAACGGCGAGCTTCCCGACTATGCCGCAGGCGAATCCTTTGCTGCTGCACAGGG
>CADBNF010000052.1 GCA_902796005.1 uncultured Lachnospiraceae bacterium | reverse complement strand
TTATGGTGGGTATGGCGCAGTTGGCTAGCGCGCCAGATTGTGGCTCTGGAGGCCAAGGGTTCGAGTCCCTTTACCCACCCTGCCGTGTCTGAAGACATTTTGGGCCATCGCCAAGTGGTAAGGCACAGCACTTTGACTGCTGCATACGCTGGTTCGAATCCAGCTGGCCCAGTCAAAACAAATGGAGCATTAGCTCAGGTGGTAGAGCACTTGACTTTTAATCAAGTTGTCCGGGGTTCGAGCCCCCGATGCTTCATGACATAACACAAGAGCTTCCCTTTCGGGAAGCTCTTGTGTTATAATAGGAAAAAGGCCCGCTTCCATGGGGAATAGGAGAAAAGTGCTGCGCACTTTTTCTGAACACGTTCGCCACTTAGGCATCCATGGATCCCTTCCCACCTGCGGTGGGCCCGCTTCCATGGATAATTCGCGGTCATGGCGGAATTGGCAGACGCGCCGGATTTAGGTTCCGGTGGGAAACCGTGCAGGTTCAAGTCCTGTTGGCCGCATTCGGGTCAGACAGCCCGGAAAGTGCAGGAGATTTTTTAAAGAACAGGAGAGGAGGCGCATTATGGCTAACTGGGACATTAAGGTTACGGAAAAATGCAATGGCTGCGGCAAATGCGAGCCGGTATGTATGTACGGCGCCATAGCCATTGACGCGGTGAACAAAAAGGCAGTGATCAACAACGTGTTCTGCAACAGCTGTGATGAGTGCATTGACATTTGTCCGGAAGGAGCAATTCAGAACGGATAAGTCATTCCCGGAGGAAAGGAAACTTCCCTGCCGAAGGCCCGCAGAATGCGGGCTTTTTTATTGCCAGGAAAGGAGAGTTCTGTTAGGATGAGAGGAGAACATACGGAGGAACTGTCTTTTGAACGAAAAAGGATACATTTATTATATTAACGAAGACTGTATTTCCTGCCATATCTGCGTGGCGGAATGCCCGAGGCGTTGTTTTACCGAGGAAGACAACTATACGGACATCCACATGGAAAACTGCACCGACTGCGGAAAATGTCTGGAATTCTGCCCCATGGGGGCCATTTTGCGGGAAGAAGGGGAATAATCGGATCCTTTTCAAAAAATACATTGGTTTTTCCTGAAAAACAGGTACAGTAAAGACAGCTTCATCAATTGATTAAACAACATGAAAAAAGGAGAGTATGAAAAATGAGGTTTCCCAATGCCTACGCAGGGGTAAAGAAAGTATTCATTGCACAGATTCTGTCGCTGATTGCCGCGATCATCGTGATCCCGGGATCCGCGCTTGCCACAATGGGGTCGGTTTCCGTCTTCGGAGGCGGCGGCACCGGAATGATTGTCGGAGGCCTGATCTTAAGCCTTATCGGCGCCCTCATCCTGCCCCTCATCTCTGTCATCATGACCATCGTCGGCCTGGCCCAGGCGTCCAAGGATGAGGAGAAGTTCTTCAGAACTGCATTTATCGTTTCAATTATCCAGCTTGTCATCTCCATCATTATCGGTGTTTATTCCGCCAGGACCGCCGGCGTTGTGGGCGCGCCCGCAGGACTGAAGCTGATCAGCGGCATCCTTAATCTTCTGCTGACCATCTTCATCATCAGCGGCATCACGGAGCAGGCAAGACGTCTTGGCAACGATTCGATGTTTGCAAAGGGAAAACGGGTGCTGATTCTGTGCGTTATCCTCCAGGTCATCAGTCTGATCCTTAACCTGGTTTCCAGCAACAGCGTTATGCTGGTGCTTGGAGGCATCGCCCTGATTTTAAGCATCGTTTTCTATATCTGCTATCTCGTCTATCTCGGAAAAGCCGTTACCATGCTGCAGAACAGCTGAAGGAAATCCGGATACGGACTTCAGAAAGCCGTAAACAAATAAAAAAAGAACTGCCTTTCGGAAAGCTTCACTGCATGGAAGCTGCCGGCGGGCAGTTCTTTTTGTCATTCTTTATTTCTTATTCATTTCGTAAAGCATCTTCAGGCCTTCAATCATCAGGTCCGGCTCCACCTTGTAGGGATAGCTGACGTAGGGCAGGATGTATTTGCTTAATCCGCCGGTCAGCACGGCATTTACCGGCTCACCCAGTTCCTCGGAAAACTGCTGCATCAGGCCGTCCATCATGGCGGCGTAGCCCAGGACCGCGCCGGAACGAAGGGCTTCCACCGTATTCTTGGCCTGCAGCTTTACCTCGCCGGCCAGGTCAATGTAGGGAAGCCGGGCGGTATTGCCCGCCAGGGCATTCAGGGCGGTTGCCATGCCGGAAATAATGAGGCCGCCGACATAGTTGTTGTCCCCGGTGATGAGGATGACCGTGGTGGCGGTGCCCATGTCGATGACCGCCAGCGGCGTGGGATACTGGGCCGCAGCGGCAGCAGAGCTGACCAGCAGGTCGCCGGCGATGGAGGAGGGGTCGTCCATCTGGATATGCAGGTTGGTTTTCGTCTCCGGACCCACGATCAGGATGTCCTTGCCCGTCAGGAGCCTGAAGGCTCTGGGGAGGATTTCCTGCAGGTAGGGTACGGTGGAGGAGAGGATACCCCCTTCGATTTCCGCCGGATCAACCTTATGCAGGGCCAGTATGCCCTGGATTTCCAGCGCGTACTGGTCTTCGGTTTTCTCCGTGTCACTGGCCAGGCGGGCGGAGAATTTCAAATCATTGTCCACAAGTCCGCCCAGTACGATGTGGGTATTTCCGATATCTATTGCTAAAATCATATAGGTAATGCCTGCTTTCTTCGCGGTCAGCCCAGTATATTGGAGGTCCGCTTGATGATTTCATCCTGCACCGGCTTGGTGAGAATGGTGAAATAGGTGCTGTAGCCCGCTACACGGACGATCAGGTCCTTGTAATTCTCCGGCGCTTTCTGGGCGGAGAGCAGGGTCTCGTTGTCCACGACGTTGAACTGGATGTGCTTGCCGCCGTTTAAGAGGTAGGTCTTGACCATGGAGGCGAGCTTTCTGCAGTCCTCGTCCGTTTTCAGGGCGGAGGGATGCACCTTCATGTTCAGCAGCATGGCGTTGAAGGCATCCTGGTCAATCTTCATGGCGCTCATCAGGGAAGCCGTGGGTCCGTTGATGTCGGAACCCTGGGCGGGGCTTACAACGCCGTCCGGCAGGGTTTCGCCGGCGTGCCGGCCGTCAGGTGTGGCGCAGGTATAGGCGCCGCCGGGGGCATGGCTGGTGATGGAAATGCCGGTGGGCCGGGGCGGTTCGCCGTAGATGCCGGTGAAGGTCTTGCAGCTGTCTGCCCAGAATTTGTACAGATCCGCGGCAATGCTGTCCACGAAATCATCGTTGTTGCCGAATTTCGGAGCGTCCTTGCAGATCTTCTGCAGGTCTTCGTAGCCGGCCCAGTCCGCCTCGATGGCATTGAAGAGCTCTTCCATGGTGCACAGCTTTTTCTCAAAGACAACCCATTTGACGGCCGCCAGGGAGTTGGCTGCGCAGATGCCGCCCACGGGATTTAAGAGGGAGGCATTTTCGTAGAACATCTTCCGGTTGGCGATGTCTTTTCCGGCCTTGATGCCCTCATAGGCAAAGACGGAATGCACCACGTCGCAGTTGATTTCCCGGGTGACCTTGCAGAGGATATTGTGCTCCTCGTTGTACATGCTCATGAAATGGTAAAGCTGGGTCTTGAAGGCCTTTTCGAAATCCTCATAGGAGGTGAAATCCTTCATCTCGCCGGTTTCCGGTCCGATACGCTCGCCGGTTTCCCGCATAATGCCGTTGTGCATGGTGATGTCCAGCACCTTCGGTACGATGAACATGCCCAGGGCATTGATTCTGGATTTGCCGGGGATGTTCATGTCCAGGCAGCCTGCCAGGGCGTATTCCCTTGCATCCTCCACCGGAACACCCTGGTCCACCAGTCCCTGGATATAGCTCTTGTCGGAGACGAAGGCGGGCATGCCAAGGCCCGTCTGCACCAGGTGCATGGCTTCCAGCATGAGTTCGTCGGGGGTATTTTCATTTACCCGGACGGTGATGGTGTACTGGGGCGTGCGGATCTCATTGGCCGCCTTGATAACCAGGTAGCTCAGCTCGTTGGTGGCGTCGTTGCCGTCCCGGTCCACGCCGCCGATGAGGAAGTTGTGCCACCGGGCCATGCCTGCCCATTTGTCCCGCTGGGCAGCGCTGCCGGAGACGAAATTGAACTGCATGATCTTGATCCGCAGGCATTCCATCAGCTCCAGGGCCTCGTCGTCGGTGAGCTTTCCGGCTTCCTTGTCTTTTTTATAATACGGATACATGAACTGGTCGAAGCGGCCGCCGGGCACGGTGCCGTGGGTGATCATCATCCAGTAGAACCAGAAGGCCTGCAGGGCCTGCCGGAAATCGGAGGCGCCGTTTTCCGCGATATAATGGCAGTTTTCGGACATCAGCTGCAGCTCGGCCTTACGCGTTTCATCCGTGGTTTCCGCGGCCTTGGCAGCGCAGGCGTCACCGTAGCGGTGGTACATGCGGATCATGGCTTCCAGGGCGATCTTGCAGGCGGTCAGGTAATCCGCCTTGTCGAAGGCGTCGCCGTCGGTATAGCGAACATTTCGAAGCTCTTCCTCCACCTCTTCCAGAGTGGCCTTTAAGCCCACGCCGATGACCTTTGCGTAGTCCGGCACGAAGAAGGAAAGACCGATGCCAAGGCCCCAGCCGAAGCCGGCGCCGCCTGAACCGCGGCCTTTTACCTTACTTTTCCAGGGCGGGCACAGTACGCCGGAGCGGATAAAGGGCCACATGCGTTCATCGTCATAGAAACGGCCCTGCCATTCGTACATCTGCCGGCTCTGACCGTCCCAGAAGGAATCCAGGTCACGCAGGGTTTTCCGGTCCTCGTCGGAAATGGTGTAGCTGCCCTCCAGGATGGAATCCAGCTCCTCGTCGTCCCAGAAGGGGCCCCAGACGGAGGCTTCCATGCCCATGGGCTTTGCGGCCACGTTGCCGCAGATAAGCTCGTCGTCATCGATGTAAATGGTACGGTTGTCCAGATAGTGGGCTGTGGCTTTTGCCCTTCTTAAGATAGAGGGCAGGCCTTCATTCTGCCGCCAGGATTCGATCACATATTTTGCCTTTTCCGCGCAGAAGGGGTATTTGTCCACCTTCAGCGCCTCCTTCATTCTCCGGATTCTGTCTGTCATGTTTATCCTCCGCTTATAATTTCCGAATGATTCAGTAATTATTATTATATCCTGTAAAATATAGCATTTCCCGGACGGTCATGTCAACCGGGCATACGGAATGAAACAGGGGCTTCCGGCATCCGGTACCGGACGCTGGAAG
>CADBNF010000051.1 GCA_902796005.1 uncultured Lachnospiraceae bacterium | reverse complement strand
TACGGATTGCTCCGTGCTGCGCACTCCCGCAATCCTACGTACATTCGCACTTTACTCCTGCTTCGCAGGACCGTGCTCATGTCCGTTCACTTAACTGAAAAGCCCGGGGGCTTTTGTGCAAGCACAAGCCTCCGGGCTTTTCGTTAAGTTTTATACGCTCACTTATACGCTCATCTCTGTACGACGAATCAGGTCATCCTGGTTCTCTTTGAATACTTCTACGAAGTATGCGGAGAAGCCTGCTACACGGACAACGAGGTCTTTGTACTTGTCAGGATTCTTCTGCGCATCTCTCAGAGTATCAGCAGAAACGATGTTCAGCTGCAGCTCCATGCCGCCGCCGGTGAAGAAGGTAGCCATAACGTCACGCAGCTTCTTCCAGCCGTCTGCACGGTTCAGGGCTGTGGGATGGAACTTCATGTTGCACAGCGTACCGTTGGCATACAGAGTCTGATCAAAGGTGTTCAGGGAGTTGATGGTGGTAACCGGGCCGCCCTTATCCAGGCCTGCACGCGGGGAAATACCATCGGTCAGCGGATCGCCGAGCTTACGGCCATCCGGGGTAGCCGGGGTAACATAGCCGTACATAACGTTCAGGGTTACAGGATAGCAGCCTGCGGTATACTGGCCTCTGGGGCCGGTCTTGCCGATAACAGACTTCGCATACATCTCAGCAGCCCAGGTCATGTACTTATCACACTCGGGATCTGCATTGCCGTAGTGCGGCGCTCTGCCGTTGACATACTGGTAAAGCTCTTCATAGCCTTCCCAGTTCGCCATCAGGGCATCATACAGTTCCCTGGTGGTGCACTTCTTGGTCTTGAAGCACAGATGATCGATCATGCTTACGGAGTCAGCAAGGTTACCAACACCTACGCAGGAGGTACCGGTGGAGTTGTACTTCGCGCCGCCTTCCTGTACGTCTTTGCCGCTTTCCATGCAGCCCGGGAACATCGCGGAAACGATGGGCAGCTGCAGATGATAGCTGGCCTGGGACTCCCATGCATTAACGCAAGCGACCTGATACTTCATCAGATATTCCATCTGCTTCTCACAGGCTTCCATAACTTCATCGATGGAATTCATCTCGTACAGATAGCCGGTGGGAAGACCGGTTCTCTGGGGTTCAGGAGCACCCGGCCTACGGAACGGATTTACGCCGTTGTTGATAGCCAGAAGCAGAAGAACCGCAATGTTCAGGTATACGGAGGTTCCGTCTCCGCCCGGATCAGCCCAGTCACCAAAGCCTGCGGGCTCTACGCAGCCGCAAAGATGGTAGTTATTGGCATCCTCAACGGAAAGGCCCTTCTTCAGAAGGGACGGAATGATTACGCCGTCATATTCATAGGAGGGTACGCCGCCGGCCAGCTTGGAAGCCTCGATGGCAGCCTCCCACAGATCATCAGGCATTTTGTCATGCACACGAAGGGCAATGGGCGGATCATGCAGCTGCATACGGCCATTTGCCTGCAGGAACATATAGGTTACAGCGTTGGTGGCATCGGTTCCGTCGGGCTTTACGCCGCCGATGGTGCAGAGCTGACCGGAGGTGTAGCCGGGTGCAGCGGAGAAGCCATCTTTGCCGGGGGTAACCTTGTTGTTCTCAGCCAGCTTCAGAACGAAGCAGTCTACCAGTTCCTGGGCTCTTTCGGGCGTGATCTTGCCTTCGGCAAGGTCCTTCTCGTAGTATTTGCCGGTATACTGGTCAACACGGCCAAGGGAAAGTCCGTGGAGCTGTCCGTCAAGGATGAAGGCCAGCTGATACAGATAAACGATCTGGATGGCATCATGGAAGTTACGGGCCGGATTCTTGATGATCCAGTTCATGGTGTCAGCCATCTCAAGGAGCTCAGCCTTTCTGGCCTCGTCTGTGCATTCCGCCGCCATCTTCTCAAGGGTTGCGCCGTAATGCTCGGCATAGTGAATGAAGCCGGTGCAGACGATTTCAACGCCGCGATAGAAGTTGTATTTGTAGATATCCTGTCCGAAGATACCGTTCTCTTCCATCTCACGCATCTTTGCCTTCGCTTCGTCAGCAACTGCCTGGAAGCCTACGTCAACCGCTTTGTAGTGGTTGCCGGCAAAGTGACCGGTGGGTGCGCCGTATGCAAAGAAGGGGCTGTAGCCTACTACGCCGTTGCCGTTGAAGGTTGCGCCGTATTCCGGGAAATACTCTCTTGCAATTGCGCCGTAGTTGTTCTTGTCCCAGAACGCTGCGGTCTCATGCAGGTATGCCATATCTTCGGGCTCGATGGTGTAGGTATCAGACTTTCTGGTCTGAATCTCGCCTCTCTGAAGGCTGGCGTCAATAGCGGAAACTCCGCCGTACTCGGGATACAGTGCACAGCATCTGTAGGTAACGCCGGGGAAGCCGACGATGAGGTCATCCTCAAATACAGGAGTAGGCATCTTCTCGAAGATTTCTCTTAAAGCTTTCGCTCTTTTGAGATTGCCCTGAAGCTGAGGATTCGCCATGTAGAATTCGGTAACGATTCTGTACCGGTTGATGTCGATGTTCGGAACTGTGGTACGATATCTCTCACGGATACGAGCCACACGGTCCGTCATGGGTGCTCTCTTGTACATAATTTTTCTCCTTATAATGTAAAAGTTAATAAACTTTCCTAATTACATATTTTAGCACAAAGTAACTGAGATAATCAAAAAATCTTGCGATCAAAATGCACAAAATTTTAATTGTAATTTTATTGAATATGCCTAAAACCCTTTTGCACCTCTTTTTGATCAGATAACCTGACCGATATCCACCGCGATCTGCCAGGCCTGGGAGGTGGCTTCATAGATGTTGGCGGGGGCCACACAGTCGCCGATCTGGTAGAATTCCGGCGCCAGGTCCGCGATTTTCTCCGCAGCCTCCGTCTCCGGCCTCTGGCCCACGGCATAAATGACCGTATCGGCGGGAATCAGGTATTTTTCTCCCTTCGTCTCCACAAGAAGGCCCTCCTCCGTAACCTCGAGCGCCTTCGTGGAGGCCTTCACCTGCATGTTCGGCAGCTCGGAAAGCTTTACCATAAGCGCCACGCCCTGCACCAGGGGGTAGCCGGCGGGCATGTCCATGATGCCGCCCATCCGTTCGGAGGTACCGCCCTCGGGCGGGGTCACCAGGGTGCCGGGAGCCATCTCCACCACGGTCACGTCCCTGCCGTTTTCCGCCAGGTAGACGCCCATCTCGAGGCCCACCAGGCCGCCGCCCATGATCACAACCTTCTTTCCGGCCTTTTCGATATCCAGGTACACTTCCTCCGCGCCGACGACATTTGCCCGGTCGATACCCGGAATATTCGGCTTCACCGGCCTTGCGCCCATGGCGGCGATGATGACGTCGGGTTTGAGCTCCGCCACCACCTCCGGGGTTACCGCGCAGTTCTTCCTGACGGTAATGGCCGGGTCCTTCTCGCACATGGCAGCCTGCCTGGCCAGGTAAATGCCCAGGTTCTTTTTAAAGGGAATCTTCTCTTCGCAGAGAAGCGCGCCGCCCAGGCGGTCCTTCTTTTCGCACAGGATGACCTCGTGGCCCTGCTCCGCGGCGGTCAGTGCCGCCTGCATGCCGCCGGGGCCGCCGCCGGCAATGAGGATTTTCTTCTTAAAACGGGGCGCCTTGCGGAAGAAGGCTTCCTTTTCCCGGCCGATTTCCGGATTGACCGCGCAGTAGAATACGCCGTCGATGGTACTGTTGGAGAAGCAGTTGAAGCACCGCAGGCAGGGACGGATTTCCTCCCGCTTTCCGGCCCTCGCCTTTATCGGCAGGTCCGGATCCGCCAGGGTCTGCCTGGCCAGGCAGACGATATCCGCCTTGCCGGAGGCGATGATTTCCTCGAACATCTCCGGGTCGGTGTAGGCGCCGACGGTGGCCACCGGCGTGGAGACGTGCTTTTTGATTTCCTCTGCAAAACGCAGATTGTCCCCGTCGGGCATGAACATGGTGGGGGAAGAATGCATGCTGGCCATGTCGATTTCGTGATGGCCGGCGGATACATGGATGATGTCCACCTTTCCGTCCAGCATCTTCGCGATGGCCAGGCCCTCGTCCTCATCATAGCCCCAGGGCAGGAACTCCGTGGCGCTCATGCGGAATTCGATGGGAATCCGCGGGCCGATGGCCTTCCTTATGGCCTCGATAAGGGCCAGGGGGAAGCGCATGCGGTTTTCCACGCTGCCGCCCCATTTGTCCGTCCGCTGGTTATCCGTGGGAGAAATAAACTGGTGAATCTGCCAGCCGTGGCCGCCGTGCAGGGTAATCATCTTATAGCCGGTCTGCATGGCAAATACAGCCGCGTTTACATAATGTCTGATCAGATCCTCGATGCCCGCATCGTCCAGGGCACGGACCTGCACCCCGTCAGGCCGGACAAATTCCATCGGGCCGTAGACGAATTTCTCACCCTCGGGCATCAGGTTAATGTCCGCATTCTTGCCCGCGTGCACCAGCTCGATGGAGGGCACGGCCGTATGCCGTTTGATGGCGGTGCTTACCCTGGTCATATTTACCTTGGCCATGGGGTCCAGGCCCCGCATCTGGAAGGGATGGCTCCTGCCGTGGTCCGCATCCACCAGCATGTCGCCCACACAGACCGCCGCAAAGCCGCCGGCTGCCTTCCGTTCATAAAAGTAGGCCGCCTCCTCCGTCAGGAAGCGCTCCCCGCTGGTCAGTCCGGGATAATCCTGGGCCGATGAGAACAGCCTGTTTTTGAAATAGACATTTCCGATTCTGATGGGTTCAAATAAGTGTTCATATACAAGCTTTGACATGAATGCCCTCCTGTCTTTTCCGTTATTCTGCCTGCCGTGCGGCGCTTGTCCGCCTTTACTTTAATCATACAATAGAACCCCTCCGGCAAACAAGTTTCTTTTTGACGGAAGGCGGAATTCCCCCCGGATCCGGCCGGTAAAGCAGGGAGAATCTCCCTTGTAAAAAGCTGAAACTATGTTAAGATGATGGTAGGAGAATCGCCGTTTCGGCAAGGAGAAAAGATTATGGAGTCTGTAAACAACAGCAGTTCAACCACTTTATATGAACAGGTCCGGCAGATTATTCTGTCGGATATTGACAAGGGTGTTCTGAAAAAGGGAGACAAACTTCCCTCGGAAACAGACCTGGCGGCAAAATACCACGTCAGCCGCGTCACCATCCGCTCTGCCCTGAATTCTCTGGAAGCCGACAACATCCTGGTTCGGAAGCAGGGAAGAGGCACCTTTATCACCTCGCCCATCACCCAGTACAAGGCTGATGACCACATCGGCTTCACCAAATCCTGCCTGATGAACGGACAGGTGCCCAAGACAGAGCTCCTCGGCTTTCAGCTGCAGGTGCCGAAAAAGGTCATCCGGGAATTTCTGGGCCTGGCAGAAAACGAGCCTGCCCTCACAAGCCTTCGGATGCGCTATGTGGACGGCAGGCCGATTTCAGTGGAAACCAATTATTATGCGAAAAATCTGTCATTTCTGATGTCGGATGATCTGAACGGTTCGCTGTTTGAACTTCTGAAGAAGAAATACCATATTACCGCCATACACGGCGGCCGCACCCTGTCCATCGCCTATGCGACGGCCGAGGAGGCTTCTTTATTAAAAATAAAGAAAAACTCGCCTCTGCTTTTCTTCAAGGACAAGCTGGTGGATTCCATCGGGAAGCCCCTTTACTACTCCACCCAGGTCTATCTGACGGACAATTTTGAAATCTCCATCTATTGACCCTGCGGCAGTTATTTGTGCGCTGCCCTCCGTCAGAAGGGGGAGGCGCTGTACCAGCTTCTCTCCTCCATCCAATACAGTTCCTTAACGCCCTGGGCTTTTAAAAAGTCCAGGGTTTCTTTAAAGTACCGGCAGTCATCTGCCGTATTGTGCCCGTCGGAGGCCAGGGTAAGGATCCGCCCGCCCATCTGCAGGTACCGTTTAAGGATTGCCGGATCCGGCATGGAATCCTCCAGGGAGTAGCCGAAGCGTTCATGCAGGTAAGCCACCGTGCCGGTATTGATCTCCAGGCTCTGGCTGCCGGCAATCAGCACGGAAAACAGCCGGTCAAAGGCCTCCGGCGCATGGTCGTAGCACATTTTCGGCCGGGCCACCGGGGCATACCGGGAGAAAAAGTCATAATGTCCGCAGATGGCTGCCTCGGGAAATTCCGCCATCGCATCGGCCATTTCGCCAAGCAGGCGGCCGTAAACCACAGGCAGCGGGTCGTCAAAGAGGTTTTTCGTATCCACCACCGGATCGATGCCCCGATATTCGTGCAAAGACAGGATAACCTGATCGAATTCCTTTCGCCGGGCCAGTTCGTGGATTTCCGGAACCCGGTGCCGCAGAAAGCCGATTTCAATGCCCACCAAAAGCCCCGGCGCCTCTCCTTTGGCCAGCTTCGAGGGCCTTTTCCGGAAGGGTTCATTCATTTTCCGATATTCGGCCGGATCGAAGGTCCAGTGCCTTCCGTCGGCGGTCACGGAATCAAAATCATAATGATCGGTAATGCAGACGCCGGACAGGTTCTTCTGTCCGGCGGTTTTCAGCAGCTCCCCGACCGTCTGGACACCGTCCAGGGACCAGGGATAAAGATGTGTATGTGTATCTACCAGCAATGCTCTGCTCCTCTAAAATCAGTAAATCCTGCTGTCTCTGAAGCCGCCTGATATGAGGCAGTTGGCAGCGGCCGCTTCCGTCGCTTTCTTCATGCATGCCTCCGGCGCATATCCCTGGGCAAAAAAGCCCAGGAAGGTACCGATGAAGGTATCTCCGGCGCCCAAGGTATCCACCGCTTCAATGGTTTTCGCCGGCGTAAATATCCGCCTGCGGCTTCCCTCCTCCGGACAGGAGCACCAGGCCCCCTTCTTTCCGCAGGTCACGATGACGCAGGCCGGCCCCTTCGCATGGATGCTGTCCATAAAGGCTTCCATATCCCTCTCATCCTCCGGATCCGAGGAGAAAAAGGCCAGGTCCACATTTCCGACGGTCTTCTCCAGGAAATCCTCCGAATACCGCTCCCCGTAATCCAGGGAAATATACGGTCCCTCCGGTTTCCGGAAATCCGCCAGATGGTCCTCCGTTCCGCCCTGCCAGGTATTGTGTATCACCCTGTGGGCCTGAAGGAAGGAAAGCAGTTCCGGCGAATAATCATATTTGCCCGCAGGGCCCAGGTATTCCTCCGGAAACTGACGCTCCCCGTTTTCCAGCACCACCCTTGTCCAGGCGGTGGGTTCATCAAAGCTGCGGACGTGGGAAACGTCGATATCCCTGCCCGCGAGCATCTCCGTAACGGCCCTGCCGTTGTCGTCATTGCCCACGCAGCCCACATAGGATACGCCGCAGCCGGTTTCCCGGGCATGCACCGCGGTATTGACCGCATTGCCGCCGACGAAACGTTCTTTGCCAGGCGTATCATACATATCCACACAGTTGTCTCCGATGCAAACCACCAGATTGCTCATGTTTTACTCCTTCACCGCGCCCATGGTATAGCCGGATATCAGATATTTGTTGCAGAAGGCGAAAAGAATAATCTGCGGTATGGTGACAATCATCGCCGCCGCAGCCATCACCGGCCAGTTAAAGGAGCCGTAGCCCTTGAATACCGAAATCGATACGGCGATGGTCTGGGCCCTGGAATAGGCCAGGGTCAGCGGGAACATCAGGCTGGTCCACACCGTGATAAAGGCAAGGATGCCGCTGGTGACGATGCCCGGCATGGCCAGGGGCAGCACCACGCGGCTCATCATCTGGCCCTCCCGGCAGCCGTCCAGTCTGGCCGCCCACTCCAGGTCCTCCGGAATGTCGCCGATGAAGTTGCACAGCAGCATGATGCAGTAGGGCAGCGTCAGCACCTGGAAGGCAAATATCATGCCTATCTTCGTATCGTACAGTTTGGTCTGCTGGTAAAGAATGAACAGCGGAATCAGGAAAACCATTTCCGGGATAATCCGCATGCTGTACACGCCGCCGAAGAAGAAGCTTTTCACCTTTTTGCCGATGGGCGAACGCTTGATGGCATAGGCCATCAGGAAGCCGGCCACCAGGGAAATCAGCACCGTCACCACCGCGATAACCAGGGTATTGACGAAGGCCTGGGCAAAGCCGGAGTTCTTCCACGCCTTGATGTAATTGTCAAATCGGGGCGGTATCGTCATGGACCAGAAGTTCGTGGCGTCCACCGGAAGCTTGAAGGAGGTAACGAAGATCCAGATTACCGGGAAGGCAAAAAACAGAGAGATAACGATCAGCAGAATATATACAAACAGCGTTTTTTTCCTGTTCATTCGTCCGCTCCTATTCTGATAATCCGCTTCAGCACGGCTACAATGATGAGGACAAATATCGAGAAGAGGATGGCCATGGCAATGGAATAGCCGATATCCAGATATTTGCCCAGCCCGTTGGTGTAAATATACAGCTGGGAGACTTCACTCGCCCGGTTGGGCCCGCCGCCAGTGATGGCCCAGGAAATGGCGAATACCCGCAGCAGGTCAATCATTCTTAAGGAAAGGGCGGATTCCGCAAAGGACCGCAGGTGCGGCCACTGCAGGTAACGGAATATCTGCCATGAGCTGGCACCGTCAATCCTGCCGCATTCCAGCTGCTCCACAGGCATGCTCTGCAGCCCGGAAAGCATGATCAGCGTAATGTTGCCGGTCATCCACCAGACCTCCACCAGAATGATGGAGAACAGTACCACCTTGCCGTTGCCCAGCCAGTCCACGGATTTGATGCCGATGGAGTTCAGCAGCTGGTTCACCACGCCGGAGGAGGGATCCAGCATCATCCGCCACATGATGGCCGCCACCATATCGGAAATGGTCAGCGGGAAAATCAGAATGGTCCGGAAAAGCAGGCCGCCTCGTTTGATCTTGTACAGAAGCATGGCGCACAGCAGCCCCAGGACAAATTCCACCACCAGGGAGCCGACGGCAAAAAGAATCGTATTTTTAAGGGAATTCCAAAAATAAGGATCTTTGAAAATCGCCAGATAGTTTCCGAGTCCCACAAAGGTTATCTTGTCGATGCCTGCCACCCAGTCCCAGTCGAAAAGGCTGATCCGCAGGCCGTAGATAACCGGATAAATCACAAACAGTACAAGTATGACCAGACTGGGAATCGCATACAGATACCCCAGCCTTCTCCGTCTCTTCAGAGAAGTTGACATTAGCTTCCCCTTTCTGTTAAGGGTTTGCCGCCCGGCCGGAAGCCGGGCGGCTGCTTTACTGTAAACAATGAATTGATGCGCTCATTCGGCCGAAGCCGAATCCGTTTTAAAACAGGTTACTGGTTTTTAAGGCCTTCTTTTTCAACGATTTCCTTGGCCTGCTGATCCATCCACTCCATAACGGTGTCAAGATCTTCGCCCTGGGAAATACGTACAACCGCGTCAATAATCTTGTCGGTTACTTCACCGGCGCCGTTGAAATACATGTAGCCGGGTGCGGACATGTTCAGGCTGGTGTCAACCGCATTGCAGAACTCCTCGCCGAACTCTGCGGATTTGGCTTCCCATGCAGAGGCTCTTACCGGGCCGTAGGTACCGGTAGCGGTGTAGATGTTCATTTCCTTGCTGGTGCCCCATTTAATGAATTCAAAGGCGGCATCCTTCACAGGGGATTTCTCGGTGATGCCCAGGCCCCATGCCCAGTGGGTGGTGCCGTTGCCGGTAGCGGTCTTCGGGATGGCTGCATAGCCAACCTTGCCGACTACCTGGGACTGCTCGGGATCTTCAAAGGTGGATGCAAATACGGAAGCATCGAACCAATAGGTAGCTGCCTTGCCGGCGGCAAACTGGTTAACGCACTCGTACCAGGTGAAGCTGGTGGCGCCTACAGGACCCATGGCCAGCAGTTTTGCCCAGGTCTCAAAGCCGGCCTTAACTGCCGGATCGGTGAACTGGGTGTTCCAGTCTTCATCAAAGTAGAACATTCTCTGTGCAAGATACGGACGATCGCCCCAGTTGTTGTATACGGCTGCCAGCAGCTCGTCGGGCATCGTAGCATCCTGTCCGCGGATAACGGCGGGGGCGATATCGGGATATGCTGCTTTAATGGTATCCAGGGCAGCCATCCAGTCGTCAATGGTCTCCAGCTTGGAAACGTCGATGTTCTGCTCTGCAAACAGGTCCTTTCTGTAGAACAGCATGTAGGTTTCCATGGTCAGCGGAATACCGTAAATGGAGCCGTCAGCATCCGGGAAACGGAAGCCGTCTACGATATAGGGATAAATATCATCGAAGTCGTAGGAAGGATCCGCATAAACATAGTCGTCCAGGTTGGCAATCCAGCCGTTGACATAGCCGTTGTAGCCGGTCATATTCGGGGAAAGCATGAACACGTCAAAGGGCGGTTCCTCGGAGCTGATGCCGAGATTTACACGATCCCAGTAGGCATCTTCACCCAGTACGGTGATTTCCACGTCGATTCCGGTCTTCTCCTCAAATTCGGAAACGATGGGCTCGATGGCTTCCTGCCAGGGATGCGCATTCAGAAGTACTCTTACCTTCTGTCCGGCATAGGGTTTGTCTGTTTCTTCGGCAACGGAAGAGGCTTCAGACGCTGATGAGGCCGCTGCGGGAGCGGAGCTCTCGGATACAGCAGCTGCGGATGATGCCTGCTCTTCCTTTTTGTCGGATGAGCCGCTGCCGCATCCGGCAAAGAGCGCTGCAACCATAACTGCGGTAAGTGCTGCAGCAATTACCTTTTTGAAATTCTTTTTCATTTCAAATCCTCCATGTTCTTTTTTGTTTACAGTTGTCCTCCACTTATTTTAACCGTCTCGCCGGTCATGAATTCCGCCTGATCGGAAGCGAGGAACAGGATGCCCTTCGCAATATCAGACGGCACTGACAGCCGGCCGAGCGGAGTAAGTGTAATGTATTCTTCCCGGACCTTTTCCGGGTCGTCGATGCCGCGCAGGTGGGCTTCCCATACCACTTCGCGGTCCTGCATCGGCGTCTTCACATAGCCGGGGCAGACGGCATTTACGGTAATTCCGTAGGGAGCCACCTCCTTGGCAATGGATTCGGTCAGGCCGATGACGGCAAATTTGGACGCGCAGTAATGCGCCAGAAGCGGAGCGCCCTGCTTGCCGCCCATGGAGGCGGTCAGTACGACACGTCCTGCTTTCTTCTCTATCATATGCGGCAGTACATACTTGCAGATGAGCCAGCAGCCCTTGGCATTGACGTCCATGTTGAAGTCCCACTCCTCTTCCGTCAGGTTCCAGGACCACTGCATGGTGGAAACGCCGGCGCAGTTCACCAGGATGTCAATGTGACCGAAGTCTTCCATAACCTTCGCTACGGCCTCCTTCACTTCCTGCTCCTTCGTGATGTCAAACTGCACAAGCAGGGGCTCGCTGCCCATTTCCCTTAAAAGGCGGGCGGTTTCATTCAGTCCCTCCATGCTCTTGTCCAGCAGGGCAAGCCTGGCGTGTTCACGGCCGAAGGCCAGAGCGGTTTCCCGGCCGATGCCGCTGGCAGCGCCGGTGATAATGGTGGTTTTGTCATCCAGATTGTACATATTCCTCTCCTTATTCAAATGATACCAGTATTTTGATGCCGTTTTCCGCTATATCAATAATCAAACTGACGGTAATATCTTCTGGTGGTCAGGGGATGATTTCTCTCCTTTTCCAGATGGCAGCTCAGCCGTTCGGT
>CADBNF010000050.1 GCA_902796005.1 uncultured Lachnospiraceae bacterium | reverse complement strand
GTTGTCATCAGGAGAACTCTTACCTTTTGAGCGGTACCCGAAAGCGGGCTTTGAAGTTTCGATATATTTCTTACAGCGAAGGGAAACGCGGCCGGTTCAACCGAGTTGATTCCGCCGGAATACGAATGATTCCCTTCTTTATACTGAAAAGAGGCCGAAGGCACGCCATGACGGCGGCTCTTCGGCCTCTTTTACTATATCATTTGTACGGGCGGGTAATCAGCCCCGCACACGGTTGGCGATTTCCTCGGTAACCTTGCTGATGAATGCATCCAGGGAGTAAACCGTGGTCTGGTCCGTGGCTCTGTCCCTGACGGAAATATTGCCCTCGGCGGTCTCCTTCTCGCCCAGAATCAGCATATAGGGAACCTTGTCCTCCTGACGGGCGGAACGGATCTTGTAGCCGATCTTTTCGTTACGCTCATCCAGCTCAACCCGGATACCCGCTTTTCTGATGGCCCGGAATACCTCTGTGGCATAGTCAAGGCTCTTCTCGGAAACCGGAAGCACCTTCACCTGAACGGGCGCCAGCCATACCGGGAACACACCCTTGGTTTCCTCGATAAGGTAAGCCATGAAACGGTCCAGGCTGCCCAGGATAGCTCTGTGCAGAACCACCGGGGTCTTCTCGGAGCCGTCCTTGTCGGTGTACTTCAGGTCAAATCTTGCCGGCAGGCAGAAATCCAGCTGGCAGGTGGAAAGGGTGTATTCCGCGCCGACGGCCGGCTGTACATTTACGTCCAGCTTCGGTCCGTAGAAAGCGGCCTCGCCGATTTCCTCCGTAAAGTTAATGCCAAGCTCGGTCAGCACCTCACGCAGTGCGCTCTCCGCCTTCTCCCACATCGCATCGTCCTGGTGATATTTCACCTTGTCGTCCGGGTCACGTAAGGAAAGCACGCAGCGGTAATCCGTGATGCCGAAATCCTTGTAAACATCAAAGATCAGGTCAACCACGCTGCTGACCTCGTCCTTGATCTGCTCGGGGGTAACAAACAGGTGGGCGTCGTTCTGGCAGAAATGACGGCCTCTTTCGATACCCTTTAAGGTGCCGCTGGGCTCATACCGGAAATCGTGGGCAATCTCGCCGATGCGGATGGGCAGATCCCGGTAGGAATGCAGCTGGTTGGCGTAAATCATCATGTGGTGCGGGCAGTTCATGGGCCTTAAGACGAAGCTCTCGCCCTCCAGCTCCATGGCCGGGAACATATTTTCCTTGTAATGCTCCCAGTGGCCGCTGGTTCTGTACAGATCCACGGTGCCGACGCAGGGCGTCATAACGTGCTGGTAGCCAAGATTTCTCTCCTTGGCCTTGATGTAATCCTCCAGCTGCTGCCAGATGGTGTAGCCCTTCGGCAGGAACATGGGCAGTCCCTTGCCCACCAGGTCGTCCGTCATGAAGAGCATCATTTCCTTGCCGATGCGGCGGTGATCCCTGGCCTTGGCCTCCTTCACCCGCTCCTCGTAGGCCGCGAGCTCCTCCTGGGTACGGAAGGCCACGCCGTTGATACGGGTAAGCATCTTGTTCTTCTGGTCATTCTTCCAGTAGGCGCCGGAAATGGCCGTAAGCTTGAAGGCCTTCAGGGCCTTGGTGTAGGTCAGGTGAGGGCCTACGCACATGTCAATGTATTCGCCCTGCTGATAGAAGGTAAGGACCGAATCCTCCGGCAGATCACCGATGTGCTCCACCTTGTACAGCTCTCCCCTTTCCTCCATGAGCTTTACGGCTTCCTCTCTGGAAAGCGGATAAACCTTGAAGGGAAGGTTCTCCTTGACGATCTTCTGCATTTCCTTTTCGATGGCCGGAAGATCCTCTTCGCTGATCTTCTCCTCACCGAAATCGATATCATAGTAAAAGCCCTTTTCCGTAGCGGGACCGTAGGCAAAATGTGCCTGCGGATAAAGCCGCTTTACGGCCTGGGCCATAATATGCGCTGCCGAATGTCTTAAGACTTCCTGCTCCAGTTCAGCCGGGCAGTCGCCGCTCTGTCCGTTATTGTAGATAATCTTCATCTTCGTCTCCTCGCCGTGTTGTTTTTTCCAACTGTTAAAAACGCCGGGAAGCTGTTTTGCGCTTCCCGGCATTTCGTCAGTGCCGGTGACCGGGATCGAACCGGTACGGGTATCACTACCCACGGGATTTTAAGTCCCGGGCGTCTGCCAGTTCCGCCACACCGGCGTTTACCCTTGGAAGGGGCCCATGCGAAGCATGGGAAGGAATCCGAGGGTGCCTTAGCGGCGAGCGTGATCAAGAAAAGCGCTCGCGCTTTTTTCCTCTTTACCCCGGGCAAGATTTCCCAGGGTAATGGATGGTGGTGGATTCGAACCACCGAAGGCGTTGCCAGCAGATTTACAGTCTGTCCCCTTTGGCCACTCGGGAAACCATC
>CADBNF010000049.1 GCA_902796005.1 uncultured Lachnospiraceae bacterium | reverse complement strand
TACCATGTAGGTAACGGGGTTGGAGGACTCTTTGCCGGTCTTGGGATCGCAGCCGCCGATGGTGGTGTGCTGGCCGATGTGGCCGATGCCTGCGGTCTGCGCCTGCTTGCCGAAGCTGCCGCCGTGGAAGATGTTCAGCTTCAGGAAGAAAGCGTCAACCAGCTCCTGGGCATAATCCATGGTGATGGTGCCGTCTGCAAGGTCCTTCTCAAGATACGGCCAGGTGTACTGGTCGAAACGGCCGATGGAGGTAACGCCGGGGCCGTTGTTGAATCTCATGAATACGTTGTACAGGGTGTAGTGCTGCAGGGACTCCCAGAAGTTCCTGGGCGGATTGTAGGCGATCCAGTCAAGACCGTCTGCCATTCTCTCGTATTCAGCCTTCTTCTCGGCATTGGCTTCCTTCGCAGCCTTTTCTCTGGCGATGTCGGCATATCTCTTGGTCAGGGTGATGATGCCATCGCAGGCGATGCAGGCTGCATTGTAGAAGATGTATTTCCTGATATCCTGGCCGAATACTTTACCCTTGTGCTCTTCCATCCAGTCGGAGGCCTGCTTACGGATAGCAGCATAGCCTTTTCTCATAACGTTCTGGAAGCCGGGGGTAAGATGTCCGGGAGGCAGAAGCAGGCCCCACTCCATGGGACGTCCATAGGTGGTGGCAACAACGGATCTCAGCTCCTTCAGGCCTTCAGGCTCATAGGGCTGGGGTCTTACGCCAAGAGGATTGGTCATCTGGATCTTCATCAGCTCACGGAGCTCTTTCAGTTCTTCGGGAGATACTGCAAGCTTCTGATGGGAGTACAGCGGATCCTCATCGGGCGCATGGTGCAGTCCATCTTCCCAGATGGGCCAGGTGTTCTCGATATCCACCATCAGCCACATCATGCCGTCGGAGCCGCCCCAGTGCTTGTGGCCCAGGTCGCCTACGAAGTACTCGTCCTCTTCGATGTCCAGGGGTGCTCTCTCGATAATGTAGAGGTCCTCACTGGGTTTTTTGACAAGAGGCGGATAGTTCTTGTAGATTTCCTGCGCTTCCAGTTTCAGGCGAAGCTTGCCGGCGTCTGCAATGATCAGACGATCACGTACTTTCGCCTTCATTCTCGCGATACGATCGGTGTAGGGCTTGAATTCGTACATAGTGTCTTTCCTTTCTATTCTTTTTATACAAAAATAAACATTGTATACTTCCGGATCCGATGCTGCATCTTTCCATCAGAATCCAATATTTACTATAACGGTTTTCCTACAAAAATGCAAGTCATTCTTAATATTAAATACTGCCCGGGCCTGCCTTTTCGACAGGTCCGGACAGCCGTAAAAAATTCTTTACCTGCACTTGGCCAGAAGGGCTTCCCAGCGCTCGTCCACGTATTTCTGGGCAGCCTCGATGGTCCACTCGTTTCCGGGTTTGAAGCAGTGGGCAAACCGTCCCTGCAGCTCCATAAACCGCTCCACCGGCAGCTTTTTCTTCGGGATGTAGGTCATGCGGTACTCCCCTTCCTCCACTTCATACAGCGGCCAGACACAGGTTTCCACCGCAAGGCGGCAGATTTCCGGAAGCAGCTCCGCGGAATACTGCCAGCCCCTGGGACAGGGGGAAAGCACGTTGACAAAGGTAGGCCCTTCGGTATAAATGGCCTTCCTGGCCTTGTCGTGGAAGTCCTTGAAGGTGCCCAGCAGCGTGGTCTGGGCCACATAGGGAGAGCCGTGGGCCACCACAATCTGGGTCAGGTCCTTTTTGCCCTCCTTCTTACCCACGGACTGGGTGCCGGCTGGCGTCGTGGTGGCGCTGGCAAAGGGAGGCGTGGCAGAGGAACGCTGGGTTCCCGTATTCATATAAGCTTCATTGTCGTAGCAGAAATAGGTGAAATCATGGCCTCTTTCCATGGCGCCGGAGAGGGACTGGAAACCGATATCATAAGTGCCGCCGTCGCCGCCGATGGCCAGGATCTTGAAATTGTCGTTGATTTTACCCTTTTTCTTCATGGCCCTTAAGGCGGATTCCACGCCGGAGGCCACCGCGGAGGTGTTCTCAAAGGCCACGTGGATATAGGAATCCTCCCAGGCGGTTAAGGGATACTGGAAGGAGGAAACCTCCAGGCAGGAGGTGGCGTTGCAGACAACCGCCCTGTCCTCCGGGTCAAGGGCCCGGAGCATGGCGCGGCTTACGATGCCCGCGCCGCAGCCGGCACACAGGCCGTGGCCGGGATGAAAACGTTCCGGTTTGCTCATCTGTTCCTTCAGATTGTATGCCATCACTGCACCTCCTCTCTGTCGTCACGCTGCCCGAGATGGGTATAGACGGGCCCGGTTTCCTTCGTCCGGGCAATGTTTTCCAGCCGGGCAAATACCCGCTTCGCCTGGCTGACGGTAAAGTCCCTGCCGCCCAGGCCGTAGACGATGTTGATCATCAGCGGACGCCGCGGCGCATTGATGAGGGACGCGGCCGTATCGGCAAACAGGGGTCCGCCGTGGGCGGAGAAGCCTTCGCTCTTGTCCATGACCGCCACTGAGCTGCAGCCGGACAGGGCTTTGGCCAGCTCTTCCGCCGGGAAGGGCCGGAAAACCCGGACCTTGACCAGGCCGGCCTTTACACCCTGCTCCCGCAGCTCGTCCACCGCCGCCTTTGCGGTTCCCGCAGAGGAGCCCATGATGACCAGGGCGATTTCCGCATCCTCCATCCGGTACTCCTCGAAAAAGCCGTAATGTCTGCCGAAATTTTTCTCGAAATCGGCGGCCACCTCAAGGATGACCTCCTTGGCCTTCTTCATGGCCTCCGCCTGGGCCACCCGCGCCTCCATATAGTAGGGGGAGGTGCCGTAGGGGCCGACAGCCAGAGGATTTTCCTGCTTCAGCAGGTAATTTTCCGGACAGTATTCGCCCACAAAGGCCTTAACCGCCTCATCCTCCTCCAGCTCGATATTCTCCAGGGCATGGGAGGTGATGAAGCCGTCCTGGCAGATCATGACCGGCAGGCGCACGCCCTCATGCTCGCCGATGCGGTGGGCCTGCAGGTAATTGTCATAAACCTCCTGGTTGTTCTCGGCGTAGATCTGGATAAAGCCGGAATCCCGCTCCGCCATGGAGTCTGAATAGTCATGGTTGATGTTGATGGGTCCCGTCAGGGCCCGGCAGGATACCGCCAGGACCACCGGCAGCCTTAAAGAGGCCGCGCAGAAAAGCACCTCGTTCATGTAGGAAAGGCCGGCCGAGGAGGTGGCGGTCACCGCCCGGCAGCCTGCCGCCTCCGCCCCGATGCAGGCGGACATGGAGGAATGCTCGCTTTCCACGCAGATAAATTCGGTGTCCACCCGGCCGTCCGCCACATACTGGGCGAAATACTGGGGGATTTCCGTGGAGGGTGTAATGGGGAACATGGCAAATACATCCGGGTTGATCTGGCGCATGGCTGTAGCCACCGCTTCATTGCCGGAAAGTCTGTCCTTGATGCTCATACTCACTGCACCTCCTTCCAGTCAATTGCCTTGAAGGGGCAGATTTTAAAGCAGATTCCGCAGCCCTTGCAGTGTTCAAAATCAAAATCGCCTCTTTTGCCGTCGGTGACGGGGATGGAGGAATCCGGGCAGAAGGGTGTGCAAAGCAGGCACTGCTTGCATTTTGCCGGGTCCCAGGAGGGTATCTTCGACCGCCATTCGCCGGTTTTCCGCAGGACGGAGGTGCCGCCCTCGTAGATTTCACAGCCTACCGTCAGCTCCTGCCAGGTGGACTGTTCGTTGATATCGCAGGCCTTTTTATTCATGCTTTTTTACCTCCTGCATGGCTTCCGCCAGACATTTCAGATTGCCCTCCACCACCTGGGGCTTCGTGGCAAATTTGTGCCGGTAGGACTCTTCCATATCCGAAAGAAAGCTCTCCGCATCCAGAATCCCGCTTACCGCCACCACGGCCGCAAGCATGGGGGTGTTCGGGAAATACCGGCCGAGATACTTCCGGGAAATCGCCCCGGCATCCACGGTATAAATCCTGCCGGTGTAGCCTTTCAGCAGCGGACGGAGCTCCTCCGGATGCTTCTCGGAATTGACGATTAATGCGCCGCCCTCCTTAAGGCCCGCGGTCACGTCCACGCTGGCAAGCAGGGTTTCGTCCACCACCACGGAATAATCCGGGTCATAGATGTTGGAATGTATCGTGCACCGTTCATCCGAAATCCGGTTGTAGGCCGTAATCGGGGCCCCGGAACGCTCCGGACCGTATTCCGGGAAGGACTGCACGTATTTGCCGGCCATGAAGGCAGCGTCCGCCAGCAGAAGGCTTGCGGTTTTCGCTCCCTGGCCGCCCCTGCCGTGCCATCTGATCTCTGTCATTTTTGCCAAATCAATCCACCTGCTTTCTTTCGTTTCGTAAAAGAAGGCCCGTCCTGTAAAAGGACGGGCCCTTATAAGCTCGCTGTACCACCTTACTACATACCATCATATGTGCCTTTTCTGACGCGAAAGGTTACGTCGCCGCTTACTGTGCTTTTCTGCGGCGCGGCTTGGAAGTGATTTTCGGTCATCCGGCTACTTGCACCGGGCTTACACCCTCCCCGGTTCGCTGAAGCTTTTGCATGGAAGCCTACTGTCTTCGTCATCGCCTTTGTTATATATTTTTCCCTACTTTAAACGCTGTCCGGGAAAAAGTCAAGTCTTTTCTGCAGGCGTCAGGCGGCATCCGCTGCCATCGGATCGCTCTCGTAAACCGTCAGCTCGTATATGAAGTTCAGGAAGGCTTCGTCATCGGGCAGCGCGGTCTTCTGGGTATCATAGAAGCGGCATTCATCGTAAATGATGACGAAGACAACGCCGTCCTTCTCCACCCAGCCTTCGTATTCCACGTAGTGGTTGGGCTCGATTTCGTTGCCGTCATCGTCCTTCACCACGGAGTCGTAGGCCACCCGGCTGTAGACAAGCTCATACTGTCCGAAGGTGAGGGACTTCTTCTCGGACTGCTCCACGTTGACGTACTGGTCCGGATTCTCGCGCACGTAGGCCGCATCGCAGAGCTCGTCATACTCGTCGATATGGGTATCGCCCAGGAAATAGTAGTCGATGCTGATGTCATGGGCGTAGGAATCGATCTCGTAGACACCGGTCACCTCATATTCGGAAACATAATCCACCTTGGAGCCCTCCGGGAAGGGGCAGGCTACATAGAAATCGTCATAGGCATGGATAATATATCTGCCTTCGCTGTCGATGATGGGGTCAACTCCGCTGGAACTTGTACCGGTCTCCGTACTTCCGGGTTCAGCCGTTGCGGTAAAATCGGGAAGCACGATGTCGGAGATGACATCAAAGCCGGAATATTCCATGGTCATCTCGCAGGTGTCAAAGCTGACCAGCTCCATCATGCTGCTCTCCATGGAAGCGCCCATGGCAGAGGACATCATTTCCATCAGATCGAAATAGGCTGCAACGGGAAGCAGGGTCTCCCTGTCGATGTACAGGGTCATCTCGTAGCTCAGGCCCTCCAAAGCCTCTTTGCTTAAGTTCAGGGAAGAAAGGCCGGAGCCGATCATGCCAGAAATCTGGTCGCCGGAAACGGTTACCTGCACGGCATAAACGTTCTTTCCGTTATAGGTTGTGGTTGTTTCGTCAAGAACGGCATCGATGGTGCCCTCCGCAGCCTGGGTGTAAATATCCTTACCCAGCATGGTTTCGGCATTCACGCCGGAGTTTTCCAGCTCTGTCCAGTCTCCGTACTCTCCGCCCGTCGCCTGTCTGGTGAAGGTTTTCAGTACGTTATTTTCCTTAAAGGAATAGCTCTCCGCCTGGTTGGAGGTGGTTTCATCCTGGGATTTTACATCCATGCTCATGGTGGCATGGGAAACCTCGGGATCCTTTGTGGTTTCCGCGAAGATGTTCATCTGCAGGGACATGCTCATGGGATCCATGCCGTAATCGCTTAAATCAATGCTCATCGCGATTTCCATATCCGCATTGACGGCATAGGACTCCAGTTTTTCCAGGTTCTCCGCGGTCTGGGCCATGATTTCCTCCACGGTCAGGGCCTTGACCTCAGGCACCTCAACATCAGCTGCCTGGGACTGTCTTTCCGTGCTTCCCCCGCCGCTGCCGGGCTTGTCGCCGCAGCCGGCCAGAAGTCCCGCAGCCAGGACTGCCGTCAGCAGAAACGCCGCTGTCTTTCTGAATTTTTTCATTTTACCCTCCTTTTTATTCCGGCTTTCCTTCGCTGGAATCTGCCGGGTGTAAATACTTTGCTGCAGCCGGTTTCTCCGGCTTTAAATTTACTTTATCATATTCATTCTCTTTATTCAACTAAAGGATTCTTCTTCCGGTGCCGGGAGGCTTATGAAAAGCCGAAATACCGGTTTACGCCGGCGAAAAGGCCCGCCGCCCAGCGGTTCACGCTTTCCGGGCCGTGGTCGGAGGCGGTATTGCCCAGCTCGATGTCCACGGAAGGAATGCTGCTGTAGGCGGTCTGGGTCAGATCCTGGGCCATCCTTCCGCTGCCATAAACCGGGGTTCCGTTTTCAGACAGGCCTGCCACCAGGCAGTCTCCCAGCCGCTCGGAGCTTTCCCAGACAGCGGCCACGTTGTCCAGGTATTTGATGCCCTCGGGCACGGACATGAAAAAGCAGCCCTTGTCATAGGAAAGGCCGTCGCCGTCCAGATGGATTGCGATGTGGATGTCCGCCATGTTGTTGGCGATGACGGTCCTGGCCACGTTGTCCAGCTGCACGTCGCTGCTCTCCCGGATCATCAGCACGTCATAGCCCTCGGACAGGAGACGGTCCCGCAGTGCCAGGGCCACAGCCAGGTCCACCTCCGCCTCCGGCGTACCGTCCGCCATGGTTGTCCCGGAGGACACGGACAC
The DNA here is from genome assembly GCA_902796005.1 of uncultured Lachnospiraceae bacterium. Lineage (GTDB taxonomy): Bacteria > Bacillota > Clostridia > Lachnospirales > Lachnospiraceae > Alectryocaccobium. The sequence continues at coordinate 10,958 of CADBNF010000049.1, read as the reverse complement.
TGCCGTCAGCGAACCGGCAGAGGTGGTGCCGCCCGTCACCTTCGGCGTATGGTCCGGATGGCAGTAGGTGTAGGCCGAGTAGGACCCGGCGGTACCGTGGCCCGCATTCACACAGACGATTTTGCCGTTCCTCGGCGCGGTCCCGATATACATGACCGCCGCGCCGGAATGAATCAGGGATTCCCCCGCAAAGTGCCAGTCTCCGTTAAGAGCAACCGTCTGCCCGTTTTCACAGCCGTTCCAGGCCCGGGGATGCAGCGGCTCCGGCATCCGCCTTTCCCAGAGCGCCAGTATGCTCCCCTCTTCGTTTCTGGGAAATACGCTGCGCACCGGCAGGATCCGCGGCCTGGCCTTCTGCACGGCCTCCAGCCGGATTTCCTCCCGGACTGCGGAAAATGCATCTTTTTCCTCACTCTCCTGCGGCACCGCCGCACATCCTGCCAGCAGCAGGCAGGCCGCCGCGATTATCATCTGGTGCAGAACCTTTTTCATCCCGTTCCTTTCCGGACAGGCAAAGAGGACGCGGCAGATGCGGCCGCGCCCTCTTTTAAATCCTGATGTAAGCTGTTGTATGCGTTATGCACGTCCGTACAGCTTATTGTAATATTGCAGGGAATAATTGTAAAGTTCATCCCGGGCAATCTCCGCCACCTCCGGCGGCGCCATGATACTGGCCATGATACGGCCGTTCTTTCCGTATTTCTCCACGAAATCCCGGACCGCTTCCCGGACCGTCTGTTCGTCCGCGCCTGCGGGGATGTCCACCGGGAAGGTGAAGGTAATCTTCTCGTTGAAGTTTTTGAACAGATAATCCAGGTCGTTGCAAGTGGACTGGGGTGTCCACATATCCGCGCCCATCTCGATCATTTCCGGCACATACTGCATATTCCTGCCGCAGCTGTGCAGCTCGAAATACCGGCCGGTGCTCTTTACGTACTGGATGAACTTCTTCTCGTGGGGCATCAGCTGCTCGTCGAACATGTCATTGGAGAAGAAGCCGGCCCGCTGGGTGCCCCAGTCGTCGGAGTAATAAACGCCGTCGATCTGGCCGTAGTATTCAAAAACGGGCTTGACGCAGTTGATCTTGTAATCCGCCATCATGCCGAAGAAATCATCCAGAAGCTCCGGCTCTTCATAAAAGGCCAGGAGAGCTTCGTCGAAGGGCATCAGCTCGTGCAGCCGTTCGAAGATGCCTTCGGGAATGAAGACCAGGGTGGGCCGGTCGGGATCCAGGATTTTCTGCATCTTCTCGCCGTCGGTCTTGAAATCCAGCAGGGAAAGATCGGGTACGTCCACCTGTTCTTTCCATTTTGCGAAATCGGTGATAACCCGGGTGCCGGGTTTTACCATGGAGCCGGCGATGGTTTTGTCGTAAATCCACTCCACGCCCCAGTAATCGAAGCCGTCTTCATTACCTGGAATCGGATGCTCCTGCACCGGATCCGGGGTGAAATAGGTGGCATCGTAGAAGGATACCGGAATCCAGTGGGGCTGCTGTCCCCAGAGGGTCTTTTTGTAGTTTTCTCTTACGCTGATGGGCCTGCCGGGAAGCGGCGGCTTTCTCTGCTGCATAAAGTAGTCAAAGGTGCCGAAGGACTTCCAGTCGACGGAATAGTCCCGGTCAATCGCTTCCTGCATGTATTTGTTGATAGCCATGATTTTCCTCCCGCTGCTACATAAATTTTCCTATGGTAAGGATATCATGAACTTTCCGGAAATACATCGGACGCAGCCTACAGAAAAACAAGGCTGCGTCCGCTTTTAAATTGTATGAACAGGGCAGTATTACAGCTCGTGGCCCGTGCGGGAGATTACGTCCTCCTGCACGCCCGGGGTCAGGGTGGTGAAATAGGCGGAATAGCCGGCGACCCGGACAATCAGGTCCCTGTACTGCTCCTTGTTGCGCTGGGCGTCGAGAAGCGTCTCCTTATCCACCACATTGAACTGCACATGCTTGCCTCCGTTGGTCAGGTAGGTCCGGATGATGGAGGAAAGCTTCTCCACGTCCGCATCCGTCTTCAGGGTGGAGGCGGTGAACTTCATGTTCAGCAGCGTGGACATATACTCGTCCTGGTTGATGGCCATGGCCGACTGCAGCACCGCCAGGGGACCGTTTTTGTCCGTGCCCTGCGCCGGCGAGGTGGTACCGTCCGCCAGGATATCAAAGTCCATCCTCCCGTCCGGGGTGGCCAGCATGGCCTTGCCCGCGGGGGAATAGGCCGTGATGGAGATCCCTGAGGGAACCATCGGCGCGTCGTAGATGGTCTTCGTCTTCTTCGTAAGCTCCGCGATGTCGTGCCAGATCCGGCGGGCGATTTCATTGACCTCCGGGTCGTTGTTGCCGTATTTGGGAGCCTTCAGGCACTGCTGCCGCAGGTCCTCCCTGCCTGCCCAGTTGGTATTCACCGCCTCCAGAAGCTCTCCCGCGCTTACGGTTTTCTCGTCAAATACCAGCTTTTTGATGACCTCCAGGGAGTTGATGACGTTCTGGATGGCGCAGATGTTGACCAGGGCACCGTTTTCGTAAATCATTTTCCGGGAAATGATGGGTTTGCCCACCCGCACCGCGTCGTAGGCCCAGATGGACAGCAGCGCATCCTGCTCGTACTGCCGGAAATAATCCAGCTGGATATTGTGCTCCTCACAGATAAGCTGGATGGCCCAGTCGAACTGGGTTAAAAGCGCCTGGTAGAAATCCTCATAGGTTTCAAAATCCGCAAAATTCCCGGTATGGGGCGCCACGTCGTCCCCGGTATTGGGGTTGACGCCGTTGTTCATGGCAAGCTGCAGGATCATGGGCGTAATGAACATGCCCACGGAATTCTGGTGGGAACGTCCGGTCACCTGCAGGTCCAGGCAGCCCGCCATGGCATAATCCCGGGCGTCCTCCAGGGGCACGCCCCTGCCGGTCAGGAAGGCAATGATGGATTTGTCGGAGACAAAGGCGGGCATGCCGATGCCGGAGCGGACACATTTCACGGCCCGTGCCAGGAGCTTTTGCGGTGTTTTTTCCGATACCCGTAAAGTAATGGTGGGATGGGGGGTGCGCACCTCCTCCGCTGCATCCAGCCAGATAAAGCTGAATTCATTGGAGACCTCATGGCCGTCCCGGTCCTCGCCGCCGATCATGAAATTCTGCCATCTTGCCATGCCGGCCCATTTCTCCCTCTGGGCCTTGCCGCCGCCGACACTGTTGTACTCCATGATTTTGATCCGCAGCAGCTCGCAGAGCTCCAGCGCCTCTTCCCGGGTAATCAGGCCCGCGTCCAGATCCCTCTTGTAATAGGGATACATGTACTGGTCGATCCGGCCGCCGGGCAGCGTCGGATTGGCGATGGAGAAATAATAGAAAAGGAAAAACTGCATGGCTTCCCGGAAGGTTCGGGCCGGCTTTCTGGGCACCCGGGCACAGATTTCGGAAATCTGAAGAAGCTCAGCCTTCCGTTTTTCATCCGTTTCCGCCTCTGCCATTTCCTTCGCCAGGGCGCTGAACCGGTCGCCGGTGCGGCACAGGGCTTCCATCTGAATGACGGCAGCCTCGAAGAAGTCGAATTTTTCCATGTCGTCGCTGGAATGAAAGCGGATTTCCGACATGGCCTTTTTCACTTCCTCTATCTTCGCCTCCATGCCGGTGGCAATGATTTCCCCGTACATGGGCACATAGAGGCCCAGGCCGCTGAAATTGCCCCAGGGTGCGCCGGCGCCGCCGTAGCCCCTGCCTGCCTTCTTGGATTTCCAGGCCGGACAGAGAATGCCCTGCTTGATAAAGGGCCAGATCCGGTCATCGGTATAATACCGGCTGCGGCGCTCGCTGTTGGTCCTGCCCCGGTCGCGCCAGTATTCGTTCACCTTTCCCAGCCGCTCCTTCGCATCCGCCGGAATCTCTATATCATTGCTGTTCAGCATTTCCTCCAGGTCATCCTCATCCCAGGAGGGGCCGTTGTAATCCGCCTCCATGCCCATGAATTTGGAGGCGAAATTACCCACCAGAAGCTCGTCCTCATTGATGAAAATGGTCCGGTTGTCCAGATAGGCGGCCATACCGTAGGCCCGGCGCACGATGTGCGGGTCCCCGTCATGCTTCTTATATACGTCAATCACAATGTCCGCAGCCTCTGTGCAGACGGTGTATTTCTTCTCCGCGCGCAGGGCGGCGAGACGCTTTTTAACTCTGTCGGTCATATGAATCTCCTTTATGCACAGTGATTAAATCTGAAAATATTATACTACAAACCAATTCCTGTGTGGTATAATTCTTCCATGAAATAAAGGGAGGTTTATTATAAACAGTTTTCCGGAGCTTGCGCAACAACCAGCCGCAGAAAATCTATGTACTGAAAAGTGAAGCGGACAAAAAAGAAGGGTGACGCTTTTTGCGTCACCCTTTATCTTTTACACTTCTCTGTGCTCGTCCTTTTCCACGGTTTCCGTCCTGTTATCCGTCCTGTTCGGGCGGTTCTGCCGGCGTACAGGAGGCGGCGGCACGGCTCTTCTGTATTCTTCCGCTTTCATGCGGGATTTTTTCACCAGGGCTTTGATAATCTTTACAATCACGACCACGATGGCAATGAAGATAATCCACCCCAGCCAGGTTTCCGCCAGGAAGACCGCAAAGTTGGCGGCGCCTTCCTTAATGTTCTGCAGACCGGTCTTGAAGGCGATACTGATTCTCTCCCCGAGGGAAGCCTCCGGCGTAGCCGAAGCCACTGCCCGTTCATACAGGTTGATGTGAATGGTGGAGAAGCCGATGAGGCTGTCGTAATTGTTCTTCTGGGTTGTGTAGCGGTTGATTTCCGCTTCCACGTCGGACAGCTCGCTTTCCAGGGTGATGATGTCTGCCATCTCCTCCGCCTGGCTCAACAGCTCCTGCAGCCTTGTCTGCTTGATCCGCAGGGTTTCCAGATGGCCTTCGACATCCGCATACTGGGTGCCGATGTCCTCCACATTCCGGGAAAGCTCGGTCACCGTACCCTCGCCCTCGTTTCTCACGGCGTCGAGGAAATCGTCGAAGCTCGTATTGGCCACCCGGAGGGTGAAATAAGCGTAGGAGGTACCCACCGTGCAGCTTTCGATATAGCCGCCGAAGTCATTGACCAGCTTCTCGATCTTTCCGATGGTCACGTCCATATCCACGGACTCCATGGTCATGTCCGCCGTAAAGATAAGCTTCACGTCTTCCCTTCCGGCAAGGTTCGAAAAGCTGTAACCGGACGAAGCCGATTCCGTGGTATCGGTATCCGCTGCCGCTGCTTCGTTCCGGTAGCCTTTGCTCTCGCCCGGTGCCGTGGCCTCCTCCACAACATAGTACTGGCCGGTTGCGCCGGAACCCCTGCTGCCGCAGGCTGCCATCGTGACCGCAAGCAGACCGGCCAGGGCAGCCAGGATAAATCTTCCTTTCTTTTTCATTTTTCTCCTCCGATATAAGGGTAAATCCATGCATTTCCTTGTGTTTTTCACGTAAACTGTCTGTTTATATCATTATATACGACGGTCCGGCATCTTTTTATGGTTTTTTTCTGAAAATATTGTATAATATAATTGTTGCAAAGCAAACGCAAAAAGGCAAGGCCTTTGAACCGGGAAAGGAGGGAAAGCATGCCGCTTATCACCTGTCCGAACTGCCAGAGCAGAGTCATCGATACCGCAGCCTGCTGCCCGAACTGCGGGGAATACCTGGAAAACGGCGGCTCCATGAGCCTGTCCTGCAACTGCACCCACCCCTCCACCGTGGAGATCAAGCCGGAGGACGGGCTGTTTGCCCGGCTGTTCAGAAAGAAAAAGAATAAATCCGGGACGGCTTAATTTCCGTACCGGCACAGCTTTGACGCAGTTTATTAAAAGCACAAAACGGGAGTCCGCCGCTTATTCCGGCGTTTCTCTCGTTTTTTCTTCTCTTTGTTCGTAATATTCGTGCACCAGGGAGCGGTAGCCCAGGGCCTTGAGGTCGGCATAGCGTACGTTGAACCGGGCCTTGGTGTGCTTCCCGCTGATGAGATACCGCAGGCAGTCCTGGGCGTAAAGGTCCAGGGCCTTCAGGCTTTCCGTGGTATTGATAACCGGAAAATACCACCGCGTCCAGGTAAGGTCATTGTCGCCAGCCGTTTCGAAAAGCTTCCGGTTATAGGCTTTGACAAAACCCTTCGCCGCCTTTTCCCCGGAAAGGCCTTTTTTTATCTGCCACCGCCGCAGGGCTTCTCTCTTCCTGCGCATCTTTCCTTTAAGCTTCTCCAGGGACGCCGGCGCAATATCCAGCTTTCCCTCCTGCCAGGAGAATCCCAGAAAGGTCCATTTCTCTCCCGGACGTGTGAAAACCTCCTTCTCCGGATTCATCTTCAGGTGCTTTTCGGACAAACAGGCCCGGATATGGTTTACATAACCATTCAGTTCCTCTTCCGTTTTCCCGAATACGATAATGTCGTCCGAATACCTGGCATAGGGAACCGACCGCTCTTCAAAATACCGGTCCAGGTCCGCAAGGAAAAGGTTCGCGTAAAAGCAGGCCAGGGGCGTCCCCGCCATAATTCCCTTCTCCTCCGGCAGGGGCAGTCCGTGATCATAGATAAGGGGCTCCTTTAAAAGCTCTGAAAGGAAGGTATACAGCGCCGGATCGTCTGCCAGGGTCTCCGAAAGCACCGGCAGGAACAGATCCAGGTCCACCGAATTGAAATAATCGCTGATGTCCGCCTTATAGACATGGCATTTCCCGATGCCGGGAATCCCCGTCAGCCTCCGGATGGCTTCCTTCGCCCCGTGGCCGGGCCGGAAGGAATACAGGTTCGGGCTGAAGAGGTGATCATACTCTCTCAGAAGGCGCCAGGTCAGGACCTTCAGCACCCGGTTGTACGCGCCGGGATAGGTATAGACCACCCGTTTTTTCCCGCTGTAGGCCTTGACAATTTCCTTTTTTACGGGCAGCGGAAAAGCCTCCCCCTCCCGGATACCCCGCAGGACGGGAAGGTAGGCCGCTTTTTCGATATACTTTTCCAGGTCCTTTTCCTGCCAGTCAGCAGCGCTTTGCCGGGCCTTGTATTCCCGGTAGGCCTGCCACACCGCCGGCCGTTCCAGGTCGTCCAGAAGGCTCATATTTCCCCCAAATAAAAAAAACAGAAAGAGAAAACCTTAAATCCCAGGGAAATTTCCTGGGATTCGGCCCGACCGCAGGTGGCCTGCACCCATCCGGAGGGCCGCGGGTCCAGTTCAGGAAGCGAAATTGCTTCCGGAACTGCAGGAATCGTACAGGAAACGGCTGTCTGCGAAGCCTTTGTTTTTCGTCCTCTGCCGGATCCGCCGCAGACGCAGTAAGCGTTCTCTTTCTGTTTTATGCACTGTTATTTATTTTACTGCCTGAAGGGCCCGTTCCCGGATATAGCTCTTCGTATTCCACCAGACGTCCACGTCATGATAGAAACGGATATAGGGAACGCCGTTCTTTGTATAGGAGGTGCGCAGCTTTGTCCTGGATTTATTGTAAATAGCCATGACCTCCACAGCCAGTATCGGAAGGCGGTCCTTACGGACAAGGAAAAGCCAGGCGGGCTTTTTCTCTCCGGGCTCGCTGTGGTATTTGCCCAGAAGGCCGCTCTTTACCCAGCGGGCAGGTCCGGGATAGGAAACATCCTGCACCTCCACATAGGCATCGGGAAAGACCTCGGAAAGCACCTTCTCAAAATATTTCTGAACGGGAAGGCCGCTGTTGCGCTGGTTCTCCTCCGCGGGCATGTCCGTTCCGACACTGCCCATGGTAGCCGCTTCCAGAGCTTCCGGTGTACCCCAGCCCGGGGTCTCCGGCTTCACCTGATTGTCGGTCGGCGCAGGAATCTCTTCCCACTCGGTCTCCGGCTCCGGCGTCATCATCACCGGGGTTCTGCCGCTCCGGTCACGGACCTTCGCCCCGCATCTGTAGCAGAATTTCTCGTTCTCTTCCAGTCTGGTTCCGCAGTTATAACAAAACATCTTCCGACTCTCCTCGCCCGGTAAATATTCTTTCGTATATTAAATCATACCATAAGGTAACGGTTTGTTCAACCACAAGACCTTGTAGCCCCCGGAACACAACGCCCCAAAAGCCCTCCATTTTTATGCCTTGCGGGACAGAATAGCCACGGCTTTTTCCAGGCTGTCCTCCTCTCCCACATTTCCGGGGAAAATCACATAACAGATGCCCGGAAAACGGCTCTCCGCCCCGGTCTGCCACACGGGGATGCCGGGAAGGATCTGACCGAGGACATTTGCCCGGCGGACCTTCAGGGCCTTCGTACCCACTTCGCTGGAGGTAATGCCGCCCTTGGCGATGATAAAGGCCGGCTTTACCGTCAGCCTTTCCGCAAGGGAGGTCACCGCATCCGATATCCGTAAGGCCAGCTTCAGCTCGTCCTCCTTATTGCCCGTATCCGCCGTCACCAGGGTCCTGCTGGTATAGCAGCAGACTGTCCGGCCGGCTTTGATTTCCTGCTCTTCAAGCCTTAAGCACCGGTCAACCTCTGCGGCAAAGGCTGCCTCGTTTTTCACCAGGGAGGCGTCAAGCTCGATAAAGGTGATGTCCTTCCGTTCCTTCAGGGCTTCCAGCTGGGCAGTGGTCTTGCCGGTATGGGAGCCGCACAGGATAAGCCCGCCGCAGGCACTTTCATCCGGAATCATTTCCGCCCGGGTAAGAAGCGGCCGGTCGGAAATCCCGCCCATGACCTTCACGATGGAGGCCGCGGTCCGGAACATGAAAACCTTACCCTTTTTCATCGCCCTGAAAAGCGCCGTGCAGAACACCCGAAGGTCCGCATCCTTCGCCGCATTTACGATAATCTTGTTGAAATGCTCCACCCGCAGCAGCTGCTCTTCTATTTTATCGATACGCATGGCCCGGATGTCTTCCAGGCTGATACAGGTTACGTCCTGGGCTTTGTATTTTCCGGCGGTTTTCTCCTCCACATAGGCCGGCATGGTCCCCGCCGTATAGCCGAAGGTTTTGTCCTTCGCAAATTCCGTTTCGTTGGCCGGCACCAGCTCCTGCCCGTAACGGACGTAATGTACGTTGCCGATGGTATACCGGCCGCCCTCCAGGAAATAGGGGCAGAGGATTTCCCCGTCCACCTTTCTGCCGGTATTTTCCTCATACCGTTCGCGCAGGATTTCCGGCTCCAGAGGATAATGTCCCCGCAGCGTGGAATCGCTCCGGCTGATGAAGAAATACTCCCTGCCGCAGGCCTTCGCCGCCGCATCCACATTGTCGGCAATTTCCCGGTGCAGCTTTTCCGTCTCTTCGGCGGTCAGGCCCCTGGAATTGGTCAGGATATAAAACAGGGAATTGTCCTCCGAAAACGCTTCCTTCAGCGTTTCGGTATCCCAGCAGGTGTACACGGAAATATCATGGACGGTCTGCACCCCGGTGGGATCGTCGTCCAGCACCACGATTTTCTTATTATTCTCCGCCAGCTCCCCGGCCAACAGCTTTTCCGCCAGGGCTTCCTCCGGCCCCTCCGGTCTTCCGAGAACCTCCGTTGTCAGCCTTTCACTCATTTTCTTCTCACCTCGGTATCCGCCAGCTGTTCGAAATACTGCACAATGCCGCCATGGTCATCATTCATATGCCCGTGAATTTTAAGGCTCTGGAGAATCTCGTACAGCTGGGCCGTGTAAGGAATCGGCGCGTCAATGGCGTGGGCGGTATTCACCACGTTTTTGATGTCCTTGTGGTTGATGCGGATGGGCCCGCCGGGCTTGAAATTCCGGTCCAGAATCATCGGAATCTTTGCATCCAGCACCGCGCTTCCCGCAAGACCACCCCGGATGGCCTGATAGGCCTTCTCCGGGTCCGCACCGGCTTTTTCCGCAAATACAAAGGCCTCCGACACCACGGCAATGGTATTGTTCACGATCATCTGGTTCACCAGCTTGACAGTGGAGCCGCTGCCCGAGGGGCCGCAAAGGATGGCGGAGCTGCCCAGGATATCGAAAATGGGCCGCATCCGTTCAAAATCCGCCTCTGCTCCGCCGCACATGATGGCCAGGGTCCCGGCCTTCGCCCCGGGTTCTCCGCCGGATACCGGCGCGTCCAGGAAACCGACTCCCTTTTCCGCCAGCCTTTCAAAGCATTCCCGGGACTCCACCGGAGTCACGGAGCTCATGTCGCAGATAAGCGTGCCGGGCTTCACCGTCTCCGCAACGCCGCCCTCGTCAAACAGGATGTGCTGTACAATTGCGCCGTCCGGAACCATCGTGATGATGACCGGGCAGCTTTCCCCGATCTCCCTGTAGCTGCCGGAAAGCGCGCCTTTGCCCTCCAGTTCCTTTACCGCTGACCCGTTCAGGTCATTTACCATGACCGGAACCCCTGCCGCCAGAAGGTTTTTCGCCATGGGCTTTCCCATGATGCCAAGGCCTATGAATCCGACCTTTTCCGCTGCTGTCTCTCTCATTTTATCTCTCCCGTAATGATTTATTATTTATCAGTAGGCCGCATCCATGCCGCCTTCGGTTTCCGTTTCCTGCATACAATTATAATAAACCCACTCTGAAAATTCAATGTATAGCTTAAGATGGAGTGCGGCGGACTGCCCATGGTTTTGACCGCAGTTTTGACCGTGTTTTTCTTTTCAGAGTTCAAATTTATGTCTTATTATGGTTATAGCCGAAAATCTCTACCAACAATAAAATAAAAAACCATCTCCTGGAATTTAAACAAATAACTGCGGAAGATGGGGTGAGGCGGAAAAAGAAAAAGGTCCGGTGGACCTTTTTCCCGCCGAACCGACCGAGGAAGCTTCCCCGAAGCTTCCGAGATTGAACCCGGAGTTAGATACTCCGGGTTTAAGGTCCGCTTCGGCGGACCTTAAAAAGAAAATCCCGGAGTTAGATACTCCGGGATTCTCTTTTTGAGTTCTGCGGAAGATGGGACTTGAACCCACACGACTGCAATAGTCACTAGATCCTTAGTCTAGCTCGTCTGCCAGTTCCGACACTTCCGC
>CADBNF010000048.1 GCA_902796005.1 uncultured Lachnospiraceae bacterium | reverse complement strand
TGCTAAATTCATTGAGATTCATAAACAGCTGTTTAACGGCGAGCTTCCCGACTATGCCGCAGGCGAATCCTTTGCTGCTGCACAGGGTATCGTTGAGGCCATTAAGAAAGCCGGCAGCACGGATGCCGATGCCATTATCTCTGCACTGGAAGGCCTGGAAATGGACAGCGTTAAAGGTAAAGTGTACTTCCGTGCGGAAGACCATCAGCTGATGCAGCCCCACGCTGTAGCGGAAATCATTCCGGATGAAGAAAACGGCGGCACCACCGTTAAGGCAGCATATATCTGTTCTCTGGAGGATATGACATTCCCGGTTACCGCTCCCGGCAGATAAAAGTACCTGTAAAAAAGGCAGACTTTTTCTTGAAAACTGCATATTCTCAGTGTAGAATCTAGCATAGACTAACAGAACCATTATTTGTTTCGAAAGGGAATAACATGCCAAAGCATTTTTCTGAACAGGAAAAAGAAGCTATAAGAAACGAACTGCTTTCCGTCGGTTTGGAACAGTTTGAACATTTCGGCTTTAACAAAACGAATGTGGACGACATCACGGAAAAAGTCGGTATAGCAAAAGGCTCGTTTTATAACTTCTTCAGTTCAAAGGGCGATCTTTTCATGGAAATATACAGCCAGGAACGGCAGAAAGTTCAGAAATATGCATTGCGCCACCTAAAAAACAACACAACGGATGATATTGATGAACTGGTAAAAAAATATTTCGATATTTTGTACAATGCCAGAAAAAAACGTCCCATTTTGAATATCGTTTATGAAAGCGAGGTATTCTCTGCTATTACCAACCGACAGGTTAAACAGAGATTGAGTGAATATAACGATATTATCAATGAACAGATGTGTGAGTTAATTCAAGGCTGGCTGGATGCCCGCGGAAGATACAGCATCGATGCCAGAACAATTACTTATTTGATGCGATCGGTGAATTTCCTGCAGTTCCATGAGGATGCCATCGGTCCCGAGATGTACGAAAAAACCGTTTATACCCTGATTGAAGCTGTTGCGCAGCTGGTAAAACGGTCACTCATCACCGAATAAGCTTGAGCAGAGCTCCGGTAAGCCGGGGCTCTGCATAAAACCAAACAATGAATAAATGAAAAATACAGTCATAGATAGGAGAGCAACATGGATATGGATGTGAAATGCGGAATCGTCGGATTTGGCTTTGCCTTTCCGGAAACCACCAGAGATTATGAAGAAATCAGCAGACTGTCCGGTGTTCCTGCGGAAGTCGTAAGAGATAAATTCGGTATCAATCATATTTATTACCCCGGGCATGACGAGCAGACCAGTGACCTGGCTGTAGCGGCTGCGCAGGACTGCCTGAACAAAACCGGTGTGGACCCGAAAGAAATCGACCTCATCATTTACTTCGGTGAGAACTGGGGCGATTATCATATTTATTCCATCGGCCCGAAGGTACAGTATAAAATCGGTGCGGTAAACGCATGGTGCTACCAGATTGAGAACAAGTGCGGTTCTGCCATCGTCGCCATGGAGCAGGCAAAGATGTACATGCAGACCAATCCGGATATCAGCACGGTTATGCTGGTGGGCGGCTATCGCAATGTCGACAAGGTCGATTATACTGATACAAGTGTATCTTTCCTGTTCGATGTATCCTGCGGCGGCGCGGCCTGCATTATGAAGAGAGGTTATGAGCGCAGAAACTTCCTTGCTGCGGCGGCTATTGCGGATGGTTCCTTCTCCGACGCCATCGTAGTTCCTGGCGGCGGCACCAAATGCCCCTTTACCCTCGAAAACATCAATGACAATTATCTGAAATATTTCCGTCTGGAAGACCCCCAGGCCTTCCGTGAAAGACTGGGCAAGGTGACGCTGTCCAACCTGGCAAAGGTTGAGGAGATGGCGCTGGCGAAAGTCGGCAAAACCCTTGCTGACCTGGACTGCGTCTGCGCGCTGCACATGAACGTGAAGAGCCACAAAATGCTGTTCGAGCTTTTGGGCCTTCCGCTGGAGAAAGGTACTTATCTTTCCGATTTCGGCCATGTAGGCCAGCTGGACCCTCTCATTGCCTTGAACATGGCAGAAGAGAAGGGACTGGTTAAAGAAGGCAGTCTGGTCGGCGTTATTGCCATGGGCTTCGGCTACATCTGGAACGGCGGCGTACTGCGCTGGTAAACAGTTAAAAAGGAGAAAGAAGAAATGTCCGGTTATCAGAGAGAATATCAGGAAAAACTGCGCCGGCCGGAGCAGATTATCGAAATGATCAAGGATGACGATTTCATCAGTGTCGGCCAGATTGCCGGCGGCGCGCCTACACTGTTAAGCCATCTGCATGAGGTAAAGGGACGTGCAAAGAACGTGCATCTCCAGTCCTCCATGATTCTTCAGAAATATCCTTTTATGGAAGAGGAGTACAAAGACTGTATCAGCTATGAGGCCTGGTTCTACGGCGCGCAGGAAAGAATGATGCAGCCGCAGGGAAGAATGACCTTCATGCCTGCCCATTTAAGCAGGACCGGCCCGAATAAAACCGCCTATAAAAAGGTGAACATGTTCTGGGGCGTTTCCGCGCCGATGGACGAGCACGGAAACCTGAACATTGCCTACGGAATTGCCTTCGAGATGGATATGCTGGAAAAGGCGGACATCGTGGTGCTGGAGATCAGCCCCGATGCGCCACGGACCTTCGGTGAGAACGTGGTAAATATCCGTGACGTTGACTTTCTGGTGGAAAGCGAATATCCCAGATTTGAGATGAATCCTGTTGCGCCGGGCGAAGTGGACCTGGCCATCGGCCGCAATATTGCCTCTCTGGTGGAGGACCGTTCCGTCATCCAGCTGGGCATCGGCAATATTCCCAACGCCGTGGCCATGAGCCTGATGGACAAGAAGGATCTGGGCGTGCATACGGAAATGATTACGGATTCCATGGCAGACCTGTATGAAGCCGGCGTCATTACCAACAAGTATAAGCAGGTTTATCCCGGAAAAATGGTGGGAACATTTGTCTACGGCAGCAAAAAGCTGTATGACTTTGTCAACAATAATCCGATGGTGGAGTTCAAGCGCGGCAGAAACGTCAACGACCCCTTCATTATTGCCCAGAATGACAACATGGTGAGCATCAATACTGCCGTACAGATCGACCTGACGGGCCAGGTCGCTTCGGAAAGCATCGGCCCCCGCCAGTATTCCGGTACCGGCGGCCAGTTCGATACCGCTTTCGGCGCCGTAAGGTCCAAAGGCGGAAAATCCATCATTGCGCTGCATTCCACCGCGAAAAAGGGCACGGTTTCCACGATAGTTCCCCGGCTGGGCAGCGGCACCATCGTCAGCCTTTCCCGGAATGACGTGGACTATGTCGTTACGGAATACGGTATTGCGCCGATGCGCGGAAGAAGCATTGCCGAGCGCGTGAGCAACCTTATCGCGGTTGCCCATCCGGATTTTCGGAAAGAACTCGAAAATGAAGCAGCGGAATTACAGATTTGGTAAGGAGGATGAAAAATGGCCAGACAGGATTACTTTGAAACAGATGACGGCGTGAAGATTTGTTATACGGTGCACAGAACCGGAAAAAAACCCATGGTTCTGCTGCATGGCTGGGGAGGAACCCAGCTGGCCCTGAACCTCCTGGTGGAGCAGATTAAGGGCGATTATACCATCATAACCTATGATCACAGAGGCTTCGGGAAATCCGACCGTCCGACAAAGGGCTACACCGTTGACCGGCTTGTGCTTGACCTGAAAGAGTTCCTGGAACATCTGGACCTGCATGACGTCGTGCTGGTGGGCTGGTCCATGGGCGGCGTGGTCAGCACCTTCTACCTGGACACCTTCGGAAAAGAGCGGGTTTCCCGTCTCGTGCTGATTGACAACAACGTGCAGATCCTCTCCGACGAACACTATCCCTACGGATTCTATGACGGAACCTATACGGCAAAAGAATGCATGGAGGACCTGGAGAAAATGCACAGGGATATCCGGCTGTTTGCCCAGGAAATGCCGGAAAAAGGGGACATGGTGCTGAATAAGGACCCGGAACTGGTCAGGGCTTATGTGGACAAGGTATGTGCGCAGAACCCGGATTCCGTTGCCTGTACGGCCATGTGGGTATCCGTATGCATGCTCAGCCTGGAGGAACCCTATAAAAGGCTGGACCTGCCGGTGCTGTTCTGCCACGGCGAAAGAAGCACCTACTGCGGCCCGAAGGCCGTGGAATACATCAAGACGCTTATCAAAGGCGCGGAATTTGCGGAATTCCCCGGCTGCTCTCATTTCATTCCCATTGAAAAGCCGGACGAAATAGCCGCCGTGATAGAGGCATTTGCCGGTTAATGAAGAATTCATAACTTATTCGTTTTTCTCCTTTACTTTATAAGGCCGCAGAACATTTGATTTCTGCGGCCGCTTTTTTTGTGCTCTGTGCCGGCAGCAGAAAACCGTCCGCCTGCCGGTTCGGACAGCCATTCCAAACACAGTTTGACTGCCCTATGGATTCATGATACAATCCGACTTGCGGCAGGGGAGCAGTCTTTGCCGCAAGTACGTATATCGTTAGGAAAAGACCATGGCTAAAAAGACAGATATTAATTTTCCGCTGGACATCTCCGCAATCCTGCACATGGGGACCAAGCTGGAAAATTATTCCAATATGTTTCGACAGGATATTGTGCTTACAGAAGAAGTGGACCCGGAAATTCTCCAGCAGGCAGTGAACAACCTGGCTGCCCGGTTCCCCACCATCATTGCCGGCATCCATTCCGGCTTCTTCGCCCATTCCATCATTCCTTCTGAGGAAGTGCCGAAGGTCATGCCGGATGACAGCTTCATGGCCGTCATGAGCGACGAGGAAATCGAGGAGTGCGCCATACGGATCAAATACCGGGGCAGAAGGATTGCCTTCGAATGCTTCCATTCCATTTCCGACGGCTACGGCGGCTTTGTCTTCCTCCACAGCCTGGCGGCGGAGTACATCCATCTGAAGCACGGGGTAAGCTTTACCGCGTCGGACACCCTGTTCCTGCCGGAGGACCCGGTGCGGGCGGAGGAGGTTTCCGATGACTACCTGCGCTACGCGAAGAGGACCGGCTGGTTTGCGGACCGGGTGAAGGCCTACAGGATGGTGAAGGATACCGGGGACGATCCGCTGATTCACCACTGCACGGACGCGGTGGATACGGAACTTCTGCTGTCCGTTGCCCGCAGGTACGGCGTCAGCATGACCGCCTTCCTGGTGGCGGTGCAGATTTATACCATTTTCCAGTTCCAGAAGGAGGATACGGAGGAGAACCGGAAGAGCACCGTGCGGATCATGGTGCCCGTGGATCTTCGAAGGGTATTTCCCAGCATCAGCGTGCGCAATTTCCTGCTCTACGTAATGCCCGGGGTGAAGCTGGAGTACGACCTGACCTTCCCGGAGCTGGTGGCGGAGGTGGCCACCCAGATGAAGGAGCTGTCCACGCCGAAGGAGCTGCTGGTCATCATGTCCATGAATGCGAACCTGCAGCGTTACTGGATTTCCAAGGCGATTCCCTTATGGATTAAGGAGAAAATCATGCGCTTCGGCTACAGCCTGTTCGGCGAGGTTTCCTCCACGATGACCCTGTCCAACCTGGGGGTGAGCATGGTGCCCGACGAACTGGCACCCTATATCGAAAGCGAGCAGTCCTTCCTTACGCCGCGGCTTCTGTCCGGCACCAACTGCTGTGTGAACAGCTACGGGGACAAGACCTACATCAATGCCACCTGGCGGGGCGAGGATACGGCCTTTGAAGACCGCTTTTTCGCGAACCTGAAGGAATTTCTGGCAAAAGACTTTAAATAGACATATTTTTAGTATATAATATATTGTCAAAAGTCAGAGCCGTTGCGGCGGGATGAGAGAAAATGCCTCCTGCCGGCCGGACAACCTTAAATATGGGGAGTATTTATGGCAGACAACAGAAAGAAAAAGAAAAAACGCAGGAAGAAAAGGAAAAATCCTGTTCCGGTAATTATCCTGATTATTGTCATCGCGGCGGCAGCGTTTTTCGGCGTCCGGTATGTGAGGAAACAGGTGGATACCCTGCAGGCGGAGACCAATAAGCTCATCGTGCTGGATATCGACAACGGGGCCGTGGACATGCGCCTGTA
>CADBNF010000047.1 GCA_902796005.1 uncultured Lachnospiraceae bacterium | reverse complement strand
TTTATCTCCACCACGTCATTTTTCTTGGTGTTCTCCATATCAGTCTTCCCCCAGTAAGATCTCGATAATATTTCTCCGGCAAAGGGCTTCCGCCGCTGCTTCGCCGTATTTCTTCCGAATGGTTTCGGCCGTCCTGGCCAGGGAATAGTACCTGCCGGAATCGGGCCTGTGGGTATCCGAGCCCACGACGTCGACAATTCCGTAGTCCATCAGGGTCCGGGCCTGCTTCATGATGGCCCGGCCGTAATCCCCCTCGAGGGACCCGGCGTTCATCTGGATGACAACTCCGTCCTCCTTCATGGACCGTAAGGTCCGCCAGTCCTTATGAAAGGCGGTGTAGCGTTCCGCGTGGGCCAGAACAGGCCGGTATCCGGATCTCTGGATGTCCCGCACGCCGTCCACGATGAAGTCCCGGTCGTCGTCCATCAGGAAGTCGAAGAGCAGGTAGTCGGTGCCGTTTAACGTATGGCAGTCACCCTGGTTGACCCAGGCAGGTGCGCCTTTGTCGTATCTCAGCTCGTTTCCGCGGAAAAGCATGAGCTTGGGCAGGTTCTCCCTCGCGTACTCCTTTAAACCATCGAAAGCCGTCTGCACCCCTTCCCGGTTGTCCCCGAAATACCGGGGATGGAAATGCGGCGTCACGCACATGACCCGGACGCCCTCCTCGTAGGATTTCGTCACAATGGCCCGCATCTCTTCTTCTGTCCGCGCACCGTCATCCACCCCGTAAAGGGCGTGGATGTGCATATCCGCCAGAAGCATGTTCTTCCCTCCTGACCATATTAACCCACATTAAAAGATTAAAATAGTAGAACTATTCTATCTTATATGACAGCTACAGACAACTATTATTTTTTACAATTCTTTTGTGGAAAATATGCAAGAAATCGGGGATAATTCACAGACGGAAATGAGACTTTCTCTTTTTATAGGAAATGACTTGATTTTTTTCGATGCTGCGGGCATAATAGAATGACTGTCTGCCTGGGTATTTGCGCCGGAGCGGACTGTACGGCGGAAATGTTATGTTTTTGGTTTTGATTTGATATAAAGGATATATAAACCTATGGGAAAGAGAATACTTCGGACAGTACTCGGCCTTGTCGCCGCGGTTTTCACTCTGGCTTTCATCGCGCTGACCACCCTGCACGGGACGGTCTATGACCGGAATTTCTTCCTGAATATTCCGGACTCCGACTACATCAATACCCTAACCGAGCAGATCGGGGACATTCTGGCAAGGGATGCCCAGTATTACGGCGTGGAGCAGGACGCGGTACGGGCTATGGTGAACCGGGCGGACGTGGCGGATTCCGTAAGCCTCTACTACCGGGATCTCTACGCCGCAGTGACCCAGCCCGGC
Organism: uncultured Lachnospiraceae bacterium; assembly: GCA_902796005.1. Lineage (GTDB taxonomy): Bacteria > Bacillota > Clostridia > Lachnospirales > Lachnospiraceae > Alectryocaccobium. Next base: position 13,389 of record CADBNF010000047.1, on the reverse strand, counting down.
GCGCAGATGAGCTATGTCGAATTCCCCTACACGGGCTATGATACCGCCCTGCGGGAATATTTCGAAGAAGCGTATCCGGGTGAGGAGATCAATGCGGAAGCCATCCGGGAGATCGCCGTCGAATTCGCGGAGCTTACGGAAGACGCCATCATGCTCATCCGTCCGGACCAGATCAATGCCGTGACGAAGCTGACGTCGGGTTCTGTACTGCAGAAGGCCGCGAGCCTCTACATTCTCTGCGGCGTCATCGCGGCTGTCGCTGCTGTTCTGGCCATCCTGCTGCCGGGAAGGAAGAGCTCGAAAGCAAGCCACATAAGCTTTGGCAGCGCCTTCGTGGCCATCCCTGCCGCGGCGGTTTTCGTGCTGGCCATGCTGTTCCGCCGGTATGACTTCAAGGCCCATCTGGTGCTCTCAAACGGCTGCCTGAAGCTCTTCGCCAATGCCCTGATTGACCGCTTTCTTCAGGTGCTCAGCACCGTCAGCGGCCTTATCATGATCGCGGCGGGACTTGTGCTGCTGATTTCCCTGATGTTCCGTATCTACAAAAGGAGTAAAATCTATCCCGGCGGAAAGCATCATATCAGCCGCCGGATGACCAGAAGTACCACAAAGCTGGTGATGCCCTACGTGCTCTTCACCGCTGCTGCCGTCCTCGGCGCGGTCTTCCTCTACCGGGTGACCATCCAGACGGGCTATGTGCAGGCCCTGGCAGCCTCTCCGGAGCAGTACGCGGCCAGCAGCGACTCCTCTGCGGGCCAGGTGGAGCTGCCCATCGTCATCGAAGCCGATGATACCTGGGAACTGCCTGAATCCCAGATCGACCTGCCTGTCATCCCCTACCGCTCCCAGTGGGCCACCGTGAATGTGGACGGCTGGCAGCGCCGCGACATCCCGGTCTACTATGCGGACGTGGACGACGCGGACACCCTGATGGTAGGCGCGGTCACCCCGGGCTACTCGGAATTCTGCGGTGTCGGCGGCCGGATCACCATGGCTGCCCACGTCAACCTGGACTTTGAAGAAATCGAAACCACCGAAGTGGGTACCCATGTCCATGTGGCCACCACCTACGGTGCCTACGAATATATAGTGGACGACGTGGTCATCTTCGAGCAGGAGGATACCTCCTACGTCTGGCCGAACCGCGACCGTGAAGAACTGGTGATGTACACCTGCTGGCCCCTGAACAACAACCTGGCCCCCAGGGTACACCGCATCGCACTTATCTGTCACCTGGAAGATGACTCCGATTTTCTGGCCGCGCTGGTTGAAGAACACAAAGGCGAAGAAGACGAACCCCTGGAAGACAGCGATGTAATTGATACCTCCGTGGAAGATGAGCACGTTCCTGTTCCGGGAAATTAATAAGATAATCATGCGGGTTTACTTGAATTGTAAACCAAAAAATGTATAATTAGATTGGAAGAATATAAAGCCACACGAGCATATTTGATGCGAGTATAACTATATTAGGAGAATATATGTACCAGCTGGATTTTAATAAACCCAAACACGTCCACTTCATCGGCATCGGCGGCATCTCCATGAGCGGCCTCGCCGAGATATTGCTCGATAAAGGGTTCACCGTCTCCGGATCCGATTCCAAAGAATCCGAACTCACGGATCACCTCACCCGTATGGGTGCGGAGATTGCCTATGGCCAGAGGGCCGAAAATATCACAGATAACATCGACGTCGTGGTCTATACGGCGGCGATCCATCCCGATAACCCCGAATTTGCCGAAGCTGCAGGTCGGGGTCTTCCCATGCTTACCCGGGCCGAGCTGCTGGGCCAGCTGATGCAGAACTACAAAACCTCCGTGGCCGTCTCCGGCACCCACGGCAAGACGACGACCACCTCCATGCTCTCCCACATTTTCCTGGCGGCGGACACAGACCCCACCATTTCCGTGGGCGGCATCCTTCCCGCCATCGGCGGAAATATCCGCGTGGGCGGGCCCGATGTATTTATCACGGAGGCCTGCGAGTACACCAACAGCTTTTTAAGCTTTTTCCCGAACGTAAGCCTGATCCTCAACGTGGACGCGGATCACCTGGATTTCTTCGGTACCTACGAAAATATCCGCAAATCCTTCCGCGCCTTTGCCGAGCTGCTGCCCGCGGACGGGACCCTTATCATCTGCACCGATATCCCCGAATATACCTATTTCACCGAAGGGCTGCCCTGCAAGGTCATCACCTTCTCCATGGACGGCGCGGCGGATTACACCGCGGATGACATTCTCTACGACGAATACGCCCATCCCAGCTTTACGCTGCTGTACAAAGGCGAAAATATAGGCCGGTACACCTTAAAGGTCCCCGGCCGCCACAATATCCTGAACGCCATCGCGGCCATCGCCGCGGCGCGGGAGCTGGGCGTCGGCAATGACGCCATCAAGGAGGGCTTTGCCACCTTCTCCGGCACCGAACGCCGGTTCCAGACCAAGGGCTTCGTGAAGGGCTTCGAAATCGTGGACGATTACGCCCACCATCCCACGGAGATCAACGCGACCCTGGACGCCGCCCTCAAATACCCCCACAAGAGGCTCTGGGTGATATTCCAGCCCCACACCTACACCCGCACCAAATCCCTCCTCTCCCAGTTCGCGAAAGCATTGGCCCGGGCGGACGAGGTGATCCTGACGGAGATTTACGCCGCACGGGAGAAGGATAACCTGGGGATTTCCTCCAAAGACGTGGCGGATCGGATTATTTCCCTGGGAACCCCTGCCCACTACATCAAAACCTTCCCCGAAATCGAGGAATACGTGGCCGAACATGTGCAGCCCGGTGATTTGCTGCTGACCATGGGCGCCGGCAACGTGGTGGACATCGGGGAGAATCTCCTGGACAAATACGGTGCATTGTCATGATGCAGGTTAAACAGACCGGCGCCGGGATGACCCTTATTCCCGACAGCTTCATCGACCGGCATCTGCCCGACGCGCCGGGGGATTATGTGAAGGTCTACCTCTACCTGTTAAGCCTCACCCACCGCTCCGAGGTGGAAATCTCGCTGGAAGCGCTGGCGGCTTTTTTCTCCTGTGAGGAAACGGACATCCTGGATGCCCTGGAATACTGGGAGGAACGGGGACTGTGCCGCGTCAGCCGCGTAAAGGGCGAAATAGCCCGGCTGGAGCTGATGCCGGAGGCGAAATCCAATATTCCCTCCCGGGCCGTCTCCCAGGACCGGATCCGGACGCTTAAAGCCGGTCACGAGGAAGTGCGGCAGATGCTTTTCGCCTGCGAACAGATGCTGGGGCATACCCTCTCCGGGGTGGAAAGCTCGAAAATTCTGTATTTCTATGACGGTCTGAAGTTTTCGGACGCGCTGGTGGAGTACCTCATCGAATACTGCGTGGAAAAGGGAAAGACGGACATCCGCTACATCGAAAAGGTGGCCCTGGAGTGGCACAAGGCGAAGGTGACCACGGTGGAGGACGCGAAGCTGCAGTCCGGCACCTGGGGAAAGCGGTATTTCGCGGTATTGAAGAGCTTCGGAATCACCAACCGCAACCCCATCGAGGAGGAAATCCGCTTCATCGACCGCTGGGTCAAGGAATTCGGCTTTTCCACGGAAATCATCGCAGAGGCCGCGGCCCGGACCCTGGCGTCCACCGGCCGGCAGAGCTTCAAATACGCCGACGGTATTCTTTCCAACTGGAAGGAGGCCGGCGTGAAGGTGAAGGCGGATGTGGAACGGCTGGATGCGGACCGCCGCAAAAAGGCGGAGGCCGCCCCGAAGGGGGAGAAGGCCGCAAAGAACGGATTTCACCAGTTTACGCAGCATGAGTATAACTTCGATGAGATAGATAAGATATTGGATAAACAGTAACCCTCACCCGGCCCTACGGGCCACCCTCCCCCAGGGGAGGGCTTTATGAGATAAAGTATGATTTTGACGAACGCACAGTACGACGAACTTCTCCGCGGATATGAGGCGCGGCGGATGGATGCAGTCCGGGCGGCGGAAAGCCGCAAGGATGAAGTCTATGCCGCGCACCCCAGGCTTTCCGCCATTGATGAGGAAATCGCAGCCGCAGGCCTTGAAAAGGCCCGCATCCGGCTGGGGTATTCTTCTGCTGCGGATTTTGATCTGAAGGAGAGGATCGCCGCCCTTTCCGCGGAAAAGCGGCAGATATTTATCAACGCAGGCTTTCCGGAAGGGGACGTGGTTCCGGCATACACCTGTCCGATTTGTTCGGACACGGGCTTTGTAAACGGCGAGAAATGCGCCTGCTTCCTGAAAAGGGAAGCCGAGATGGCCTTCTCATCGCCGGGGATTTCTTCCCTGCCCGTCTCCGCGCGGTTTGCGGATTTCTCTCTGGACTGGTATTCGGAGGACATTGTAAATCCCAACACAGGCATTTCCGCGAAGGCTGCGGCGGCCAGGGCTTATGAATATGCGAAGGATTTCGCGGATAATTTCGGGAAGATTTACGACAATATTCTCTTCTGCGGACCCGCAGGGGTGGGCAAGACCTTCCTCTCGGGCTGCATCGCGGCAGCGCTTACGGCGAAGGGCCATCAGGTCATCTACATGACGGCCATCGACCTGTTCCGGGTGCTGGAGGACGACGTGTTCCGCACCAATGAGGAAACCCGGCAGCTGACGGCGCTTTTCGAGACCTGCGAGCTGCTGATTATCGACGATCTGGGTGCGAACCGGCACAATTCGGTGCTGGATTCCCAGCTTTTCGGTCTTCTGAACGGGCGGATCCTGGCCCGCAGAGACACCATTATTTCCACGAATCTGTCCACAGCGGAGCTGCGGGACGCCTACACGGACCGGATTTATTCCCGGATTATCAGTGAGTACAAGCGTCTCTACCTCTTCGGAGAGGACATTCGAATACAAAAAAAACTACATGGAGGGGACCAAAGATGAGCAAGACCAATGAGGATTATTTTGATTCTCTGCCTTACGGCAGGCTGGGCGTGATCCCGCTCGAAAGCTGTAAAGAATTCTGTAAGAAAGTGGATGAATATCTGGTGGAATGGCGTGCGCAGCGCTCCAAAGAGCTGCATCACGGCATCGTATTCCAGGGCTACACCCGGGACAGCTACATCATGGATGCGGAATGTCCCAGATTTGGCTCCGGCGAAGCGAAGGGCCAGCTCAATGAGTCCGTCCGCGGCGACGATATTTACATCCTGGTGGACGTAACCAACTATTCCTGTACCTATGAAATGAGCGGCGGCATCGTCAACCACATGTCTCCCGACGACCATTATCAGGACCTGAAGCGCATCGTCGCGGCGGCGAAACCGAACGCCCGCCGGGTAAATGTCATCATGCCCTTCCTGTATGAGAGCCGCCAGCACCGCAAATCCGGCCGTGAATCCCTGGACTGCGCCATGGCGCTGCAGGAAATGGTGGATATGGGCGTTGCGAACATCATTACCTTCGACGCCCACGACCCCAGAGTGGCCAATGCCATTCCGCTGCATGATTTCGAGTCCGTTTCCCCGGCCCACCAGATTATCAAGGCGCTGCTGACCAATTGTACGGATATCACCCTGGATTCCGATCATCTGATGGTGGTCAGCCCCGACGAGGGCGGCATGAAGAAGGCCGTCTACTACGCCAACAACCTGGGCGTGGACATGGGTATGTTCTACAAGAGACGTGACTATTCCCGCATCGTGGACGGCGCGAATCCCATCGTGGCCCACGAATTCCTCGGCTCCTCCGTGGACGGCAAGGACATCATCGTCATCGACGACATGATCGCCTCCGGCTCCTCCATGTTCGAGGTCTGCGAGTCCTTAAAGAGCCGCGGCGCGAGAAATATCTACCTCTGCGCCACCTTCGGCCTGTTCACCAAGGGCATGAAGAAATTCGACGAATTCTACGAGAAGGGCATGTTCACCAAGGTCATCACCACCAACCTGGTGTACCAGACCGAGGAACTGCTCTCCAGAGACTACTACATCAGCTGTGACATGACCAAATACGTGGCCATGCTCATCGATACCCTGAATCATGACTCTGCCGTCTCCGGCCTCCTGGAGCCCTCAGAGCGCATCCAGAAGAACATCCGCAAGTACCGCGAAAAGGGAACGCTGGAGGATTAAGGGACTTAAATGATAAAAGAACGCATGAAAGACGAGAGTTTTCATGCGTTCTTTTATTGTTTCTTTTTCCTCCTGTCATCAATGTGTTGCAATCCTATATGCAAAACGATAATATAAACAGTGAAAAAACAATGGAGAAGAAACAAATGGATGTTTTGTACATGGTTATGCCCGCCTACAATGAGGCAGAAAATATAGAGAAGGTTGTCCGGGAGTGGATGGCTGAGCTGGAAGCGGTTGTGGAGGCCGGCGAGGCCTCTGATGAATCGAGACTTGTGGTGGCGGATGAAGGAAGCACCGACGGTACGCGGCGGATACTGGAAAGCCTGCAGGCGGAATTCCCGCGGCTGGTAATCTTCCCCGACACGCGTAAAGAGCATGGGCCGAAGCTGATGGCGCTGTACTATCTCGCTGTGCGTTCCGGCGCGGACTATGTCTTCCAGACCGACTCCGACGGTCAGACAAATCCGAAGGAATTCGCCTGGTTCTGGACCAGACGTCACCGCTACACGGCTATTTTCGGCAGCCGCCCGGTGCGCGGCGACGGCCAGGGCCGCGCTGCGGTGGAAAAAGGTGTCTGTGCGCTGCTGAAAGCATATTTCGGTGTGACCGTGCCCGACGCCAATGCGCCCTTCCGGCTGATGCAGGTGACTGCCCTGAAGAAATACCTGCCCGTCCTGCCCGCGGAATATGAGCTGCCGAACATTATGTTAACTGCCCTCTTCGTCCGCGGCCAGGAAAAGGTGATGTTCCGGAATGTGACCTTCGCGGCGCGCAGCGGCGGTGTCGGGTCAGTGGACCTGAGGAAAATTCTGAAGGCTGGTTTCAAAGCTATGCAGGACTTCTATAAGTTCAGGAAGAAGTTGTGAGAATTAATGACGGCCCATATTCAGGTTTCCTGATATGGGCCGTCATTTTTGTCTTGAAAGGCTGTTTTTGAACCCTCATCCGGTTCCTTCGGAACCACCTTCTCCCAGGAGAAGGCTTTCCCTCATCCGGCTTTTAGGGAAGGCTTACATGAAGAATTTCAAGGCTTCGTTGATGTCGGCGGCGGGAAGGAGGCGGATGCCCTCCGGGAGGTTGCCGCGGAAGGCCTTCATGCAGCTTTTGGGGAGGACGACTGTGGTGAAGCCCAGCTTTTTGGCTTCGGATACCCGCTGCTCCGCCAGGGAAACCGAGCGGATTTCTCCCGACAGGCCCACTTCGCCGAAGATGACCGTCTTCTCGTCAATCACAAAATCCTTGAAGCTGCTGGCTATGGCCATCACGATGGCCAGGTCCGCCGCCGGCTCGCTCATCCGCACGCCGCCGGTGATATTTACGTAGGCGTCGCAGGCGGACAGGCGCATATGGGCCCGCTTTTCCAATACCGCCATGAGCATATTTACCCTGTTGTAGTCCGCGCCGTTGGCGGTTCGCCTGGGATTGCCGAAGCTGGTGCCCGACACAAGCGCCTGGATTTCCAGCATGACCGGCCGGGTGCCCTCCATCAGACAGGTGACCACGGAGCCGTTCACGCCCACCGGCCGCCCGTCGAGCATGTATTCCGAAGGATTGGGTACCTCCGCCAGCCCTTCTTTGCGCATTTCAAATACACCGATTTCGTTGGTGGAGCCGAAACGATTCTTCACTGCCCGAAGGATGCGGTAGGAAGCGTGGCGGTCTCCCTCGAAATACAGCACGGTGTCCACCATGTGCTCCAGCACCCGCGGGCCGGCCACCGAGCCGTCCTTGGTCACATGGCCCACGATGAAAATCGGGATTTTCAGGGATTTCGCTGTCTGCAGCAGCACCGCGGTGGATTCCCGCACCTGGGACACGCTGCCCGGTGACGAGGTAACGCCTTCATTGTACATGGTCTGGATGGAGTCGATGATCACCAGGTCCGGCTGGCTTTTCTCGATGTGCTCGCGGATATTTTCCATATCCGTGTCGCACAAAAGCTTGAGCGTGTCCGCCGCGTCACCGATGCGCAAGGAGCGCATTTTTATCTGGTGCAGGGACTCCTCGCCGGAAACGTAGAGAATGTTCTTGCCGGCATTTGCCATGTTGTGGCAGACCTGCAGAAGCAGAGTGGATTTGCCGATGCCGGGGTCGCCGCCCACTAAAATCAGCGCGCCGGGCACAATACCCCCGCCCAGGACGCGGTTCAACTCCGCGATGCCGGTATTTTCCATGCTTTCGCTCTGCCAGCTCACTTCCCTGATGCTGACGGGGGAAAGCTTCCCGCCGCGGCCGCCGGCCGTTATCTTCGCCGGCTGTTTGGCGGAAACCGTCTCCTCCACCATTGTATTCCATTCCCTGCAGCCCGGGCACTGCCCCATCCATTTGGGGGATTCATACCCGCAGTTCTGACAGAAAAATACTGTTTTCTTCTCTTTTGCCATATTTTCTCCTAAGAAACCGGTTTGTTTGCGTCGGGAATGCAGTATTCAATTCCCGGTTTTGCTGCCTTCCCGCCTTTATTTTGAACAGTCGCAAATTTTTCGACAGCTGTCATCTCATGAATCTTTGCCGTTTCTGCTGATCTGCACCGAAGAGGCAATCGCGTAGATAATCGCCGCGGCGCCAACGGGCACTTCCATAAGGCAGATTTTCCCGTTCTGAAGAACGACCGAAATGCCGATAATCGTAAATAAAAGGCCGAGGAGGAGGAAAACCACCCCGCTCTGCCGGTAATACGGCCGCTTGTCCATGGTTTTTCTCTCTTCTTCCGAGGCGTAAATGTACGCATTGTTGAACAGATAGCCGCGGTTTTGGAAGCTTCGGATGCCCGCGATAACCAGCAGTGCCGCAACCGCGAACAAAACAATTCCAAGTATAATTTCTGCTGTAGTCATTTTTTCAACCTCATATATCCGGGAGCGTTCCCGTCATGCAGCTGCCTTGGCCGTTTTACGGGCCGTATCAGGAAAACTTGGTTTGGGACGTAGTTTTCTTGACGCCACTACGGCTCTTATCAAGAAAACTTATTCTGAGCCGTTGTTTTCTCGCAACCACTACGGACCATTTATCACAACATAGCTCTTCAGTCCGTAAATCTGCTGCCTGCAGCTTCGCGGATGAGTTCCTTTCCGCCGGGGGCGAGGCAGTAAATACGCCGCCGCAGGACCAGGGTGTCTTTGAAATAATCGGCGTCCATTTCCAGGGCTTTGTTGTGCTCGCTGACCAATATGGCGGATCCGTCGGGCCGGAAGGTACAGGGAAGAACGGTCAGATGGCCGAATTTCTCGCTGTAATAGTGGCCGGCTGTGAGCGGAGCGGCTCCGGCCGCACCGGCTTCAGCAGCGAATTCTCCGCTTCCGGCGCCGGAGGCGGACTGCACGCTAGCGTCCAGGGCTTCGTATTTATTTTCCTTAAGCCAAGCTGAAAAATGCGCTTCGTCGGCGGTATCGTAGGCCAGATCCAGCTTTTCGTACATGAATTCCCGCTTTTTCAGGATGATGCCCATTCCCCAGCGGCCGGCCAGCCAGACGCGAAGATTTTTCTTCTCAAAGCCCTGGAATACGCGAATCAGGTCGCCCCAGGTGACCGCCTGCTTCTTCGACTCATTATACACCGAAATACAGAGTAAAAAAATGGACAGATAATAAATGAAGGTCGTGATGACGTAGGTGATTTTATTGTTCATCAGCGCCACGCGGGCGAAACCGGCGATGTCGGAAATGAGAAATACTATGCCGCCGATGCAGTAGAATCGGTTGGACAGGGACAGCGACATGGCGGACACGCAGATAAAGCCGTAAATAATCCCGAACGCGCCGACCAGGGTGATGCCTTTGAAATACCACACCATGATAGCAATGACCACGAGGGTCAGCAGCAGGGTCACGACGTACTGATACCTGCGGATGTAGGTGGTTTCCAGGATGGCCGCGATGAGGAACAAGTGCCCGCAGCCGTAAAAAGCGGCACTTGCCGGGATGGAGAACATGACCACCACGTCCGCGATCATGTAAAGGGTCAGCGCCGGCAGGAGAAGGATATTTCTCTTGGTGCGGTTGTAACGGGTGCCGAGGATCGCGGCGATCAGCCAGAGGAAGGAGACGATGAACCGCATGACGAGTCTGGGATAAAAATACGTGGCTTCGTCCTCCACGAAGAAGAGGTAGGTATTGTTGAAGACAAAGACAGCGATGCCGGCGAGAAACAGAGCAAATGCCGCCCTTGCCAGGGTTTTGTTCCCTTTAAAATGGTCGTAGAGGTTCTGCAGGGTCGGGAAGTAGACTGGTTTCATGCTGGAGTCTCCTGTGGGTTGATAGAGCGAGGCAGCGGCAGCAACTGTGGACATGATTGCCGGGCAGCCTATACTGCCGCTGTCTCTGTCTTCTTCATCTTATCCCCTGTAACTGCCGGGTGTCAAGGCCGGGTGGGGGAGGCTTTTCGGAAGCTTAAGCAGAAACGTTCCGGAGAGACCGGTCTTGCTTTTCTCCCCTCCGCTACCTTTCTGCCCTGTAGGCGAGAAGTTTCACAGGGTTGCTGGTCTTGTTTTTCTCCCCTCCGCCGCCTTTTTGCCCCGTAGGGGAGAAGATTCACAGCTGTATCACCAGTCTTGCCTTCTACGGTGGTACGGCCAGGCCCTCCCGGCCTGCCTCTGTACCACCCCACTTCTCCCGCCATATCTGTTCTGCAGAAAACAGAGAAGAAAAGCGCCTTGTTTTCCCTCTTTTCTTTGCTTAATTCATGTTGAAATCCCTGTGCAGGCTGTGGTATAATGTGTGCCAATGTTTGTGCAAGAGGACGATATTTTATGCTGATTAAACGCGATGATATACGAAATGTAGCGATTATAGCCCATGTAGACCATGGCAAGACCACCCTGGTGGACGGACTGCTGAAGCAGAGCGGTGTGTTCCGTGAGAATCAGGAAGTCGTGGAGAGGGTTATGGACTCCAACGACCTGGAAAGAGAACGTGGAATCACCATTCTCTCCAAGAATACGGCTGTATTTTATAAAGGGGTGAAGATCAACATCATCGACACCCCCGGACATGCGGACTTCGGCGGCGAAGTGGAGCGTGTCCTGAAGATGGTCAACGGCGTAATTCTTCTGGTGGATGCCTTCGAAGGCGCCATGCCCCAGACGAAATTCGTGCTGAAAAAGGCCCTGGAGCTGGACCTCAAGGTAGTGGTCTGCATCAACAAGATTGACCGGCCCGAGGCCAGGCCCGACGAGGTGGTGGACGAGGTGCTGGAGCTTCTGATGGATCTGGACGCTTCCGACGAGCAGCTGGACGCGCCCTTCATCTACGCTTCCGCCAAGCGCGGCACCGCCGTGGTGGACCTGAACGATACGCCCCACGACCTGACGCCCCTGTTTGACGCCATCCTGAAATACATCCCGGCGCCGGAGGGCGATCCGGATGCGGGCACCCAGATGCTGGTTTCCACCATCGATTACAATGAATACGTGGGCCGCATCGGCGTCGGCCGTGTGGACAACGGCCATCTGGCAGTGAACCAGGAGGTTCTCCTGATGAACCACCACGACCCGTCAAAGAAGAAAAAGGTGAAGATCAGCAAGCTCTACGAGTTTGACGGTCTGAACCGGGTGGAGGTAAAGGAAGCCGGCGTCGGCTCGATTGTGGCTATTTCCGGCATTGCGGACCTGCATATCGGCGATACCTTATGCGATCCGGAGAACCCCCAGCCCATTCCCTTCCAGAAAATATCCGAGCCCACCATTTCCATGAATTTCATGGTCAACGATTCACCGCTGGCGGGCAAGGTTGGCAAATATGTGACCTCCCGGCATATCCGGGACAGGCTTTTCCGCGAGCTGAATACGGACGTATCCTTACGGGTTGAGGAAACGGATTCCGCGGACTGCTTCAAGGTATCCGGCAGAGGCGAGCTGCATCTGTCCATCCTTATCGAGACCATGCGCCGGGAAGGCTACGAATTTGCCGTAAGCAAGGCCGAGGTCATCTATAAGAAGGATGAACGCGGCAAGCTTTTAGAGCCCATGGAGCTGGCCTACGTGGACGTGGCCGATGAGTTTTCCGGCACGGTTATCCAGAAGCTTTCCGAAAGAAAAGGCGAGCTGCAGGGCATGAGCATGGGAAGCGACGGCTCCACCCGTCTGCAGTTTTCCATTCCCGCCAGGGGACTTATCGGATTCCGGGGCAATTTCATGACCATGACCAAGGGCACCGGCATCCTGAATACGATATTTGACGGCTATGCACCCTACAAGGGCGACATCGCCTTCCGCCGCCAGGGGTCTCTGATTGCATTTGAGGCGGGCGAAGCCGTTACCTACGGTCTCTTCCAGGCCCAGTCCAGAGGCGCGCTGTTCATCAGCCCCGGCGACCAGGTCTACGCCGGCATGGTTATCGGCCAGAGCGGCAAGCCTGAGGACATCGAGCTGAACGTGTGCAAGACCAAGCACCTGACCAACACCCGTTCCTCCTCCGCCGACGAAGCCCTGACCCTGACCCCGCCCAGAGTGCTTTCCCTGGAGCAGGCCCTGGAATTTATCGATACCGACGAGCTTCTGGAGGTTACCCCGGATTCCCTGCGAATCCGCAAGAAGGAGCTGGATTCCCGCTTAAGAAAGAGAGCTATGATTTCCGCCGCCGCGAAGGCGCAGAACGAACAATAAAGGAGAAAAGATATGGCAAAGGCAAAGAAATTAGTAGAAGCCATCACCCCCATGGAAGAGGATTTTGCCCAGTGGTATACCGATGTGGTCACCAAAGCCGAGCTTGTGGGCTACACCAGCGTAAAGGGCTGCATGGTTATCAAGCCTGCGGGCTTCGCCATCTGGGAAAACATCAAGGCCGAGCTTGACAAGAGATTCAAGGCCACCGGCGTGGAAAATGTATACCTGCCCATGTTCATCCCGGAAAGTCTCCTGCAGAAGGAAAAGGATCACGTGGAAGGCTTTGCCCCCGAGGTTGCCTGGGTTACCCAGGGCGGCTACGAGGAGCTGCCGGAAAGAATGTGCGTGCGTCCCACCTCCGAGACCCTGTTCTGCGACCTGTACGCCAAGGACATCACCTCCCACAGGGATCTGCCGAAGCTCTACAACCAGTGGTGCTCCGTGGTCCGCTGGGAAAAGACCACCAGACCTTTCCTTCGTTCCCGTGAATTCCTGTGGCAGGAGGGCCATACCGCCCACGCCACGGCGGAGGAAGCCGAGGAAAGAACCGTCATGATGATGAACATTTATGCGGATTTCTGTGAGCAGGTTCTGGCGATTCCCGTCATCAAGGGCCGCAAGACCGACAAGGAGAAATTTGCCGGCGCGGAAGCCACCTACACCATCGAATCCCTGATGCATGACGGCAAGGCCCTGCAGTCCGG
>CADBNF010000046.1 GCA_902796005.1 uncultured Lachnospiraceae bacterium | reverse complement strand
TGTGGAGCATATGGGATTCGAACCCACGACCTCTTGAATGCCATTCAAACGCGCTCCCAGCTGCGCTAATGCCCCAAACAAATGGTATTCTACCATGGATTCTTAGAATTGTAAAGCTTTTTGTTAAAAAATTTCTCTCACCCATTTGGGGAGGCTTTTTTTCCTCTTCGCCGGCGGATTTAATCCAGTCTGCAGCTGGCGAGGATGGCCAGCACATCGGCATCGTTAAAGCTGAAATTACTCTTGGAGCCGTTCATTACGCCGGAGACATAGAAGATGCAGTCCGTCCTGGTGGACATGATGATGAAATTCATGTACTCCCCGTATTTGCCGGTGAAGCCTTCCCAGGTATTGCCGTCCACGTCAAAGGAAACGTCCTGCACATCGTCGTACATATCCCGCATGTCCAGAATCATGGCGTCGGTATCGTAGCGGTTAATCTGCAGATAGGCGGTATCGAAAATCTCCTCCTCGCTGGTCATGTTCTTGCAGAATCTTAAGGCATCGGGGTCCAGGGTATCCGGATTATCACTCGTCATGTCCTTCACAGGATAATTGTACCAGCCGTCGGGAAGCAGGGCTGAAAATACGCCGGTATCGATAATCTCTCCGGACACGTCGGCGCTCTCGCCTCCCTTTGTCCCGCCGCCGCCGCAGGCCGCAAGGGCGAGGGTCATTATACCGCAAAGCAGTACTGCTGCAAATTTTTTCATCGTATTGTTTCTCCTTTATTCTGGTAGTTTCCGTAAAAAATGTATCCTGATTATACCAAAACCGGGCAGGCCCGTCAACGTGAAGGGCTTCAGCCCAGGATGCCGAGCAGGTCGCTTAAAACCTTCTGAGCTTCGAAATTCAGGAAGAAATTCCGCTCCACCCCTTCGATGAGCAGAATATCCGCACTGTTCAGGATATCCAGATGCTCGGCCGAAAGGATTTTTTCATTGATAAAATAAACATGGGCAAAATCCTTGATGAGGTAAGGCATCAGGTTATGCCGGTAGGAATCCCCCACCAGCACCAGTGTCCTGCCGTCGGGCGCGCCGGAGACAAATTCGTCCACCGTATCCGTCTGACCCTGCACCATGTTGACCGGCACATCGGATTTGTAGGAAAAATCCACGTTGTATTCCGGGGTAAAGCTGGAGGCGGGAAGGCCGGTGTACCAGACCAGGTCGCAGCTCTGCTCCGCCCCCTGTTCCGGCACCAGGGTGCGCAGATCAATTTCCTCCAGCCCCAGTATCCGGTGGATAGCCGAAAGCCCTGCCATGGCCCCGCGGCCGTTCCAGTGGGTGTCCGTCAGGAAATACAGCCTTCCGTAGCGTTTTGCCGCCAGGATCTCCGCGTCAATATACTGAAAATCCGCGGCGGAATGGGCATGCATGTAGTCCTCCAGCTGCTGCAGCGCGGTGTAGTCGGCTTTATCCAGGCTTGGCATGTACTCCGGGTAGGCAGTGGATTTGTTGGGGACTGCCACATAATGCAGTTCAATCCCTTTTTCGGCGCAGATGGCGGCCAGTCTGTCCATACGGCCGGCAAACTCCGCCATATCTTCCTCGGAGGGCAGGTTGGAGCCAAGGTAATCCGCCAGGGCTTCTGAGGTGAAAATCCACCCGTCCCGGCCCTGGATGACCTCCGGCGCCAGCTCGATATAGGGATAATAGCCGGCATCAGAGGGTTCTTCGTAGTACGGTCCTTCCGCATCCCAGAGGGCAGTCTCCTCTTCCGGCAGGGCTTCCGGCGTAACCGCCGGGGTCACAGCCGGGGCAGAGGAAGCCTCATTGCCTTCGGTGGCTTCTGATGCTTCCGCCGCGGCGGATTGCGCCTCCTCCTGGCCGGAGACAGGTTCTGCGGTTCCCTCCGCAGTCTTCGGCTCTTCCTTTTTCGTCCCGGCGTTGGCCAGGGCGATGAGGGCCGGTTCGATTCCCTTCTTGTAGGGAAGCTCCAGGGCGTAATTAAGACTGCTGTTCACCGTCAGAAGCAGGGATCGGAAGGGAACCCGGTCGTTGTAGCACAGCTCCAGCTCCTCCGTCAGGTTCGCCAGCGTAGTTCCCTCGGCAATCTTATGTTTATTTCTCTTCTCTCCCGTGGCATAATCCAGCTTCTCTGCCGCTCCGGAAACGGAAAGCACGGCCCAGAGTATGGCCGGCGCCAGGATCAGCAGATAGAATATCCGGATATGCCGGGCAGCCCTTTTCTTTTTCATGTTCAGGTTCCTGTTATCTGTAATCTCCGCCCCTTTGGCGGGCATTTACGTCGTTTCAGCGGCGGTAAAAGGCATAAACGGTCTTTGTCTTATACACCTCTCCGGCTTTGTACACCGGGCTTTTGAAGGCCGGCTGGTGCACCGCATCGGGGAAATACTGGGTTTCAAAGCAGACGGCGCCGAAGGGCCCGTAGGGGGTATCCTTCTTGCCTTTCCCCTGAGCCACCGGCGGTGTGTAGATCTGCATGCCTGGCAGGTCCGTATATATCTTCATGCCGATGCCGCTTTCCGGGGCATACACCTCTCCGGCCTGTTCTCCCGGCTTCGAAGACAGGCAGAAATTGTCGTCGTACAGGGGAAGGGCGCCGCTTTCCAGGGCTTCTCCCAGCCTTCTGCCCTTCGTAAAATCAAGGGCGGTGCCGGTGACAGGAAGCCGTCTGCCCGTGGGAATCAGGTCTTTTGAGCTTTCCGTATATTCCTCCGCCTTAAGGGTAACGATATGATTGAAGACCGGTCCCCCGTCGTGGCCGTTCAGGTTGAAAAAGCTGTGGTTGGTGAAATTGATAACGGTGTCCCGGTCGGATACCGCTTCGTATTCCAGCTCAAACCGGTTGTCCACAGTCCGGTAGGTCATTCTGACCTTCAGGTTTCCCGGAAAGCCCTGATCCATATCCGGGCTGTTGAGAGAAAAGGTAATGTAATCCTTTCCCGTCTCTTCCACAGCCCAGAGTCTCTTGTTGTAGGTATCCGGACCGGAATGCAGGTTGTTTTTCCCGTCATTTGCAGCCAGACGGTATACCTCTCCATCCAGGGAGAATTCCGCATTTCCGATGCGGTTGGCGTTCCGCCCGATACAGGCGCCGAAATAACAGCCGCTTTCCTCATAGTCTGCGGCATCCTCATAGCCTCTCACCAGGTCACGTTCTTTTCCCTTACTGTCCGTAAAGGTGAGGGAAACCACCGTCGCACCGTAGTCGGACAGGTCTGCGGAGAGGCCCTTTCCGTCCTCGATATGGTACAGCCTGGTCTCCAGGCCGGATTTCGTCGTACCGAAGTCTTTTCCTTCAGGATTCATGGTATGCCTCCTTAACACTAAAACTGGAAATAGATAAAGGGATTATAGGTACCGCCCACCAGGCTCAGTACGGAGAGCGCAAAGCAGGCAATCTGTAAAACAAGGTCCGCATTCAGCACCCAGGCCATCTTCTTATTCTCCAGGTACCAGGCGGAAAACTTCCGCTGTATCGGCCCGCAAAGCAGGATGCCGATAACCAGGCAGAGAATCAGCTTCATGGACAGGAAGGAAATCACCTGGAAATTGTTGCCGGAGAAGTCGAAAAGGCCCCGGATAAAGGTCCCCGCCTGGTAGATGTTGTCCGAACGGAAAAACACCCAGGCCAGCATGACCGCAAACATGGTATATATGTGGTTGATCCATTTGTGCCGGTTCTTTTCCAGTATCCGCCCCAGGAACAGCCGTTCCGCCACCAGCAGGATGCCGTGGAAAAGCCCCCAGAAGATGAAGGTGAAGTTTGCCCCGTGCCAGATGCCGGTGAGAAGAAAGACGATAAAGAGATTGACCAGGGTCCTCGCCTGCCCCTTGCGGTTGCCGCCTAAGGGTATGTAGACATATTCCCGGAACCACCCCGACAGGGAAATATGCCACCTGCGCCAGAATTCCCGGATGGACCCGGCGGTGTAGGGATAATCAAAGTTTTCCGCGAACTTAAAGCCCAGCATCCGGCCCAGGCCGATGGCCATATCCGAATAGCCGGAGAAATCATAATAAATCTGCAGGGTATAGCAGATCATGCCGAGCCAGGCGGCCCAGCCGGTAATTTTCCCTTCCCCCAGGGCCCAGATTTTGTCCGCAGCCAGGGCAAAGGTATTGGCCAGCAGGACCTTTTTGGCCAGGCCGAAGCAGAATCGCTTGATGCCGTAGGCCCGCATCACCAGCTTTTCCCTGCGGTGGGTGAGCTGGTCCGCGATTTCATGGTACCGGACGATGGGGCCGGCAATCAGCTGCGGGAAGAAGGATACGTAAAGGGCAAAGGAAAAGAGATTTTCCTGAACCGGCGTCTCCTCCCGGTAAACGTCGATAACGTAGGACATGGCCTGGAAGGTAAAGAAGGAAATACCGATGGGCAGGGCAATTTCCGGCAGGGACAAAGCGCCTGTTCCCTGCATGCCCAGAATCGAGCCGCCGCCAGTGGGATCCATAATGTTTTCCAGGACGATGACCATCATATTGAAGTACTTGAAGATAAAAAGCACGGCCAGGTTAATGATAACCACAAGGATAAGGGCCTTCTTTTTATCCCGCTTCGTCCGGCATCTTTTCCCGATAACCAGGCCGCCCAGGTAATTGACGGCGATGCTTCCCAGCATGATAAGCAGGTAATAGATGCCGCCCCAGGCGTAGAACACCAGGCTGGCCCCCAGAAGAAAGCCGTTTTTTATCCGTATTCTTTTGCTTCTTTTATGAACGAAAGCCGTAATCAGCGCGTTGCCCACCAGCACGGCCGGCAGGAAAACCCACAGAAACAGCATGGAACTGAACAGCATGTTTTATCTATCCCTGTCAGGCTGACCGCTGCCCCTCACGCCTTTATAACGGGCTTTAACCGCAGTAATCGACGCCGAGACAGTGATATGCCTCCTTTATTCGTTTAATAAGGGAGAAAAGCCCGGTCAGGGGCATATTTCCCTGGTCCCAGACCGTTTCGATATCCTCCCTGCGGCAGATATCCAGGTCCGCCGAAATATAGACGTTTTCGGTAAGGTCCGTCTGAAAGAGCGCTTCCGCCTCCTCCTCTGCCATAAAGGTCACCCGTTCCCGGTATGCTTCCTCCACCCGGTCAACCGCTTCCTTCGGCGGTCCGACGAGGAAGACCTTCCGCAGGTTTTTCCTTTCCGCAAGGGCATAGAGCACCCAGCTTCCGCAGGACAGCATGGGCAGCAGGGAGGATTCCTGCATATCCGTATGGTGATCAAAGATCACCAGGTCATAGGGCTCTTCCGCTTCAAGCCTCTCCAGGAAAAACAGCGTCATGTAATGGTAGTTGCCGTTTCCCAGATAATGCTCCCTTTCCTGCGTAAATGTGGCAAGTCTCCTTCTGATTTCCTCTCCGGCTTCCGCAGAACAGTAGCCGGAGGTGCCGGAAATGTCCGAAAGATCCAGCCGGACCGTTTTCTCCCCGGCAAGGAAGGCAGGTTCTTCCTGCCCGGGTTCAAAACTGCAGACAAGCATGGCTTTTCTCCCAAATGATAATACCGGGATTTTTCCCGGATAAGAAAGAACCCCGGCCTAAGAGGGTAAGCCGGGGATTCATGAATTTTATAATTAAGAATTATTCCATAGAGCTGACAGCTTTGCTTAAGCGGGAAACTTTTCTGGACGCATTGTTCTTGTGGTAAACGCCCTTGGAAGCAGCCTTCTCAATCGTGGAAACAGCGTCTTTCAGCGCTGCTGCGGCAGCATCCTTATCCTGCGCGGCAACGGCAGCGTCAACCTTCTTCATGGAAGTCTTCACTGCAGATCTGATGGATTTGTTCCTGGCCGCTTTCACTTCGGCAACCAGAATTCTCTTCTTCGCAGACTTAATGTTAGCCAAACTGTACACCTCCTTATATTATTTATTCAGGCGCGGCTAAACGGAAGACACGGGCACCGTTTAAATCGCACTGATTAATAATATATTTTCCCTTATGGTTTGTCAAGAAAAATCTTTGCCTTTTTCCTGACTTTTTCAGGGTTTTTTCGATGTCAGCGGCTGTATTTCACCAGCATCAGCTCCACGCTCAGCCGGTCGGAAATCCTGCCGGTTTTGACCTGCTCTTCCATCCAGGTAAAGTCCTCCACCGCGTCCTTTAGGACGGCGCTGCTGTATCTTCTGGCCAGGGGCATGGTCTTCTTCACCGCGTAGGGGTGCAGGGACAGCCGTTCGGCGATGAGCTGCTGGCCGTTCCCCTCCTCCATCAGCTCCTTCACCAGCCGCAGCTGGTTGAACTGTCTGCCCAGCATGTACAGAATCCGCATGGGCGGCTCCTTTAACGCCAGCAGGAAATAATATTCCTCCAGGGCTTTTTTGCGGTCCTTTTCCGCCACCGCCCGGGTCATTTCGAAAATCCGCCCCGTGATGTTCCGGACGCAGACGGCCCGGATATCCTCCGCGGTGATTTCGCTGTGCTCTGCTGCGTAGGAAAGCAGCTTGTCCAGCTCGGAATTGACACCCGCCAGATCATCTCCCAGGGTTGTAAGCAGCAATTCCAGAGTGGATTTGCGGATGCTTTTGTTTTCCCGCTTCAGCCGGGAAAGCACAAAGGTCTTCACCGTATCCTCATCCGCCTTTTTGAATTCCACCGCCCGTTCAAAGGCGGCGCAGGCCTTGTACAGCTTTCCCCGTTTGTCCGCCTCCTCTTCCGAAAAGATCAGCACGGCATACTCCGGCAGCTTCGGCACATAGGCGGCCAGTGTCTCCGTCTTCTGCTGGAAAAAGCCGGTCCCCTCTACAAGGACAACCCTTCTTTCCGCAAAGAAAGGCAGGGTTTCACAGGCATCGATGATGTCCGTTTCCTTTGTGTTTTTCCCCACAAACCGGGTGAAATTCATGCTGTCCGCTTCACAGTCCAGGGCCTTCAGCAGATTTTTCAGGTACAGCTCCTTCAGATAGGCTTCTTCACCAAAAAGGAGGTAGACCCTGCGGAAATTTTTCTCCCTGATGTCTCCTGCAATACGTTTCATTTCCGGTCTGCCTCCTTTCTTTTTTATTGTTGATTTTTATCTGATGGGATGCTCCAGCGCATACTGCCGGCCGTATTTCTTCAGCTCATCCATGAAGATGGCATTGTTCCATTCCCTGAAGCAGACGCCGTTGGGAATACCGGGGAAGAAACGGCCTCTCTCACAGTAGGTATCGATGGCCCGGCGCACCTCTGCGCGGATCTCCTCCTCGGTGATGTCCGCCACGTCGATCTTCGGTCCGTCGATACCGCCCACCATGGCGAGCTTGCCCTTGGTGATTTCCTGGATGGCCACAATATCGTTCTGGGCAATGACACCCTGCCAGATGTCTACACCGATTTCCACCATATCCTCCACCAGAGGCTGGCAGATGCAGTCGGCGTGATGCATGTAAATCATACCGCATTCATGGATTGCATCGGAGATTTCCTTCTGCAGCGGCTTTATAATGTCGCGCCATACGGGCGGCGGCAGGAAAACATTCTGCTTGGAGCCCCAGTCATCATGATAGAAAATGATGTCGGGATGCACTTCCCTGGCCATCTGGCGGATGTATTCGATCTTCCAGTCGGCAATCACCCGCAGGAAGGCCTTCATTTCATCGGGATAGGTCAGGTAGTTGATGAAGGCATCCTCCATGCCCATCATGAAATGGGAGCGTTCGAAAAGGCCGCCGGCAAACATGATGCAGACCATCTTTTCCTTCCGGTCCACGGTCTTCTCCACGTCCTTCGCGGGGCCCCAGTCCAGCCCCTCCAGTGAGGGTACATGGAGCTGCTCCTCCCACTTTTCAATATCGCTGATGGCCTTGTTGTCGTCGGTAATGTGGGGATGGGGTCCGGGGGCGCCGGGCTTCCATATGTATTCCACACCCCAGATATCCTTATGGGGCAGGCCGTCCTGGGGACAGAAGCTGGCCATAAGCATCGGATCCGGCAGCAGAACCACGGAATTCATAATATCATCGTAATAATCGGGCTGCTCATGGTGATAGATGGCCATGGCATTTTCTCTTGGCGTCATCATAAGTTTTTCCTCCGTAACTGTGCAAAATGACTCAGTTTTATTATAAATGCCGAAGGGCTTCTCTGTCATTGTTGCTTCAGCCTAATCCCGCCGGGAAAAACCCCTGCCCGATTTGTTTATTCCAGAAATTTACTGCGGAATCTCTCCCTGGTTTCCGCATCAATGCCCATGGCTTTTTCAAGGAAGGCATCAAAACCGCCGTAAACCTCATCCGCGGCGGAAAATACCCGGTCAAAATACTTGTCCAGGGCGGAGAACATGGGCATCATCTTCTGTGCTGCCTGAGGATCGTCGTTGTCCTTCGTCAGGCGCTCCAGCAGCTCCTCCACCTCCGGCCGGATGAATACATTCGTGGCCAGGTAATCCTGCCGCATATCCTCCCGGCTTACGCCGAGTATCGCCTCCACCAGGATGGAGGCAAAGCCGGCCCTGTCCTTGCCTGCGGTACAGTGCCACAGCACGGCTCCGTTTTCGTTTTCCAGCACCTTTTTCAGGAAAGCCCGGTATTTCTCCTGCATGGCGGCATTGGTGACAAATTCCCCGTAAAGCCCGGCCATCATTTCCACACCGTGCTCCGGTCCCTTTTCCTCCGCATCGCCCATCATTTCCTTTACGGCTTCCTTATCGGTCTCCTCCTCCCGGGAAATGCCCATACGGCTTTCATCCAGGATGGAAACATGGATGTATTCCACACCGTCAAGGGCCGGATCCGGCTTCTCGTTCCTTTCTTTGGAGGTCCGGAAATCGTAGACAACGCCGAGCAGATCCGAAAGAAAGGCCTTGTCCGCCTCGGAGGCTGCGCTTAACTGTCCGCTCCGGATAAGCATGCCCTTTTTGATCACCCTGCCATCCGTGGTTTTCATGCCGCCCAAATCCCGGGTATTGATAAGGTTCTCCAGCTCGATTCGCATTTTTCTCCTCCTTCTTTCGTGTCTTTCCGGCACCGGCTATTTTTTATAGAATAACACAGACGGGAAAAAGAATCCACGAAACTTTTTCAGGAAATGGCTGTAATCACCCCGACCCGGCCGTCGGCATAAAGCCGCAGCTGCAGCATGCCGTTATAGCAGGTGCAGTAAACGTAAGCCCCGGCGTTTTCCAGTCTCTCCAGGGTTTCCCGGTGGGGGTGCCCGTATACATTGTTCCTCCCGCAGGAAATAAAGGCAAGCCGGGCCTGCACACTGGCCAGGAAGGCCTCGGAGGAGGAATTCTTCGACCCGTGGTGGGGAACCGCAAGGAAAAAGCTTCTCCGATTCATGGCGGTAACCGCCTCTTCCGCGCTTTTTTCCATATCCGCCGTCAGAAGGGCGGTAAAAGTACGATAAGTCAGGCCCAGCACCAGGGAGTTTTCGTTGTCCGTACGGCCATTTCCCTTCTTTGGCGGATTCAGTACCTTCAGCTCAAATTCCCGGCCGGCTATCCGGTCTCCCCTTGCGGTATGGATGACAGCCGTGCCGTTTCTCTCCGCCAGGGAAGCCAGGTATCGCAGCTGGCCGTTTTCGGAACCGGCTGCCGGAAGAAATAACGTATTTACCGGGATGCCGCTTTCCAGGATATCCGCCACCGCATTCACATGATCAATATCCGCGTGGCTTACCAGAATGGCTTCGATGCAGCGAATTCCCTGGCTTTTCAGATAGGGAAGCACCCTTTTCTCCCCCACCTCCGGCACGGAGCTGCTGCCGGCATCAAAGATATACACGCCCTCTTCGGGCACACGAATCACCGTGCAGGCTCCCTGCCCCACATCCAGCATGGTCAGGGAAAAGCCCGCCGGGGGCCGAAGGACCAGCACAAGCACACACAATATTGGAAGAAGCCGGAGTCTTTTTGCTTTTTTGCCCTTTGCTTTTGCATAAAGCAGGAGGAAAAGCACCATACCGGCGGCATAAAAGGCAATCGCCCCGGCAGAGGGCCTGCCCAGGATGAGCACAGCCCAGGAGATTTTCCCCGCAGCAGCGCCGCTTAAGTCCTCCAGGCGGATGACCAGGGAGGGAAGGAAAAGGGCACGGGCGGCAAGAGGAAGGCTGTACAGGCCGGAAAGGCCGCCAAAAAGGCCAAGGAGGAACACAGGCCCCGCCAGGCTCATGAACAGGAGGCTGGCCGCAAAGCCGAAAAGGGAAAAGGTAAAATGATAATAAAGAGAAAGGGGCAGAATGGCCAGATTGACGGACAGCCAGAGTAAAGAACGGGAAACCAGCCGGAAACGCAGGTCTTCGGCGAAGCGGTTTCTCTTTCTTCTGCTTTTCCTCTCCTGAACCTTTTTGCGGAACAGGGGATAGAAAAACAAAACGCCGCAGGCTGCGCAGAAGGTATACTGGAAGCCCTGGTAAAACAGGCAGTGGGGGGTTTTAAGAAGTATCAGAAGGCCGGCCAGAGACAGGGCGCTGGCCGGATCATAGCTGATGCGGACAGCGGTTTTGGCTATGAGCAGACAGGTGTACATCAGACAGGAACGGATAATGGCGGGGGAATCGCCCAAAAACAGGGCGTAGCTCCAGACGAGGCCCAGGGTTACACCTAAACACAGGCCTTTTTTCATCCGCAGCCGGAGAAGTCCCCGGTACAGGAGATTGCCCAGCAAAGGGATGTGAAACCCGTAGCCTGTGAGCATGTGGTTTAAGGAGAGGACGGAGAAATTCTCCCTGACCTCCTCTTCCGCCGCCGTTTTTTCTCCCAGCACCATCCGGGAAAAGACACCGGCGCTTTTACTGTCGGTTCCTGCTGCATAGACGCCTTTGATCCTCTGCTTCAGCTCATACAGGGTGTCCGCCAGAAGGTTTTTCGGCGGGGAAAGCACGCGGATCCGGTCTGCATTCATATAGAGATAACAGCCGAAGGATCGGTAATAGGCTTCCGCGTCAAAGGTACCGGGGTTCACCTCCGGCAGAAAATAAAAGGTTTTTCCTGTACAGACAATCTCCGTACCGATTTTTAAAGAGAAATAATCTTCCGGGCAATAGACGAGAATCCGTCCTGATACGCGTACGTCGGAAGTGCCGGAAAGCCTGCAGCCTTCCAGAAGAAATGATGTGGAATCCTGCCCCCTGATTTTGCGGGACAGCCTGCCCTGCACGGTAAAGCTAAGCCCCTGCCTGTGCAGGGCCGTGTCCACCGATTCCGAAAACCGCGGGGCATCCCACAGAGGGATATCCCGCAGCTTCAGGAAAAGTATCAGGGCTGTCACCGCCAGAAAAGCCAGAACCAGGGGCCGGTTTTTCAGATGGTTCAGCATGATTGTATTTGATTTGTATGGCCTTACGCCACGTAGACAAGGGGAAATCTGACGGAGAAGGTGGTACCCTCCCCGGGTTTGCTTTCCACGGAAATGGCGCCCTTGTGGGCCGCTATGCCGCTCCTCGCAATGGACAGGCCGAGGCCGGTCCCTTTGATGTCGCTGGAATGGCTTTTGTCGCCCCGGTAAAACCGTTCGAAAATATGGGCCTTCACATCCTCCGACATGCCGATGCCGTTGTCCGCCACGGAAATATAGCAGAAGCTCTTGTCGGCATTCAGGGATATCTGCACCCAGCCCTCCCCGGGCTTTCCGTATTTGATGGCATTTTCCACCAGATTGGAAATGGAGAGGATAATCTTGGTTTCGTCTATCTCCGCCGTGACCGGCCGGAAGCATTCCAGCCGCAGGTCCACGCCGGACTGTTCGGCAATGGGCTGGAGCCGTTTGACCACAAGTTCGAGAAGCCCGCGGATATCGCAGCTTTCTATCTTCAGCTCCTCGCTGTTGCCATCCAGCTTGACCAGCTCCATCAAATCGCTGATGATAACGTTCTCCCTGTCGATTTCCTCGGAAATGTCCTTCATGAACTCCTGGTACATCTCCAGGGTGGCGTCGGGATTGCTGTTCAGGGAATCCGCCAGCACCTTCATGGAGGCCAGCGGGGTCTTCAGCTCATGGGAGACGTTGGACACGAACTCTTCCCGGGAATCATCCACGGTTTTCACCTGGGAAAGCATGTGGTTGAAGGCCACGGCGATCTGGTCCGTCTCCACGTATTCCGGGGCAAACAGCGGCTTGTCCTGGTAGCTGGAGGAGGTATTGATAGCCTGGGTCAGCTTCCTGAAGGGCTCCACCAGGCGGCCGGAAAGCACATAGCCCGCCACCAGGATCACCACGGCAATCAGTGCGGTAAGCACGGCATACTGCCGGGTGAGCAGCGCCTTGCCATGAATGATGTCCAGGGTGGAGAAGGAAATAACAACACAGCCGGCAGCACTATCCGAATTTTCCGGCAGGACGCTCAGATAGATACTCACACGGCTGTCATTCCTGTTATAAACGTCTTTTTCGTTCCCCTTCAGGCAGTCCTCCACTTCCGGCGTGAAGATAAAATGCCCGACTTCGATATTGTAGCTGTCCCGGATCACACAGGCGGATTCATTGAGGATCCTTGCCCGGCCGCCGTAGAGGTCGGCCACTGCCCGCACCTCTGCCTCGATTTCCTCATCCTGTCCGCCCTTCAGGTAGTCGGACCGGAGAAGGCCGGAGCAGATGACTCTGCCGTGGGTGCGCGCCGTTTCGCTTCTGTCTTCGATGGCCCGGCGCTCATAGCCCGTCAGCACCATGGTGGAAACCAGGATGGTGGGCAGAATCCCCATGACGACGATGATAAGAAGGATCCGGAACCGCAGGGTTTTGAAAAAAGTATATCTGGTTGTTTTATCAGGCCTGGAAATAATAACCAACACCCCACTTCGTATGAACATACTCCGGCTCGCTGGGCCTGGGTTCGATCTTCTCCCTCAGGCGGCGGATATGCACATCCACCGTACGTTCATCACCCGGATAATCATTGCCCCAGACCAGCTTCAGCAGCTGTTCCCGGGAATATACCTTATTAGGATGGAAAGCAAGCAGCTCCAGCACGTCAAACTCCCTGGCGGTCAGATTGATCTCCCGTCCGGAAATGGTTACCCGGCGGCTTTCGCTGTCCAGGGTAAGCTCTCCGGCCGTTACGCGGGAGGTATTCTTCTCATTCCGGGAGGGTTTGTTTGCCCGGCGGATAATCGCCTTTATCCTGGCCTTGACCTCCAGAATATTGAAGGGCTTGGTGATGTAATCATCCGCGCCGTATTCCAGTCCGAGGATTTTGTCGATGTCCTCGCCCTTTGCGGTCAGCATGATGATGGGCACATCGGAGAACTCCCTGATCTGCTGGCAGACGCTTAAGCCGTCCAGCTTCGGAAGCATCAGATCCAGGAGGATAATGTCGTATTCCTGTGCCTTTGCCTTTTCCAGGGCTTCTTCCCCGTCATAGGCGCACTCCACCTCCATGCCGTCCTGCTCCAGGGAAAAACGTATCCCCTTTACAATATGTTTTTCATCATCAACAACCAGAATTCTGCTTGCCATGGTTCTCTCCTTCAACTATGTTTCTATCAAATCCGCAAGGCCCTCATACAGCTTCTCGGCAATGCCCTCCACCTGCATCAGTTCCTCGCCGGAAGAAAAGCCGCCGTGCTTCTTCCGATAGGCGAT
>CADBNF010000045.1 GCA_902796005.1 uncultured Lachnospiraceae bacterium | reverse complement strand
GCTGAAGAATTTCTACAGGAGGTTTTTTGCCTCCCAGTTCAAGCGTTCCTGCCTGTCCGACGGACCGAAGATCGGTTCGGTGGGCGTATCCCCCAGGGGAGACCTGGTGCTGCCCTCGGATGCCTGCCGGGATATCTGGCTGGCGGCCTGCGAGGCACTGGAAGCTTAAGATAAGCTGAAGAAGAAACAAGCTGAGAAATAAGGGGAGTAACACTGCTGTCCCCGGGCAGCAGTACAGGGGAAAACATGAGAATCTGCAGCATTGCCAGCGGCAGCAGCGGAAACTGCATCTACGTGGGCAGTGACAATACACATATTTTAATCGATGCGGGGGTCAGCGGGAAAAGAATCATCGGCGGCCTGCATGACCTGGGACTGGATCTGAAGGATCTGTCCGCCGTTCTGGTCACCCATGAGCATGCGGACCATATTTCCGGCCTGGGCGTACTGCTTCGGAAGGCGGATGTCCCGGTTTACACCGCATCGGAGACCGCAGCGGAAATCGGGAAGCTGTCCTCCCTGGGGAAGCTGCCGGAAAACTGTTTCGTGAACGTCTCTCCCGATACGGATTTTACCGTCGGGGACCTGACCGTCCATCCCTTTTCCACCAGCCACGATGCGGCCCGGCCCATGGGCTTCAAGGTGACGGAGGGGAAGAAGACCATGGCCCTGGCCACGGACCTGGGCTGCTGGAACGATTACATACTGCGGCAGCTGACCGGCCTGGACAGCCTGATCCTGGAGGCAAACCATGACGTCCGCATGCTGGAGGTGGGGCGGTATCCCTATTACCTGAAGCAGCGGATACTTTCCGACAGGGGGCACCTGTCCAACGAATCCGCGGGGCAGCTTTTAAGCGAGGTGCTCCACGACAACATGAAGCATATTATTTTAGGGCATTTAAGCCAGGAAAACAATTATCCTTCCCTGGCCTACGAAACCGTATGCAGCGAAATCACCATGAGCCCGACTCCCTATAAAGGCGGGGATTTTGACATACAGACAGCACTCCGGGACAAGGCCGGAGACATTTACGAATGGTAAGACAAGGAGGCAGTATGAAGAAAACCATCATTACCGTCGTCGGACGGGATACCATCGGCATCATCGCCAAAGTATGCACCTATCTGGCGGAGCACCGGGTCAATATCGAAGATATTTCCCAGACCATCATCCAGGGTTATTTCAACATGATGATGGTGGCGGATACCTCGAATGCGGACCTTTCCGCCGCGGACATGTCCCGGGAGCTGAAAGCCTTAGGCGAAACCATCGGCGTGGTTATCCGCTGCCAGCACGAGGATATTTTCAACATGATGCACAGGATCTGACGAAGGGGAATCGGCATGATAAATATATTTGAGGTTCATGAAACCAATCAGATGATTACCCAGGAGAATCTGGACGTCCGGACCATCACCATGGGTATCAGCCTTCTGGACTGCATCGACAGCGATCTGGACCGGCTGAACGAGAAAATATATGAGCGTATCACCACCCGGGCGAAGGATCTGGTGAAGACGGGCGAGGATATTGAAGCGGAATACGGTATTCCCATTGTAAATAAGCGGATCTCCGTCACCCCCATTGCCCTGGTGGGTGGCGCGGCCTGCA
This sequence comes from uncultured Lachnospiraceae bacterium, assembly GCA_902796005.1. Classification (GTDB taxonomy): domain Bacteria; phylum Bacillota; class Clostridia; order Lachnospirales; family Lachnospiraceae; genus Alectryocaccobium. The sequence continues at coordinate 16,176 of CADBNF010000045.1, read as the reverse complement.
GGACGCCCGAGGATTTCGTAAGCATCGCAAAGACCCTGGACAGGGCCGCAAAGGCCACCGGCGTGAATTTCCTGGGCGGCTTTTCCGCTCTGGTATCCAAAAATATGACCGCGGCCGACGAGCTGCTCATCCGCTCCATTCCGAAGGCCCTGGCAGAAACGGACTTCGTCTGTTCCTCGGTGAACCTGGGCTCCACCAAGACCGGCATCAACATGGATGCGGTCCGGCTCATGGGTGAAATCGTGCGCCAGGCCGCCGAAGAGACGAAGGACAACAGCTGCATGGGCTGTGCAAAGCTGGTGGTGTTCTGCAATGCCCCCGACGACAATCCCTTCATGGCCGGCGCCTTCCACGGCGTGACCGAAGCGGATGCCATCATCAACGTGGGCGTTTCCGGCCCCGGCGTGGTGAAGCACGCCCTGGAGCAGGTGAGAGGCGAGAGCTTTGAAGTGCTCTGCGAGACCATAAAGAAGACGGCCTTCAAGGTAACCCGGGTCGGCCAGCTGGTAGCCCAGGAAGCCTCCAAAAGGCTGAACGTGCCCTTCGGCATCGTGGATCTGTCCCTGGCACCCACGCCGGCCGTAGGCGATTCCGTGGCGGAAATCCTGGAGGAAATCGGCCTGGAATCCGTCGGCGCTCCCGGCACCACCGCGGCCCTTGCCCTTCTGAACGACCAGGTGAAAAAGGGCGGCGTAATGGCTTCCTCCTACGTGGGCGGCCTCTCCGGCGCATTTATCCCGGTCAGTGAAGACCAGGGCATGATTGATGCGGTCAATGCCGGCGCACTGACCCTGGAGAAGCTCGAAGCCATGACCTGCGTCTGCTCCGTGGGCCTGGACATGATCGCGATTCCGGGCGATACCCCGGCCTCCACCATTTCCGGCATTATCGCCGACGAGATGGCCATCGGTATGGTGAACCAGAAAACCACCGCCGCCAGGCTGATTCCGGTTATCGGCAAAACCGTCGGGGAGACGGTGGAATTCGGCGGCCTTCTGGGACGCGCGCCGATTATACCGGTGAATACCTTCGGCTGCGAAGCCTTTATTTCCAGAAAGGGGCGGATTCCCGCACCGATTCACAGCTTTAAGAACTGATTTTTACGATCTTCCGCGTGTACTCGTGCACATAAGGCTCTCCCGCCTTCTGGGAGAGGATAAAAGAATAGAGATTGGCCGCATAGGCGTCCCTTCCCCCGGTGCGTTCGTGGAATTCCCGGGCGGAGGAGATGAGCCGGATGCGGCTTTTTTCTTTGATGCAGGCAAAAAGCGCCGGGGCATCCCGCAGGCCCAGGACACGCACCGCGGTCGGGGCGAGGGCTTTTGCCTCCTCCTCCCGGCTGATGCCAAGAAGGATGCGCATAAGGGCCCGGCTGACGTGGGTGTAGGTCAGGTTCCGGGTCTTGACCAGGGACGCGTACTGGGTAAAGCCGGAAAAGCTGCCCGTCAGGCCGCAGATGCGCCGGGCAAGGTCCGGGGAAATATCCGCAAGGGCAGAGACGGCTTCATAGTCGGTTTCCAGCAGCGCGGCGCCTAAAAGCAGGGAAAAATCATCGGGAAATAGGGGCGTCTGGGTAAAGGCGCCCGTGGATTGGCCGGCCTTTTCCGCCTTGCGGAGGGCAAAGGCCGAAGGATACGCCGCCTGTTTATCCCTATCCAGGTACCCGGCGCCGGCCCGGGCGATGGTTTTCGGCTCGATGCGGCTGTGCAGACGGAGAAGGGCCCGGACGTATTCCAGTCCGAGGATGTTGTTCTGGCCGTTTAAGAAGTCGGAAAGCGCCTCCGGCGTCATGCCGGCCCGGTCCGTCTCCGGCAGCGCAGCAAGGGCTTCTGCCCTGGCGGCGGGAAAGGTGCGGCCGAGCTTCAGTAAGCTTTGAAGGGCGGGCATAAAGGCTTCTTCCTTATCGGCAAGGGTACGGCCCAGGGATAGGAAGGGTTCGATACGGCCGGCTTCACTTCCGAACCAGAGTTCATCCACAACCCCCAGGGCATTAAGGTGGGCGGCGGCGGATTCCGCAAAGACGCGGGCGCTGCCCAGGGCTGCGGCCACGGGCAGCTCCAGCACCAGGTCCGCGCCGGCGCGCAGGGCCAGAGCGGTCCGCTCGTACTTGCTGCAGATGGCGCATTCCCCCCGCTGGACAAAGTCCCCGCTCATGAGGACGACGATGTGGTCACAGCCGCTTTCCCGGATTTTCCGGAAAAGATGCCGGTGGCCTTCGTGGAAGGGATTGAATTCGGCGATGACGCCTCCTGTTCTCATGGGCTTCTCCTTTGCCTGTTATTTCCGGACGACGGTTTTTCCTTTTTGCACTTTTTGCAGAGCCGTTCAGTTCATTTCTTATGATACAACGCCTGTGTTTTCTGTTCAAGCGTATTATAGCCGGTGATTTTTGTAAGATTTTACTAAATAATTGACAAGAAAAACCTTGCAAAAAACTGAATGAGATGTCAGATTATAGGAGGTGGATTTGCAGTAAATGTATACATTGTGCCGCATGACGGCGTATTTCAGGAGTGAAAAATGGGAATTATAGAAGAAATCAAAGACAGGGCAAGGAAGGTGCGCAAAACCATTGCCTTACCCGAAACCATGGATAAAAGAATATATGAAGCTGCCGTAAGGATTGTCGAGGAAGACTTTGCTGATGTGGTACTGATCGGAACACCGGAGGATGTGGAGAAATACGGTGCCGGCTATGATCTCAGCAAGGTAAGGATTGTCAATCCTTTTACTGATCCCAACAGGCAGAAATACATCGACAAATTCGTAGAGCTGCGGGCGAAGAAGGGGATGACCCCGGAAAAGGCCGAGCAGCAGATGACGGAAGACTATATGTATTATGCCTGCCTGATGTGCAAATGCGGGGATATCGACGGCGTGGTTTCCGGCGCCTGCCATTCCACGGGCAACACCATCCGTCCGGCGCTGCAGCTTTTAAAGACGGTGCCCGGCATTTCCAGCGTTTCCGGCTTCTTCATTATTGAGGTGCCGAACTGCGATATGGGCCATAACGGACGGTTTATTTTCGCGGACTGCGCAGTCAACACGGACATGGACTCTCAAAAGCTTGCGGAGATCGCCATGCTTTCCGCGGAATCCTTCGAGGAATTCATCGGAGACGACCCGAAGGTCGCCATGCTTTCCTATTCAACCAAGGGAAGCGCTTCCCACGCGGATGTGGACAAGGTGGCAGAGGCCGTGAAGATTGCCCATGAGATGTATCCCGGCCTGGTGCTGGACGGCGAGCTGCAGCTGGATGCCGCCCTCGTGCCTGAGGTTGGCGAGCTGAAATCCCCGGGAAGCCCGGTGGCCGGCCATGCGAACACCCTGGTGTTCCCCTCCCTGGAGGCAGGCAATATCGGCTACAAGCTGGTTCAGAGGCTGGCGAAGGCCAATGCCTACGGCCCGCTGCTGCAGGGCCTTTCCCTTCCCGTAAATGACCTTTCCCGCGGCTGCTCTGCTGGGGATATCGTAGGCGTAGTGGCCATGACCGCCGTACAGGCGCAGCTGGCCGACAGATAAAGAAAAGGAGAAATGTCAGATGAATGTACTGGTAATTAACTGCGGAAGCTCTTCCTTGAAATATCAGCTCATCGATTCCGATACGGAAAAGGTGCTGGCGAAGGGCCTGTGCGAAAGAATCGGCATCGACGGCAGACTGGTGTACCAGAAGGCCGGCCTGGACAAGGAAAGCTATGACCTGGCCATGCCCACCCACAAGGAAGCGATCCAGTTTGTACTGGATGCCCTGAAGAACGAGAAAACCGGCGCCATTAAGGACCTGAAGGAAATCGACGCCGTAGGTCACCGCCTGGTGCACGGCGGCGAGAAATTCAAACAGTCCGTTATCATTGACGACGAGGTCATCAAGGGCGTGGAGGAGTGCTCTGACCTGGCACCCTTGCACAACCCGGCCAACCTTATCGGCGTGAATGTCTGCCGTGAGCTGATGCCCGGCGTGCCCATGGTAGGCGTATTTGATACCGCCTTCCACCAGACCATGCCCAAGAGAGCCTACATGTACGCCATTCCCTATGAATGGTATGAGAAATACAAAATCCGCCGTTACGGCTTCCACGGCACCTCCCACAGCTTTGTTTCCAAAGAGTGCGCCAAGTTCCTCGGTCTGGATTACAATAAGAGCAGGATTATCGTCTGCCATCTGGGCAACGGTTCCTCCATCTCCGCCATCAAGAACGGCCGCTGCGTGGATACCAGCATGGGCCTGACCCCGCTGGCCGGCATGATCATGGGCACCCGTTCCGGCGACATTGATCCGGCGATTATCGAGTATATTCATAAGAAAGAAAACCTCTCCATCGAGGAAATCATGGAGATCCTGAACAAGAAGTCCGGCGTGTACGGTCTGTCCAGAGGCCTGTCCAGCGATTTCCGTGACCTGGACGAAGCTGCGGACGAGGGCAACCCCTACGCGAAGCTGGCCCTGGAGGAGTTCGCCTACTATGTAGTCAAATACATCGGTGAGTACATGGCCATCCTGAACGGTGTGGACGCCATCGCCTTCACCGCCGGCATCGGCGAGAACTCCGCGGAAATCCGTGAATTTATCTTAAGCAGACTGTACAACATCGGCATCATGCTGGATAAGGAGAAGAACAACGCCCCGGGAGACGGCAACCGCCTGATTTCCCCCGCGGACGCCAACGTAAAGGTCTGCGTCATCCCCACCAACGAAGAACTGGCCATTGCCAGGGATACGGTGGCGCTGGTGAAAAAACAGTAAATTTGCAGTAAAGAAACCGTAAAACTTTTTCTTGACAAAGGGAAACCTCATCTGTATACTGATTAGGCATGGTTAGGAGCAGACGATGAGTATTGAGCTTTCAGCCCTTCTGGAATCAGACGGAAGACAAAAGACCTGGGAATGGACGCCGGGATTTACCACGGTGGAGATTGCCGGGGAATGCTTTCCTGTAACAGCGGACGGTCCGGTCACGGTTACCGTGCTGAATGCCGGGCAGAAAGTCCTGGATATTACCGCCTCGGGGAACTTTACTGCTGTGATTCCCTGTGCCAGATGTCTGGATCCGGTAAAGGTACCGCTTTCGGCGGAGGCCTTCCGGGAAGCGGATACGAAGCTTTCCCCCGAGGAACGGGAGAAGCAGGAAGAGCCCATGGATTATCTGGACGGAACGAAGCTGGATGCGGATGTACTGCTGAAGGATGCACTCCTGACCGCATGGCCGATTCGAGTATTATGTAAAGAGGACTGCAAAGGTTTGTGCAGTCACTGCGGAGCCAACCTGAATCACACAACCTGTGACTGCGGGGAGGAAACCTATGATCCGCGAATGGCTGCCATTTTAGACATATTTAATAAAAGAGATGAGGAGGTATAGCCATGTCCATTTGTCCGAAGAATAAATCATCCAAGGGTCACAGAGATCAGAGAAGAGCCAACTGGAAGATGTCCGTTCCCAGCATGGGAAAATGCAGCAAATGCGGCGCGCTTGTTTTACCGCACAGAGTCTGCAAGGCCTGCGGTACCTACAACAAGAAACAGGTTATCAAAGTTGAGGATTAATTGATCGAATACAAAGAGCGGTTTGGCGTCAGGCGCTGAACCGCTTTTTGTTTTTTTCGGAGGAGGAAAGAAATGTTCTGGAGCATACGTATTCTGCTGATCCTTGCGGTGGTGCCCGGCGCGATCCTGATGTATCTGGTGTACCGGCAGGACAGAGTGGAAAAGGAGAGCCCGAAGCTTCTGGCAAAGCTGTTCATCTTCGGCGCACTGACGGTGATTTCCGCCATGATCCTGGAGCTCATCGGCGGCGCTATCGTGAACAGGCTGCTGGGAGATACAGAGTATCCCTTTATTTTCTGCTATTTCTTCCTGGTGGTGGGCCTGGCGGAGGAACTGGGCAAGTTTGTGGTGCTTAAGCTGGCCACCTGGAAAAACCCGGAATTCAACTACCACTTTGACGCCATCGTCTATGCGGTGTTTACCGGCATGGGCTTTGCCATTGTCGAAAATGTGATGTATGTCTTCACCAACGGGATAGCCACCGGACTTATGCGGGCGGTGACGGCCCTTCCCGGCCACCTGACCTTTGCCGTCTTCATGGGGCATTTCTATGGCCAGGCCAAATACTGTGAAGCCAACGGAGACGAAAAAGGCAAACGGCTGAACCTGTTCCTTTCCCTGGTGGTTCCGGTGGCGGTACACGGCATGTACGATACGCTGGCTTCGCTGAACATCAAGGCGGGGGCCGTGATTTTCATTGCCTTTATCATTCTTATGGATATCCTGGCCTATCGGCGGGTAAAAAAGAACGCGGCAGGGGATGCCCCCTTCCGCGCCTGGAATACTTATTATAGTAACGATGCCGGTTATAACGATAACAACGGCGGGAATTACGGCGGTCCTTACTGAAACGCCTTCGCGCCGTGGCTTCTGGCGATGGCCAGGAGCTCGTCCTCGGTGATGGTTTCCTCGTAGAGGGTGGCATCCTTGAGCATGATGGCCCGCTTGATGAAGTAGCAGGCGGCGCCGGCTGCGGCGAGCACGATGATCAGGACGATGCAGCTGACGAAGCTGCCGGTTTTGTCATACAGAATACCGGCGATGGTGCTGCCGAAGGAAGCAATCAGCAGGTTGGTGTTGATGACCGACAGGTTCAGGGAATAATATTCGCCGCCGTAGAAGGCCCGGATAACCGCCGAAATGGTGGGGGTTACGAAGCCGTAGGCCAGTCCGCCGGTCAGGAAGCCTGCCGTCAGGAGCACGGGAGAACCGGTCATGATGGCGAAGAGGTTCAGCCCTGCGGAAAGGGTAAAGCCCAGGACCACAAACATCATATTGAATTTGTGGTGGCCGAATCTGTCATAGACCAGACCGGCAAATACCCGGCCGATGCCGTTGAATACGGAAATCATGCCCACGAGGGTGGCAACGCTGCCGGTGGAAATGCCGGCTACCGCTTCTTTTGCAATGCCGCTTCCCTGGGAAACCAGGATAAGGCCGGCGGCGCTGACAAATACCGACCAGAAATATACTGACCAGAAACAGGGGGTCTTGATAATCTTGTCCGGTCCTACATGGAGCCGGAAATGGAAGGTTATCTGGACCTTTTTCTTTCCCGATCCCGGGGCGAAATCCGCAGGCGGATTCACGATGAACAGGGCGCAGACGGCGAATACCACGGCGATGAGGATGCCGAGGAACTTAAAGGGTCCCCTCCAGGCGCCGATAACGGCCGGGGTCAGGGCCGTATAGACCTTGCCGATGATGAAGTTGCCGATGCCGAAGCCCATGAGAAGGACGCCGGAGATAAAACCGCTTTTGTCCGGGAACCATTTGCTGACGGTGCCGATGACGGCGTTGTAGGCAATGCCGGAGGCCGTGCCCAGGATGATGCCGAAGGCCAGGAGCAGCTGGACGAAGGATACAACGGAGGCGGAGAACAGGAAGCCGCCCAGGAACATGGCGGCGGAAAGGAACATCAGTACCCGGCCGGAAAGTTTCCGGGCGAGCACGCCGCCGAGGCTGCAGCCGAGGCAGAAGCCGCACATGGTCACTGTGAAAATCAGGGAAAGCTGAGCCCTGGTCCAGGAGGAAAATTCCGCGGCGATGGGGGCGGAAAGCACGCTCCATCCGTAAACGATACCGGCAAAAAGCATAACGGCCACGCCTGCGATGGCGTAAATCATACGGTTTTTCGTTTTGTTCATTTTCACCATTCCTTTATTATGACAGAGATTGAAGTTTCTTAAGGTAGTTTGGAGTATAAATGGAAGAGGAATTGAACGCAACCTCTTTTTATCGTGCGAAAATACAAACAAAGGGGCATTGATTGTATGAAAAGCATTTTAAACAGCGAAAATACAGATGAAAAACACATAAAAACGCAAAATATGTATTTTTCGCACATTGCGTAAATGCGAAAAGTGCGAAGAAAAACAACAAAAAAGAACCGCAGTGAACTGCGGTTCTTTTTGCTTTCGGGCAGGGCTTATTCCGCTGCCTGGTATTTTTCCTTTGCTGTGATGGCGTTCTTGATGATTTCCACGGCGCCTTCAATCCCGGTTCTTGCGGTATTGATGGTCAGGTCGTAGCTTTCGCAGGCGCCCCAGCGCTTGTTGGTGTTGTAGTTGTAGTAGCTCTGGCGGCCCTTGTCGATCTTGATCATTCTGTCCCTCGCTTTGGAAGCGGGAAGGCCGTAGCTCTTCGTGATCCGTTCAATACGGAAGTCCTCATCTGCATGCAGGAAGACACTTAACAGACGGGGATCTCTGTCCAGCGCATAGTCGGCGCAGCGTCCTACGATAACGCAGGGGCCCTTTTCGGCGAGGCCCTGGATGGCGTCAAACTGGGCCAGGAAAACCTTCTGGCTTAAGGGCATGTCGTGGATAAAGCTGCCGCTGTTGTTGCCGGTGGAGTAGGAGTCCATAACCAGGGAGAAAAGGAAGCTGCCGGATTTACTTTCGTCCTGGTGTTCGATGATTTCTTTGGCCATGCCGCTTTCCTTTGCCGCTTCTTCCAGAAGTTCCTTGTCATAAAGCGGAATTCCCAGCTCCTTCGCCAGCAAAACACCGATGTCATGTCCGCCGCTGCCGAACTGTCTGCCGATGGTGATAATGGTATTCATGTTCATTCTCCTTTGATGTCCTTGGATTATAGGGTGATTATAACAGATTTTCTTTTCCGTCGCAAGAAAAGAGGAAAAAAACATCCCGATCCGCCCCTGTTTTCCCTGTTTTGCCGGCTTTTTTCCCGGAAAATGAGGCCTTGCGGGCGGGAAATTTGACACGGGAAATGACCTTATGATATAATACCGCCGATTATGCGAAAAAATAAAATGCGCAAATTTGCCAGAAAAGAGGTTTATATATGAAGAAAATCAAATCGGCCCTGTGCATCGCCCTGTGCGCGGCAATGGTCATGACCTTTTCGGCCTGTTCGATTACAGACCTGTTTGACCGGTTGGTGAGCGGCTCCTCCAAGGCAGCCCAGCAGGAGGAGGAAGTGGTTAAAAGGAGCACGGATGAGATCCGGAACTGGGATGAATCCATCCAGGCCCCCGTCTTTACCGGAAACCTGACCGGCACCCCGGGAGACCCCGTGGGCCAGCACCTTATCGTTCCCGCCGGCAGCCCCGTGGTGCTGGACGGCACGGCGGAGACCGCCATGGATTCCGCTGTTGTCACTTACCAGTGGTATTCCAATACGACCAATTCCAACAGCGGCGGCACCCTGATTCCCGGCGCGACGGATCCGATCTACCAGCCGGATACCTCCGAGGTGTCGGATTCCTTCTATTTTGTCGTGGCCACCAGCTCCGTGGACAAAAACTACATCTCCTCGACCAGTGAGGTCAAGGAGGTGGATGTCCGTAAAACCGGTACCTTTACCCAGGATGAATTCGGCGGCGTCCGTTATCTGTCCGAGGACGGTACCTATCCCACTCTGCAGTGGATGGTGATTGACGGCAATACCTACCATTTCACCGAGACGGGCTATGTGTCCACCGGCTGGCTGGAATTCGAAGGAAGACTGTATTATTTTGATGAGGCTTCCGCCATGCTGCAGAGAAATGCGGCCACGCCGGACGGCTATCAGACGGATGAGAACGGCGCCATGATCGTTCCGGAAACCCCGGTTGAGGAGCAGCCCGTCGAAGAGACGGTTCCCGAAGGGGAAGGAGCGGCAGCGGAACAGCCTGCGGAAACAGCCGGAGGGGAAGGACAGGAATAAGATGAGCGGAGAGCTTCGTGTAGTGGTGGATGCCTTCGGCGGGGACTATGCCCCGGCGGAGCCGGTAAAAGGCGCGGTTATGGCCCTGAAGGAAGAGCCTGCGCTGCATATTTTCCTGACCGGCAGGGAAGAACTGATAGAAAAGGAACTGTCCGGACTTGACTATCCGAAGGACAGGCTGACCGTGGTAAATGCCCGGGAGGTCATCGAGACCGGAGAGTCGCCGGTACAGTCCATCCAGAAGAAAAAGGATTCCTCCCTGGTGGTGGGCCTGCAGCTGGTGCACAAAGGGGAGGCGGATGCCATCGTTTCCTCCGGCAACACCGGATCGGTGCTGGTGGGCGGCCAGGGTATTATCCGCAAGGAAAAGGGCGTCCTTCGGGCACCCCTGGCCACGGTTATCCCCAATGCGGAGGGCCGGTTCCTGCTGATTGACTCCGGGGCAAATGTGGATGCCAGGCCGGAGCATCTGGTGCAGTTTGCGGTGATGGGCAGCGCCTACATGAAAAGCGTGCTTCACGTGGAGAACCCCAGGGTTGCGCTGGCCAACATAGGCGCAGAGGCGGACAAGGGCAATGACCTGACCCGGGAAACCTATAAGCTGCTGTCCGAAAGGGAGGACATCAACTTCATCGGCAACCTGGAGGTGCGGGATATTCCCTCCGGCGGCGCGGACGTGGTGGTCTGCGAGGCCTTCACCGGCAACGTAATCCTGAAGATGTACGAAGGAACCGTCAAGGCCTTCCTGAAGGTCATCAAGACCGGCCTGATGAGCAGCCTGCGCAGCAAAATCGGCGGTCTCCTCATCAAACCGGCCCTGAAGCAGACCCTGGCGGCCTACGACGTCAACCAGTACGGCGGCGCGCCTCTTCTGGGCCTTCGCGGACTGGTGGTGAAAACCCACGGCAATGCCACTGCCGGGATTTTCAAGAATGCGATTTTACAGTGCTCCGCATTCCTGAAGGCGGATTTGGGCGGCCTCATCCGCGAAACCTTCGGAAAGGGAGAATAACGACGGATAACAACTGCTTTCGGAAACGCTCCGAAAGCAGTAACTTTGTTGGATAAAAGATGAAGACAGACAGAAATCAGAACAAAACCATGACGGAGCTCCACGAGCTGGAGACCCTGGCCGGCTACCGGTTCCGGGATTTTTCCCTGCTGGTGCATGCCCTGCGGCACAGCTCCTACTGCAACGAGCACCATCTGAAGCGGAACGACAGCAACGAACGCCTGGAATTCCTGGGGGATGCGATTCTGGAGGCGGTTTCCAGCGAATACCTGTTCAAAAACTACCCTGACCTGACCGAGGGGGAGATGAGCCGCTTAAGGGCCAGCCTGGTCTGCGAGCCCACCCTTGCCTTTGACGCGCGGGTCCTGAACCTGGGGGATTTCCTTCTCCTGGGCAACGGGGAGGAGGCCACCGGCGGAAGGGTGCGGGATTCCGTGGTTTCCGACGCCTGCGAGGCCCTGATCGGGGCCATTTTCCTGGACGGGGGCTTTGACGAAGCCAAAAGCTTCATTCTCCGGTTCATCCTGGATGACGTGGAGAACAAGCAGCTGTTCCGGGACAGCAAGACCGCGCTGCAGGAGCTTGTCCAGCAGAACTCGCCGAACGGCCCCGTCTATACCCTTGTGGAGGAGAGCGGGCCGGATCACAACAAGCGCTTCCTGGTTCAGGTGACCGTTGAAGACCGGGTTTACGGAATCGGGGAAGGCAAGACCAAAAAGGCGGCGGAGCAGAATGCCGCCTACGAAGCCATCAGAAAGCTGCAGGAACAGTAAATGTATCTGAAAAGTATAGAAATGCAGGGATTCAAATCCTTTGCAGACAGGACCCTCATGGAGTTCAAGGAGGGCATAACCGGAATTGTCGGGCCCAACGGCAGCGGCAAAAGCAATATTGCCGATGCGGTCCGCTGGGTTCTGGGCGAGCAGAGCGCCAAGCAGCTGCGGGGCGGGAACATGCAGGACGTCATTTTTTCCGGCACCCAGTCCAGGAAGCCCCTGGGCTTTGCTTCCGTGACCATCACCCTGGACAATTCCGATCATAAGCTGAACATCGATTACGACACCGTGGCGGTGGCCCGCCGGCTTTACCGTTCCGGTGAAAGCGAATACCTGCTGAACGGCCATACCTGCCGCCTGCGGGACGTGCAGGAGCTGTTCTACGATACGGGTATCGGCAAGGAAGGCTACTCCATCATCGGCCAGGGCCAGATCGACCGGATCGTCTCCGGCAAGCCCGAGGAGAGAAGGGAGCTGCTGGACGAAGCCGCCGGCATCGTAAAATTCAAGCGGCGGAAAAACGCTGCTTTAAAAAAGCTGGAAAACGAAGAGCAGAACCTTGCCCGGGTGACGGATATCCTGACGGAGCTGACCCGGCAGCTCGGACCGCTGCAGCGGCAGAGCGAAAAGGCGAAGCTGTACCTGCAGAAAAGGGACGAGCTTAAGGATAACGAGCTGTCTCTCTTTGTGCTGGATGAGGACAGGCTGAACACGGCCATCGAGGAGAATACCGGCAAGCTGGAGATCGCCAGGAACGAGCTGCAGGACGTGCAGGCCCAGCTGGCCAAAACCAGAGAAGAGTACGATGTGCTGGAAAAGCAGATCGAAGAGGCGGACGCCGGAATCCTGGCTCTCAGGAATGCCTCCGCCGACATGGCGGTGAAAAAGCAGCAGCTGGCAGGCCAGGCAGACGTGCTCAAGGAGCAGATCAAGGCCGCCAGGGCCAACCGGGGCATTTACGAGGAAAGAAGCGAAAGCCTGGCCAGGGACCTGGAAAGAAAGCAGGAGCAGATAAAGCGGCTTGCGGAGGAGATTTCCGGGGTAGAGGCCGGCCTTGCCGATCTGGCCGAACAGGAAAAGCGGCTGCAGGGGGAAAGAGATGCCCTGACGGCGGAGATTTCCCGCCAGAACGGCAGCAGTGAGGACAGCAACCGGGCCCTTCTGAGCCTTATGAAGGAGAGAACCTCTCTCCAGAGTGAAAGACAGCATTTCCAGACCCTGAAAGAACAGATGAACGTGCAGGATCTGGGCCTTGCGGAACGGATTGAGAAGCTTTCCGAACGGATGGCGGAAGCCGGAAGCGAGGAGCAGCGCTGCCACGAAGCCTACCGGCAGGCAGCGGAGGAGGCCGAAGCCAGGAGAAACGAGCTGGCAAAGGCGGAGGAAAGAATTGCACAGCTTAAGCAGAAGCTGGAAAATACGGGCCGGGAGAATGACCGCACCGTGGAGGAATACCACAGAGATAAATCCATGCTGGAGTCCCTCACCGGCATTGCCGAACGGTACGAGGGCTACGGCAGCGCCGTGCGGAAAATCATGGAGACCCGGGACCGGAATCCGGGCATAGCCGGCGTGGTGGCGGAGCTTATTTTCACCGAAGGAAAGTACGAGACCGCCATTGAAACCGCCCTGGGCAGCACCCTGCAGAACGTGGTGACGGACAATGAAGCCACGGCGAAATACCTGATTGAATACCTGAAAAGGGGACATTTCGGCCGTGTGACCTTCCTGCCCCTTTCCGTGTTCCGCGGCGCCAGCCGGGAAAAGCCCATTAAGGAAAAAGGCTTTATCGGCATCGCCAGCGACCTGGTGACCTGCGAGGAGGCCTACCGTCCCCTGGCAGAGCGGCTGCTGGGCCGGACCTTTGTTATAGACAACATAGACAACGCCATCGCCATCGGCAGAAAGTATTCCCACCGGTACCGGATGGTTACCCTGGAGGGAGAGCTCATCAGCGCGGGCGGCTCCATGACCGGCGGTTCCTACCGGAACAATGCAAACCTTTTAGGCCGCAGACGCCAGATCGAAGAGCTCACCGAAAAGGTGGAGGCGGATGCCGAACGGATTAAGGCCCAGGAAGAGGAAATCGCCGAAATCAAGCGGGTAAGAGCCGGGGTCAGGGATACCGTTGCCCGGCTGACGGACCTTATCAGTGAGCTGGCAGTAAAGGAAAATACCCTGCGGATACAGTTTGAACTGGCCAGAAAGCAGTCCGAGGAGATGGCCGCGGAGGCGGAAGACCTGCGCTCCCAGCGGGAGGACCTGGCGGAAAAGCAGGTGGAAATCGACGGCAGCCGGAACAGCCTGACCGGACGCCTGGAAAACCTGGACGCCGACGAGGTCCGGATTAAGGAGGAAATGCAGGCGGCTGCATCGGCCCTGGAGGCCCTTTCAACGAAGGAAACCGGCATGGCCGGCCGGCTGGAGAACCTGCGGGTGAGCCGGGCAGGCCTGATTCAGAAGGCGGAAAGCCTGGACCGGAACCGGGAAGAGGCTGAAGAGGAACGGAAGAGAATCGAAGACGAACGGGCCCATATCCTGTCCCTGATGGCGGACGACGAGGAAGCCGACGCAGGCAGACAGAAGGAGATCGAGGCGATTGCCGCCGCGGTGGAGGGTTTTGAAGCGGAAATGGCGGCTGCGGCGGAAAAGCTGCAGGAGGAGACCGGCAGGCTGGAGGCAATGAAGGCCTCCCACGCGGATTTCTTCAACCGCCGTGAAGAGCTCAATGACCACCAGACCCGGATGGACCGGGAATGCTTCCGACTGGAAAATGCCCTGGAACGCCTCGAGGCGGAGAAAACCGCCGCGGTGGAGCACCTCTGGGAGGAATACGGGCTGACGCCCCTGACCATCGAGCGGCCGAAGCCGGCCACGGATCACCGGGCAGGCTTTTTAAAGGAAGTAAAACGGCTGAAGGCCGAAATCAAGGAGCTGGGAAACGTCAACGTGAACGCCATAGAGGAGTACGCGGAGGTTTCCGAGCGGCATGCCTTCCTTTCCGGGCAGCATGAGGATATCGTAAAGGCCTCTGATGCCCTGAAAAAGATCATTTCCGATCTGGATGTGGGCATGCGCAGGCAGTTCACCGAGCAGTTTGCGGATATCCGCCGGGAATTCGGACTGGCCTTCAGGGGCCTCTTCGGCGGCGGAAAGGCGGACCTGGAGCTGGTGGAGGGAGAAGAACTCCTGGAGGCCGGCGTGCGGATCATCGCCCAGCCCCCGGGCAAGAAGCTGCAGAACATGATGCAGCTTTCCGGCGGGGAAAAGGCCTTGACGGCCATCGCCCTGCTATTTGCCATCCAGCACCTGAAGCCCTCGCCCTTCTGTCTCCTGGACGAAATAGAGGCGGCGCTGGACGAGCCGAATGTGGCCAGATTTGCCGGCTACCTGCATAACCTGACGGAGAATACCCAGTTTATCGTGATTACCCACAGAAGGGGAACCATGACCGAAGCCGACCGGCTGTACGGCATCACCATGCAGGAAAAGGGTATTTCCGGCATGGTTTCCGTGGACCTGATAGAAGACAGGCTGGAGGCCTGATCGCGCCTTTTGACAAAGTGAGGAAGAAGAAATGGCAGAAGAAAAGGAAAAGCTCGGCTTTTTTGCCCGGCTGAAAAACGGACTGGCCAAGACCAGGGCCCGCATCGCGGACGGCTTCCGTTCGGTATTTTCCGGGTCCAGCATCGACGAGGATTTCTATGAGGAGCTGGAGGAGACCCTCATCATGGCTGACATGGGGGTTACGGCCACGGAGCAGATCCTGGACAACCTGAAAAAAGAGGTAAAGGCCAGACATTTGAAGGAGCCGGAGGAGTGCCGGCAGCTTCTGATGGACAGCATTGCGGAGCAGATGAAGACCGGGGAGACCGCCTACGAGTTCGAAAACCGCCAGTCGGTCATCCTGGTGATCGGCGTCAACGGCGTGGGCAAGACCACCTCCATCGGCAAGCTGGCCGCGAACCTTAAAGGCCAGGGGAAAAAGGTGCTGCTGGCGGCGGCGGATACCTTCCGCGCTGCGGCGAACGAACAGCTGAACGAGTGGGCCAGACGGGCCGGCGTGGACATCATCAACGGCCAGGACGGCGCGGATCCCGGCTCCGTGGTCTTTGACGCGGTGGCGGCGGCCAAATCCAGGAAGGTGGATGTGCTGATCTGCGATAACGCCGGACGGCTGCACAACAAAAAGAACCTCATGGACGAGCTTCGGAAGCTTTACCGGATCATCTCCAGGGAATTTCCCGAGGCCCATCAGGAAACCCTGGTGGTGCTGGACGGAACCACCGGGCAGAATGCCCTGGTCCAGGCCAGGGAGTTCTCCGAGATTGCCCAGGTGACCGGCATCATCCTGACCAAGCTGGATGGTACCGCCAAGGGCGGCATCGCCGTGGCGGTGGAGTCGGAGCTGGATATTCCGGTGAAATACATCGGCGTGGGCGAGGGGATCGACGACCTGCAGAAATTCGACGCGGACAGCTTCGTGAAGGCGATTTTCGAAGGATAAATTTTATTTAAAATTTTCGTTGACTTGTCGTTGGATTAATGGTATTATATCCGCTGTGAGAAATCACAGCCAGCTGCAGGAGTGGCGGAATTGGCAGACGCGCAGGCTTCAGGTGCCTGTGGCAGCAATGTCGTGAGGGTTCAAGTCCCTTCTCCTGCATAAAAAG
>CADBNF010000044.1 GCA_902796005.1 uncultured Lachnospiraceae bacterium | reverse complement strand
TCTTACCTTTTGAGCGGTACCCGAAAGCGGGCTTTGAAGTTTCGATATATTTCTTACAGCGAAGGGAAACACGGCCGGTTCAACCGTTTGTTTCCGCCGCAAAAGAATGATTTCTAAATCTATATATTTACACCAGCTCGCAGCTTCCGTCCGCGTGGGTGTGGACTGCCTTCGAAAAGAAGACACCGGTGGCCTTGATAAGGTATTCCGTATCTTTGAGACCTGCGGTTTCAAAGGCGGAGTGCATGGCCAGCTGGGGCAGGCCGATGTCTGCCGTGTTCACGGAGACGTGGGCTTCGGAGATGTTGCCGAGGGTGCCACCGCCTCTCATGTCCGGCCGGTTGGCGTAGCGCTGGAAAGGAACGCCGGCTTCCTCGCAGACCAGCCGGAAAAGCGCCGCGGAGATACCGTCGGTGGCATACCGCTGGGTGGCATTGTATTTGACCACAATACCCTCGTTCATGTAGACACTGTGGTTCACGTCCCGGATATCCCCGTGGTTGGGGTGTACGGCGTGGGCATTGTCACAGGAAAGCATGGTGCTGGCGGCGTAAAGCTGGTGCTTCTTTTCCGCGTCCGCACCGTACTGCTCCGCGATACGGTCCATCACGTCGGCCAGGAAGGTGGAATCCGCTCCCTGTCTCGTGAGGCTGCCCACCTCCTCGTTGTCGAAGACGGCAAAGACCGGAACACTGGCGGAGGCTGACGCTGCCAGGAAGCCCTCCAGACAGGCAAAGGTGCACTCCAGGTTGTCCAGTCTCGGCGCAGAGATATAATCACCCCAGCGGATGCCCCGGTCGGTGTTGTAGAGGAACAGATCCGAGGCAAGGATGCGGTCGGCGGGCACGCCGGCAAGTTCGGCGGCCCTTTCGTGAACGGACAGGCCTTCGTTCAGGCTGTAAACCGGCACCATGTCCACGGCAGGGTTGTATTTCTGGCCGTCGTTGGCACTGCGGTTCATGTGAATGGCCAGGTTCGGAATCATGACACAGGGCTCACCGAAGTCCACCAGCCGGGTTTCAAAACCGGTGCCCGCGGAGACGATAACCCTTCCCGCAATGGAAAGAGGCCGGTCCATCCAGGTGGACATGATCATGCCGCCGTAGCCTTCTGTGGAAAGCTTTGTGTAATGGGCGTCCGCATACTGGGCATTTTCCTTGATTTTAAAAGTCGGGCTGTCGCAGTGGGTTGCGGCAAGCATAAAGCCTGCGGGCATTTCCTCCGGAAGCCGGAAGGCGATGAGGGAAGAGTTGTTCCGGGTGGTGTAATATTTTCCTCCCTTTTTCAGTTCCCAGGCGGAAGCCTCCGCCAGACGCGTGTAGCCCGCCGCCTCCAGCCGCTTTCCGGCGGAACGAACGCCGTGGAAGGCGGTGGGAGAGGAGCCGATGAAGTCAAACAGCCTGTCCGTCAGTTGCTGCATACGTTATACCTGTACCTTTCCGGCGAGGATGTCCTTGTAATCCGCCAGATTTTTCTTTAAAAGCTCGGGAATATTCAGGTGGTAGGGGCACCGGGAAAGACAGGCGCCGCATTCCACGCAGTTTTCGATTTTCATCATTTCCGCCTGGAATTCCGGGGTCAGCCAGCCTTCGGAGGGAGAACGGCGGATCATCTGGATCATCCGGGCGCAGTTGTTGATCTGGATGCCCACGGTGCAGGGGGCGCAGTAGCCGCAGCCCCGGCAGAATTCACCGGAAAGCTCCTTCTTGTCCGCTTCGATAAGGGCACGCATCTCGTCGTCGAGCACCGGCTCCTCGTGGAAGAAGGAAAGCCACTCGTCCAGCTCGCTTTCCCGCTGAACGCCCCAGATGGGCACCACGTTGTCAAACTGGCTCATGAAGGCCATGCAGGCCCTGGAATTGGTGAGCAGGCCGCCGGAGAGGCCCTTCATGGCGATAAAGCCCATGTCCGCTTCCTTACAGGCATTGACCAGGGCGATGTCCTCCTCGCTGGCCAGGTAGCTGAAGGGGTACTGCAGGGTTTCGTACAGGCCGCTTTCCACGATTTCCCGGGCAACGCCGATTTTATGGGCGGTGATGCCGATGTGGCGGATCATGCCTTTGGCCTTCGCCTCAGCCAGGCACTCGTACATGCCGGTACCGTCGCCGGGACGGTAGCACTGGGGCACGCAGTGCAGCTGGTAGATGTCCAGATAGTCGGTCTTCAGGTTTTTCAGGGTGGTGTTCAGGTCTTCCCAGAATTTCTCCGGGGTTTTCGCCTGGGTTTTGGAGGCAATGAAGATTTTCTCCCGCATCCCTTCAAAGGCTGCGCCGAGCTTGATTTCACTGTCACTGTAGGCTCTGGCGGTATCGAAAAAGGTCATGCCGCCTTCATAGGCTTTTCTTAAGATGGTAACGGCGGTATCCAGGTCTACCCGCTGAATCGGCAGGGCCCCGAAAGCATTCTGGGGTGTGGTTATGCCGGTTTTTCCAAGGGTTACGGTTTTCATATTCTGCCTCCTTTTTTGCTGTGCAGTCTTTTGCGTTCGGCTTATTATTATAATCGTAAATGCGGGAAAACACAAGACGGCGGGCTGCGGCTGCAGGGGCGGTTTTTTCTTGCGTTACAGCCCCCTTTGATGTAAAATATTATTTTGATTTAGTTTAATTTTTTCCGGAAGAGGGGAAGCTTTCTCTCTCCGGATCCTGGAGTGCAGTACAATTTATGAACCGAAATGATATCAAGACTCCCTGCCATGCCGGAATAGACATCGGCTCCACCACGGTAAAGATTGTGGTGATCGGGGAGGATTCCAAGAAAATATACGAAAGCTACAAACGCCACCATGCCGACGTCAGAAAAACCCTGCAGGAAATGCTGCATGACGTGCAGGAAGCCTGCGGCGACCTTGCCTGCACCTTCGCGGTGACCGGCTCCGGCGGCATGAAGGTCTCCGGTATCCTGGGCGTGCCCTTTGTGCAGGAGGTCGTGGCCGTGGCAGGCGAGATGAAGGCCCGCCAGGCAGACGCGGACGTGGTGATTGAGCTGGGCGGAGAGGATGCCAAAATTATCTTCCTCACCGGCGGCGTGGAGCAGCGGATGAACGGCATCTGCGCCGGCGGCACCGGCGCCTTCATTGACCAGATGGCCGCCCTTATCCGCACGGATGCGGAAGGCTTAAATGAACTTGCAAAGAATTACCGGGAGCTTTACCCCATCGCCGCCCGCTGCGGCGTGTTCGCAAAAAGCGACATCCAGCCCCTGATCAACGAGGGCGTTTCCCGGGAGGATATTGCCGCCTCCGTCTTCCAGGCAGTGGTGAACCAGACCATTTCAGGCCTGGCCTGCGGCCGGAGAATCAAGGGAAAGGTGGCCTTCCTCGGGGGACCGCTGTATTTCCTGTCCGAGCTTCGTGCCGCCTTCATCCGGACACTTAAATTAACGCCGGATATGGTTTTTGCCCCGGCGGACGCCCATCTGTTTGCTGCCCTCGGGGCAGCGGAAAAAAGCCGCGGCGAAGAAGCGCGGTCTCTTTCCGATCTCCTGGATATCCTTAAGGATGCCGGCAGCCTGACCGCGGACATGCATACCCTTCCGGCCCTTTTTGAAAACGAAGAGGACTATGCGGCCTTCCTGGCCCGGCAGTCCGCCTACCAGGTGGCGAAGCGGGACTTTTCCTCCTACACCGGAGACTGCTTCCTGGGCATTGACGCCGGGTCCACCACCATGAAGCTGGCGGTGATTTCCGATCAGGGAGAGCTTCTGTATTCCTGGTACGGCAACAACGGCGGCGACACCCTGTCCGCGGCGAAGACCGCCATGCTGGACATGTATGCCCACAAGAATCCGAAGGCGAGGATCCGCCGTTCCTGCGCCTCGGGCTACGGGGAGGAGCTGGTGAAAAACGCCTTCCTTCTGGACGAGGGCGAGGTGGAAACCGTTGCCCACTATATGGCCGCGAAGTTTTTCGAGCCGGAGGTGGACAGCATCCTGGATATCGGCGGCCAGGACATGAAATTCATCCGCATTAAGGACGGGTACGTGGACAATATCGTGCTGAACGAGGCCTGCTCCTCCGGCTGCGGATCCTTTATTGAGAATTTTGCGGAATCCTTAGGGTATACCGCTTCGGAATTTGCGGACCTTGCCGTAAAGGGCAGGCATCCCGTGGATCTGGGCACCCGCTGCACCGTTTTCATGAATTCCAACGTGAAGCAGGCCCAGAAGGAGGGAACCGCCGTGGAGGATATTGCCGCGGGGCTTTCCTGCTCGGTCATCAAAAATGCCCTGTTCAAGGTCATCAAGCTTAAGGACGTGTCCGGCATGGGCGAAAAGGTGGTGGTGCAGGGCGGCACCTTCTACAACAATGCGGTCCTGCGCGCCTTTGAGCAGATATCGGGCCACGAGGCCATCCGGCCGGACATCGCCGGCATCATGGGCGCCTTCGGGAGCGCCCTCATTGCCCGGGAAAGATATGCGGGCCAGGAAACGGCCCTGGCGGACAGGGAGGCGGTGGAGAACCTGGCCTGCACCACGGTCATCACCCACTGCGGCCGCTGCCAGAACAACTGCCGGCTGACCGTCCACACCTTCTCCGGCGGCCAGAGGAGCATCTCCGGCAACCGCTGCGAAAAGGGGCTGGGACGGACAAAGGCTGCCGCGGAAGAGGTGCCGAACCTCTTTGAATACAAGAGAAACCGCCTGTTTGACTACCAGCGGATCACCCCGGAAACCGCCGACGCGGTGGTGGGCATTCCCCGGGTGCTGAACATGTACGAAAACTTCCCCTTCTGGCTGGTTTTCTTTACGGAATGCCGCATCTGCGTGGAGCTTTCCCCCTTTACGGACAGCAGCATCTACGCCCTGGGCATGGACAGCATTCCCAGCGAATCCGAATGCTATCCCGCAAAGGTGGTCCACGGCCATATCGAATGGCTTATCAACAAGGGCGTCAAAACGATTTTCTATCCCTGCGTCATGTATGAGCGGCAGGAGGTGAAGGATGCCCAGAACAGCTATAACTGCCCGATGGTCATTTCCTACCCGGAAAACATCTTCAACAACGTGGAAAGCCTGAAGGAGCAGGGCGTGCGCTTCCTGCATCCCTTCCTTTCCTTCGAAAACCGGGACAACCTGGAGAAGACCCTGTGCGCCTTCATGAAGGAAAACTTCGGCGTCAGCAAAAGCACCGTGCACATGGCCCTCCTTTCCGCCTGGAGAGAGTGGGAAAAGGCCCAGGAGGATATCCGCAAGGAAGGCGTGCGGGCGGTGAACTGGGCCAGAAAGCACGGCGGAAAAGGCATTATCCTCGCCGGAAGGCCCTACCACATCGATCCGGGCATCAACCACGGCATCCCGGAAATGATCACCGGCTACGGCTATGCGGTCATGACGGAGGACAGTGTGGCCCACCTGAATACGGAGGGCCTGCCGTTACGGTCCACCAACCAGTGGACCTACCACGCGAGGCTCTATTCCGCGGCCCAGTATGCGGCGGGCAAGGACTATCTGGAGCTTATCCAGCTGAATTCCTTCGGCTGCGGCATCGACGCGGTGACCATCGACCAGGTGCAGGAGCTTTTAACCTCCGCGGGCAGGATGTATACCCTGCTGAAGATTGACGAGGTGAGCAACCTGGGCGCGGCCAGGATCCGCGTGCGGTCCCTGATTGCCGCCATCCGGATGCGCAGGGATGCGGGGCAGAAGGGCGGCGTGCCCGAAGCCTACCACCGGGTGGAATACACAAAGCAGATGCACAAAACCGGAGAATACACCATTCTCTGTACCGATATGATCCAGCCCCACTTCGATTTCCTGGAGGCTGGCATGAAGGCCTGCGGCTACAACCTGGTCACCCTGAAGAACGAGGGGGTGAACGTGGTGGACATGGGCCTGAAATACGTGAACAACGACGCCTGCTACCCCACCATGATCGTGACCGGCCAGATCCTGGATGCGGTCATGTCCGGGAAATACGATACCGACCGGCTGGCGGTCTTCATGGTGCAGACCGGCGGCGGCTGCCGGGCCTCCAACTATGTGGCCTTTATCCGCAAAGCCTTGAAGGATATGGGTTATCCCCAGATTCCGGTGATTTCCGTCAGCCCGAACCTGATGGAGAAGAATTCGGGCATGATTTATACCCCCACCATGGGCTTCAAGGCCCTGCAGGCCATCATTTACGGCGACGTGCTGATGAAGGTGCGTTTCCGCATGCGGCCCTACGAAAAGGTGCCGGGAGCGACGGACGCCCTTTATGAGAAATGGCGGAAAACCTGCACGGAGGACCTGGGAAGGAAACAGGTGAACTGGAAGAAATTCCACACCAACTGCAGGGAAATCATCCGGCAGTTCGATACACTGGAGACGGTGGAGGGCCTGGTAAAGCCGAAGGTGGGCATCGTGGGCGAGGTCCTGGTGAAATACATGCCCGTCGCCAACAACCACCTGACGGACATCCTGGAAGCCGAAGGCGCGGAGGTTGTGGTTCCGGATTTCGTGGAATTTCTGGAATACTGCTTCTGGAACAACACCTACCGGTTCAAGCTGGGCGGCGTTTCCCGGGCGGTGAGCCTCCTCGGACAGATGTTCATCACCTTTATGGACAAATTCCGGGGCAGGATCCGCAAGGAATACGAGAAGAGCCGGCATTTCCATCCGGATGCGCCCCTGGCCACGATACGGAAATACGCCACGGAAATCCTCCAGCTGGGCAACCAGTGCGGGGAAGGATGGTTCCTGGCCGGAGAGGTGGTGAACCTGCTGCGGGAGAAGGTGGACAACATCGTCTGCGTGCAGCCCTTCGGCTGCCTGCCCAACCATGTGGTGGGCAAGGGCATCATCAAGAAGGTGAAGGAGCTGTATCCCTCCGCCAATATCGCGGCGGTGGACTATGACCCCTCCGCCAGCCGGGTGAATCAGCTCAACCGTATCAAACTGATGCTGGAGGTGGCCAGGGAGAACCTTTCCCCCGGCCTGCTGCCTTCGGAAAGCTGAAAACAAGGAGACCTACCATGAAATACGGCGGATATCAACTGAAAGAGATCACACCCGACATCACCCTGCTGTACGGCTTCCCCGAGGAATGCTGCATGTATGTCCTTAAAGGAAAGGAAAAGCTCCTGCTGGTGGATACGGGCATGGGAACGGGCAATCTGAACGAGGCCCTTGCCGCCATCGGGCCCGGCCTGCCGGTGCTGGTCTTCAACACCCACGGACATGCGGACCACTGCGGGGGCAACAGCCAGTTCCCGGCCATTTACCTGCATGAGGGTTCCTTTGCGGACGCGGACCGGGCGGAAGAGGAGAAGAAAACCCTGCCCGGGGCCGAACCGGTGGAAGGCCTTCCCTGTTACGACTGGAAAAAGGTTCCGGTGCGGGAGGGCGACGTCTTTGACCTGGGCGGGAAAACAATAGAGGTTATCGAAACCCCGGGACATACGCCGGGCTGCATCTGCCTGCTGGACAGAGAGGACCGGATTCTTTTCTGCGGCGACCTGGTGGTGGGCAAGGACCACGGGGAGCATATGCTGGCCTACGTGGAATGGTTTTCCTTCTCCACGGTGTCCATCGAAACCCTGCACCGGAGCCTTCAGAAAATCCGGGACAGGGAGGACGAGTGGGACGTTCTCCTGGGCGGGCACGACGCCTTCCCCCTGGAGAAAAAATACCTGTACCAGCTCATGGACATGTGCGGGGATATCCTTTCAGGAAAAGCAGAGCCCTTCCACCCTGTGCTGCCCGCCCAGTACGGCAATATCACCTGCTGGAAGCTGGAACGGGAGGACACCTGCATCCTCTACCACGACGAGGTGATATTTGACAGAAAAAAGGAGGAGAGGCCATGAGCCATCAGGTAAAAAAGCTGACGGAGCGGATTTCCCTGCTGTACGGGGTGCCCGACGAGTGCTGCATTTATCTGCTGGAGGGCAGTGAAGGCGCCCTGCTGGTGGATACGGGCTTCGGCATCACGGACATTTACCGGGAGGCGGAAACAGTAACGGACCTTCCCTTCTGGGTGGTCAACACCCACGGCCACGGGGACCATTCCGGCGGCGACATGTACTGCGACACCGTATACATGAGCGCGGAGGCGGAAGCGGACGTGCTGGATGCCATCAATCTGAATAAAACAAAGCTCTCTGCGGAAACCATTGCGGAGATGGAGAAGAACCTTGCCGGTTCGGCCTTCCGGCCCTCCTTCATCACGGAGGGCTTCACCTTCGACCTGGGAGACGTCCAGGTGGAGACCATTGAGATTCCGGGCCATACCGCCGGGGACCTGGCCTTCCTGGACCGGCAGGACCGGGTGCTTTTCTCCGGGGACTGCTGCGTGAAATCCATGGACATCCTCCTGGTGGTGCCCCAGGCTCTGACCCTTTCCGCCTATCTGGCCAGCATGAAGAAGCTGCAGGAAAGAAGAGGGGAATTTGACTGGCTGTGTACCGGCCATGACCAGACGCTGATGCCCGCCTCCTTTGTGGATGACGTGGTCAGCTGCTGCGAAAAGATTCTGTCGGGGGAAATCCCGGGAGAGGATTTCGAACTGCCTGCCGTCTTCGGCGATACGAAGGCCAGACGGGCGGCCTACAGGGATTTCAGTATAGCCTACAGACAGAACCGTCTTGTCTGATTTGTAAAAAAGAAAAGGAGACTCAATATGAATGAACGGCTGAAGAGAATGTATTCTCAGATTAAAACCAACTACCAGCACATCGGCATAGAAAAATTCAAAATCATTACGAAGACCGAAGCGGAGTGTGCCGGTTATCCTGCGATTTTACGAAGAGGACAGACGCTGAAAAATGTACTGGAGCAGTTCCCGATCTTCATCGGCGAGGACGAGCTCTTCGTCGGCAACCCCGCCAGCAAGCCCTGGGGCCTGGAGATTGAAGCCGGCCTGGGCAAATGGAGCAAGGAGGAGTGCGAATACCTGCGGGAGGACGGCTTTGACTTTTCCCTGGAGGACCAGGAGGAGATGCTGCGGATCAACGAGCAGTTTCACCCCTTCGGCATGTACCAGGGCGCGAACCTGATTATCGCGGAGAACGAACGCCTGGACATCTTTGCCCGCAGCGGCATGTTCCTGGCACCCTGGAAAAAGGACAAGACCTTGGGCAACCGGGTGGGCGGCGGCGCTGCCTGCTCCGGCCTCGGAAACGGCCCGGGCTGGAACCTGCTGTGCATCGATTACGGCCTGGCCCTCAACAAGGGCTTGAACGCCATGATCGCCGAATGCGACGAGGAGCTGCAGAACAACCGGTATTTCGACAAGAGAAGCTTTGAGCGGGGCATTACCCTGCAGGCCATGAAGCTTTCCCTCCAGGGCCTGGTGAATTATGCGGCAAGATTTGCAAAGCTTGCCGCGGAGATGGCGGAAAAGGAAGCCAACCCGGTGCGTAAGAAAGAGCTGGAGGAAATCTCCGCCATCTGCACCCGTGTGCCGGCCTATCCGGCCAGAACCTTCCGGGAGGCCATGCAGACCTTCTGGTTCATGTTCATGATGGTAAATCCGGCCCCCACACCCACCATCGGCCGCTTCGACCAGTACATGTACCCCTTCTACAAGGCGGACATAGAGGCCGGAAGAATCACCGACGAAGAGGTGCTTGAGCTTCTGGGCATGCTGAGAATCCGCTGCATGGAGATGAACCAGCAGTCCGGCCGGGAAATCCGCAAACGTACCTCCGGCGGCGCCCGCTGGGCAAATATGACCATCGGCGGCGTGAAGCCCGACGGAACCGATGCCTGCAACGAGCTGACCCGGCTTATCCTGGAGGCCGTGCGGGACGTGCGGACCCCGCACCACACCGTAACCTTACGCGTCTGCGAGACCACCCCGGACGACGTGATGATCCTTGCCCTGAAATGCCAGGCGGAGGGCTGCTCCATGCCGGCCTTTGTGGGCGACAAATCCTACATCGATTATTTCATGCAGGTGCACAATCCCGACGACGGCCTGCCCATCGAGGTGGCCAGGGACTACTGCATGACCGGCTGTATCGACGGCAATATCCAGTACCGCACCCGGACCATGGGCATCACCATGTTTGTCTGCCCGCTGATGCTGGACATCTTCATGAACAACGGCTGGGATAAAAACATCGAGGAATATGTGGGCCACCAGATTGCCGGCGACCTGACAAAGTACGAAAGCTTCGACCAGTTTATGAAAGACTTCAAGGGAGAGTACCGGTATTTCGTGGAAACCGCGGCGGAGAAGCTGAACATCGAAAGCGCGGTATTCAAGGAGCTGCTGCCGGATCCCTTCCGGGCTGCCTTCATGTACAACGGCATCAAATCCGGCCTGGACTGCTACGCCCAGGAATATCCCTTCGAGAGCAACCAGCTGTTAAATCCCGTGGGCATGGTCAACCTGGCCCAGTCCCTGTACGCCATCAAGACCCTCTGCTTTGATAAGAAGGTCTGCACCCTTCCCGAGCTGAAGAAGGCCATGGACGCCAACTGGGAGGGCTATGAAGATCTGCATCAGATGTGTCTCGACCTGCCCCACTACGGCAACGGCATCGACGAGGTGGACGATTTCGTCCAGGACTGCTACCGGTACTGGGTGGATGTGGCCAACAGCATTCCCTCCGCCCTGGGCGGCCATTTCCGCTGCTCCGCCATCTCCGTAACCAGCCACCAGCCCGGCGGCGCGCTCTGCGGCGCTACCCCCGACGGCCGGTACAAGGGCGATATCCTGGCGGATGCCTGCGCCTCTCCCATGGCGGGCTGCGACCATGAAGGCCCCCTGGCGGTGTTCAGAAGCGCGATGAAGATTCCCCAGGATGAGTTCCAGGCCATGCTGCTGAACATGAAATTCAGCCCCTCCGCCCTGAGAACGGATGCGGACAAGCTGAAGCTGGCCAGCGCCATCAAGGCCTATTTCGCCAACGGCGGCAAGCATGTGCAGTTCATCGTCGAGGACCAGGAAACCCTGAAAGACGCCAAGGTCCATCCCGACAAACACAGCGACATCATGGTCCGGGTGGCCGGCTACAGCGCTTATTTCGTACAGCTGACCGACGGCCTGCAGGATGAGGTCATCGCCAGAACCGAAAATACCATGGTAAGATAAAGAGGGAAGAGATGAGAGAAGATTATCTGGAGGTTACCGCTCCGGTATTCAATATCCAGAGCTATTCCATACATGATGGCCCGGGGGTGCGGGTAACGGTCTTCGTAAAGGGCTGTCCCTTACGGTGCCTGTGGTGCGCCAACCCGGAATCCAACCTGGCCGAGCCCCAGCTGATGGTCTACAGCAATAAATGCACGGCCTGCGGCCGCTGCGTGCCGGTCTGCCCGCAGAAGGCCATCCGCATCGGGCAGAAGAAGGACAAATACCTGTCCATCACCGACAGGAGCCTGTGCGTAAACTGCGGCGCCTGCATATCCGTCTGTCCGGCGGATGCCCGGGAGATTTCCGGAAAGGAAATGACCGTGGCGGAGGTGCTGAAGAAGGTGCTGGCGGACAAGCTTTTCCTGGATGCCTCCGGCGGCGGCATGACCGTCTCCGGCGGGGAATGCCTGATGCATCCGGAATTTACCGCCTGCCTCCTGTATGCGGCGCAGCAGGAAGGCCTGCATACCGCGGTGGAAAGCTGCAGCTTTGCCTCCCGGGAGGTGATCGATGCGGTCTTTCCTTATGTAAACCTGGGGCTTCTGGACATCAAGCACATGGACAGCGAAGAACACCGGCGGCTGACTGGCGTGCCCAACGAACAGATACTGGACAACATCCGGCACGTCTACCACGACCTGAAGGTGCCGGTCATCATCCGGGTGCCCACGATTCCCGGCTATAACGATTCCGCGGAAAATATACTGGCAACGGCGGAATTTGCCGCGAAGGAGCTGGGAAAGGATGTGGCGGTCCACCTTCTTCCCTATCACCGGCTGGGAGAGTCCAAGAACGAAAGCCTGGGAAAGGACATGAATCTGGGCATAGAAGTTCCCTCCGACGAACACATGCAGGCTCTGAAGGCCATCGTGGAGGGCTGCGGCCTCACCGCCCAGGTGGGAGGCTGAAATCCGTTATTGAAAAAGAACGGCATTTAAGATACTATTCTTATAAGGGAAGCAGGTAAAGCTTTCCCGGGAGTAAAGAATACAGGCGGGTTGCTATGGAAGAAAATAAAGACATTATGGAAAAGACGGAAGAAACCGTAGAAAAGGCTGCGGAAGCGGCGGCGGAAGCCGTGAAGGAAGCGGCTGATCAGTCGGCAGAAACCGTACAGGAAGCGGCTGATCAGACGGCAGGAACCGTACAGGAAGCGGCTGATAAGGCAGCAGAAACCGTAGAGACGGCCGCGGAAAAAGCCGCAGAGCCTGCAAAGGACGCCCTTGAAGAGCTGAAAGAGGCTTCGAAGGAAGCGGAAGAGGGCATCACCGGCAGGATGGAGCTTCCCGATATGGATGCGGCGCAGCCGGCGGACGAGGAGGCAGAGGCCCTGGAGAAGGCGGCAGAAGCCGCGGAAAGCGCCGCGCCGCCGATACAGCAGGAAGCGCCCCGGCAGACCGTGCCCGCAGGCGGCGAAGAGGAGTTCGACGACGAGGACGAGGACGACGAGGATGACGAAGAGGAGCATCGGGGACACGGCAAGGTCATTGCCCTGGTTATCATCCTGGCTGCCATCGCCGGACTGTATCTGTGGGGAAGATATTATTTCGCCGGGCATTTTTATCCCGGAACCATTGTGAACGAATACGATGCTTCCCGGATGACGGCGGGAGAACTGAAGCGGGTGATGCAGGAAGACCTCACCAACTTCAACCTGACCATCAAGGAAAGAAACAACCGCACCGAGACCATTGTCGGTTCGGAAATCAGCCTGAAATACACGGAATCCGACGAAGTGGATCAGATCGTGGAGGGCCAGAACGAGAACCTGTGGTTCATGGACATCTTCGGCAGCAAGTATTATACAGTCGGCGGCGCCACCGAATACGACGAGGCTCAGCTGGAAGAGAAGATTGACAGCCTGGAATGCTTAAAGCCCATGAATTCCGCGCCGCCGGAGGATGCCTACATCACCCGGAAAAATGATGCCTTTGTCATCGAACCGGAGAAGGAAGGCACAACCCTGAACCGGAAAAAGACCGTGGAGGTCATCAAAAATGCCCTGGCCACCGGCAGCTACAACGTCAACCTGGATGCGGAAGGCGCCTATGAGGCCCCGAAGGTCTTCAGCGACGACGAAGAGCTTGTGGCAAAGGCGGCCGAGCTGAACGAGATGACCACCGCCCACATTACCTACAATTTCAGCGACCGGTTCTGGGAGGTGGATTCCGACCTCATCGCCTCCTGGCTGGTGAAGGATGAAGCGGGTAATTATTATCTGGACGAAAGCCTGGTCAGGGCCTGGGTAACGGATATGGCCTATGAAACCGATACCTTCGGCCTGAAGCACCGTTTCATGACCTCCTACGGCGTGGAGGTTGAGCTGGAAGCCGGCGGCGACTACGGCTGGTGCATCGACAAGGACGACACCACTGCCCATCTTATCCAGTACATCAACGAGCATGCCAACGTGGAGGTGCAGCCGGATTACCTGTACACCGCCCTGGATCGTTCCATCAACGACATCGGCAATACCTACGTGGAGGTCTGCATTTCCTCCCAGCACCTGTGGTGCTACTCCAACGGCCAGCTCGTGGTGGACACCCCGGTTATCACGGGCCGGGTGGCAGACGGCTACGCAACGCCCTCTGGCAGCTGCTGGGCCATCGACGGCAAGAAGGACGACTGGCAGTTTACCGGGTATTCCAACGCCCATTCGGATTACTGGATGCCCTTCAACGGGCCGGTGGGCCTGCATGACGCCAGCTGGCAGGATCCCAGCTTTTATACCATTCCGGATTATTACTATAACTACGGCAGCCACGGCTGTGTGAACATGCCCCTGGATGCCGCAAGGATTGTCTTCCAGCATATGGAAATCGGCTATCCGGTTATCGTTTATTACTCTGTGGACCAGGTTCACGGGCCGGACAATACGGAGCGGCTGGTGGAAGGCTGGTAAAGAATACGTTTCATACATGCCCGGGAGGGACTCTCCCGGGTATTGTTTACAGGAAAGGAGACGGGGATGAAATACAGGAAACTGGGAAGGACCGGGCTTTCGGTCAGTGAGATAGGCTTCGGCGGAGAGTGGCTGGAGCGGCATGAGGAAGAGGAGTCCGTGGAGCTTGTCCGCTATGCGGCGGAGAAGGGCATCAACATCATCGACTGCTGGATGCCCAATCCCAAGGCCAGGGACATTATCGGCAAAGCCATGGAGGGCAACCGGGAGCACTGGATTGTACAGGCCCATTTCGGATCCACCTGGCAGGACGGACAGTATGTCCGGGACAGGGACATGAAGCAGGTGGTGCCGGCCTTCGAGGATTACCTGAAGCGGCTGAAGACGGACTATATCGATCTGGGCATGATTCACTATATTGATTCGGAGGACGACTGGAACAGGAGCATGAACGGCGATTTCATCCGGTATGTGCACCGTATGCACGAGGAAGGGGTTGTCCGGCATATCGGCCTTTCCACCCACAATCCGGAAATGGCGATCCGCGCGGTGAAAACCGGTTTTGTGGAAATGCTGCTGTTTGCGGTAAATCCTGCCTTTGACATGAAGCCCGCCAGTGAAAATATCATGGAAATGATCGAAAACTATGACAATGAGAACCTCTCGGGCATCGACCCGGCGAGG
This sequence comes from uncultured Lachnospiraceae bacterium, assembly GCA_902796005.1. Lineage (GTDB taxonomy): Bacteria > Bacillota > Clostridia > Lachnospirales > Lachnospiraceae > Alectryocaccobium. The sequence continues at coordinate 17,783 of CADBNF010000044.1, read as the reverse complement.
GCTGCCCTTTACCGGCTCTGTGAGGAAAAGGAAGTGGGCATCACCGTCATGAAAGGCTTCCTGGGCGGACGGCTCTTTGACGCAAAGCAGTCTCCCTACGGCGTAGCCTTTACCCCGGCCCAGTGCATTCATTATGCCCTGACCCGACCCGGCGTATCCTCCATTCTCTGCGGCTATGATACGAAGGAGCAGGTGGATGCGGCACTTTCTTACGAAACCGCGTCGGAGGCAGAGAAAGACTATGCTTCGGTCATTGCCCATGCGCCTCTGCATTCGGCGAAGGGACAGTGCACCTACTGCGGCCACTGCAAACCCTGCCCCATGGACATCGACATCGCCATGGTGAACAAATTCTACGATCTGGCAACGGCCCAGAAGGAAGTCCCGGAGAGCGTCAGATCCCACTACCTGGCCCTGGAAAAGAAAGCCGGCGACTGCATCGGCTGCAAAGGCTGCGAGGCCAGATGCCCCTTTGAGGTGAAAGTTTCCGAAAGAATGAAGAAGACAGCCGAACTGTTTGGGTGTTAATAAGAGAGGAGGGTATCCAACCGGACGCCCTCCTTTTGCTTACCATCCGTACAGCGGGTCAGTACACGCGGGTTTCGTAAGACTGCAGTTCATCCCCGTGGTAGGTCAGCTTCAGGCTGAAAAAGCCGGTATCCTCTGCCAGCAGGCGGAAGAAGATTCTGTCTCCTTCCCAGAGATTTAAGGCGTCGATATCGGTTTTTTTGATCCAGACCAGCTCGCCTTCATTGCATTCTCCGATTTCCCCTTCCCAGCCTGTGCAGGTAAAAAGGTGCATGAATTCTGTCTCGTAGAGGTCATTGTCAAAGGTGACGATGCCCCGGTAGCGGAATTCGGTCAGGGTCAGGCCCGTTTCTTCTTTTGCCTCCCGCAGCAGGCAGTCCTCCGGGCTTTCCCTGTCCTCGAATTTGCCGCCGATGCCGATCCACTTGTCTTTATTCATGTCATTTTCCTTCTTGACCCGGTGCAGCATCAGGTAGCTGTCCGCGGTTTCGATGTAGCATAATGTACTGTTTATCATTGTTTTCTCCTGTATAGGAAAGTGTAGGAAAGCGATCCATCGCCAGTATAACATATTCAGCTTTTCGGAACAAGGTAATGAAGTGTTCCGGAAAAGACAGCAGGCAGGAAGTGTTTAAGGTTTATGTTTTTGAGTTGCGGTCTGGCAATCTTTATGTTAGGATAACAATACACTTTAGTTGAATAAAGAAAGGAAGACGACATGGTAGAGCTGAGCATGAAATACATCAACGCCTATGACCCGGAAATTGCCAGAATCCTGGATCTGGAGCTGGGCAGGCAGCGCAACAACATCGAACTGATTGCTTCCGAGAACCTGGTAAGCCCCGAGGTTATGGCGGTCATGGGTTCCGTACTGACCAATAAATACGCGGAAGGCTACCCGGGACACCGGTACTACGGCGGCTGCGATTACGTGGACATGGCGGAAAACCTGTGCATCGAGCGGGCGAAAATGATTTTCGATGCCCACTATGCCAATGTGCAGGCCCATTCCGGTTCCCAGGCGAATTTCTGCGTTTATCTGGCCCTCTGCAAACCCGGCGACACGGTGCTGGGCATGGATTTGAACCAGGGCGGCCACTTAACCCACGGCTCCAAGGCCAATTTCTCCGGCCGGAACTACAATACCATCTCCTACGGCCTGAATCCGGAGACCGGAAGGATTGACTATGACCAGGTGCGGGATCTGGCGCTTAAGCATAAACCGAAGATGATCATCGCCGGCGCTTCCGCTTATCCCAGGGTAATCGATTTCAAGGCCTTCGGCGACATCGCCAAGGAGGTCGGCGCCTACCTGATGGTGGATATTGCCCACATTGCAGGCCTGATTGCCGCGGGTGAGCATCCAAGCCCCCTGCCCTACGCGGATGTGGTGACCATGACCACCCACAAGACCATGCGCGGTCCCAGGGGCGGCATCATCCTGACCAATGATCCGGATATCGCCAAAAAGATCGACTCGGCCATGTTCCCCGGCACCCAGGGCGGCCCGCTGATGCATATCATCGCGGCCAAGGCAGTGGCCCTGGGCGAAGCTTTACATCCCGCGTTTAAGGTGTACCAGCACCAGATCGTGAAAAATGCAGCCGCCATGGCGGATACCCTGCTGGAAAGAGGCCTTAAGCTTGTATCCGGCGGCACCGACAACCACCTGATGCTGGTGGATCTGAAGGATATGGACATCAGCGGCAAGGAGCTGGAAATCCGGCTGGATTCCGTGCGTATCACCACCAATAAGAATAAAGTACCGGATGATCCCCGTCCGGCCTCCGAGACCAGCGGCCTGCGTCTGGGAAGCCCTGCAGTCACCTCGAGGGGCTTTAAGGAAGAGGATATGCGCCTGGTAGGCAATTTGATTGCCGACGCAGTCTATGATTTCGAGGGGAAACGCAAGGATATTCTGGAGAAGGTACAGATGCTCTGCGACAGCCATCCCATTTATCAGAGCAAATTCAAGGCCTGAAGGAGAAAAATGAGATACAGTAAACAGGTTCTGCACACGCTGGAGAAATGCTACGCCCTTTCTTACTATACGGCAGGGGAGGATATCCGCCTTCTGGTGGCGGCGGAAAAGCAGGACCCCTGTTATGGCTTTGACCTGGAAGGAAAGCTTACGGATACCGTCTGGGAAGGCCCGGGCGGGGTCATGACCATGGTTCCCGTGCCGGGACAGGACGGGGCCTTCCTGGCTACCCAGAGGTTTTATTCGCCCAATAATTCCGCCTCGGCATCACTGGCCTGCGCGGTGAAAACGCCGGCGGGCTGGCGGGTAACGGAAACTGCGCCGCTGCCCTTTGTCCACCGCTTCGATATCTTTACGGTGGAGGGTGAGGCTTACGTCCTGGCCTGTACGCTGAAATCAGGCCACGAATTTGAAAACGACTGGCGTTTTCCGGGGAAACTCCTTACGGCGAAGCTGGGCAATGACCCGACGCAGCCTCTGACCTTTACGACCCTTCTGGAGGGCCTCGGCCATAACCACGGCTATACCCGCGGATTCCACGAGGGTAAGGTCTGCGGCATTGTTTCCTGCGATCGGGGTGTGTTCCGGGTTACGCCGGAGGAAAACTGGAAAATCGAGCAGCTGACTGATGCCCCGGCCAGCGATGCGGTCTGCCTGGACCTGGACGGGGACGGAGAGGAGGAGCTCTTCACCATCAGCCCCTTCCACGGGGACACCGTCACCATCCGGCACAGGGCCGCGGGAGAGTATGTGTCCATCTGGGAATATCCGGAAAAGCTGCCCTTCCTGCACGCCATCTGCGGCGGGACGATTTACGGCAGGCCCACCGTCTATGCGGGCAACCGGGAAGGAGACCGGCTGCTGCTGGGCTTTTACTTTGATGCCGCTTCCGGAACCTATAAAACGGAAACGGTGGATAAGGGCGCCGGTCCGGCCAACGTCATGCTCTTTTCCAGGGACGGGCATCCGGCCCTGCTGGCTGCCAACCGGGAGACGGACGAAATCGCGGTGTATGACGTTTTCCCCTAAGGGGAAGAGGCGTAACGCCGGTCCGAATATTAACAACAGGGGCGGAAACCTCCGTCCCCAGGAGGAAAAAATGTCCACATATGTGCTTGGGCTTTATGAAAAGAGTATGCCGGAAGAGCTGTCTGTCCCGGAAAAGCTTTCCGAAGCGAAGGCGGCAGGCTACGATTTTCTGGAGCTTTCCATAGACGAAACCGACAGAAAGCTGGCAAGACTGTCCTGGGACAGGGAGGAACGGGCGGAGCTGGTCCGGGCCATGTTCCGGGAAAACCTGCCCATCCGATCCATCTGTTTAAGCGGTCACAGGCGGTTCCCCCTGGGACATCCGGATCCGGCCGTGCAGGAGAGGAGCCTGGAAATCATGGCGGGCGCCCTGTCCCTGGCAGAGGACCTGGGCATCCGGACGATCCAGCTGGCTGGCTATGACGTTTACTATCCCCTTTCCGAAGAGGACGAAAAACGGGTCAGGGAAGGAAAATCCACCCGGGATATCTTCGGGGAGAACCTGAAAAAATGCGTGAACCTGGCGGCCCGCTTTGGCGTCATCCTGGCCTTCGAAACCATGGAAAACGACTTCATGAATACGGTGGAAAAGGCCATGTACTGGGTGAAGCAGACGGATTCCCCCTATCTGCAGGTGTATCCGGATGCCGGAAACATGACCAATGCCGCAAAGGCGGCGGGAAAAGACGTGCTGGAAGACTTACGCACCGGCAGGGGCCACCTGGCTGCCATGCACTTAAAGGAAACCGTTCCCGGCGTTTTCCGGGAGGTACCCTACGGCACCGGGCATGTGGATTTTGCCGCCGTCACGAAGGAAGCCTGTGCCCTGGGCGTCCGCCGCTTCCTGGCGGAGTTCTGGTATGACCCGAAGACGGATTACCGGAGGGTGCTGGAGGAGAACAATGCTTTCCTTAGGGGCTTCCTGGAGGAAGCTGCCCGGTAACCTTTGTAAAAACCAGACAAATTATAGCCGAATTCTTGTCATTTTTATTGAATAATGCTTTTCTCTTTGCTAAGATGTTAGCAGGACATGCAGTACTCTTATCAGCAGGAAAAGAGAGGAGAAGAGAGCAATGAGTATGACAGAATTCGGCTATGATTTTGTCCTTGACCTGGAAGACAGGGAACACAACGGCATCAATTATTTCACCCGGTACAACGTGAACAACGGTGAGCCGGAGGAGGTGATGAGCGTCGCCCTGGATGCGGAAGGCCCCCACGGCCGCTACAACATGTGCGACACCATCATGTGCAAGATGCCCACCGGCGTTACGGTGGACGAAGCCTTCAAAATGTGCCACATGCATGAATTCGGCTACGAGACCTTCTTCGTGGACAGCGGCCTGATGCATCTGTATGTGGACGGAAAGGTCTGCATGGTGAAGACCGGCGACATCATCCAGCTGCAGGCAGGCCAGGTACACGCTATGGCTTCCGAGGAGGATGTGAAATGGAGAGGCTGGTTCCACGACCTGGATTCCTTCCATAACGGCATCCAGGCGGGCAAGGTGGCGGCCAGGCTGGCAAAGACCGGCGTTCCCCGGGATGATCCGGAATTCATGGCGGCAAGAATGGCGACGGGCAAGGATTTCTACCTGTGTGAGCCCCCGGTATATGACAGGATTCCGACGGAAGAAATGATGGCCGTCCGGCATCCGGACAGACCCCTGGCACAGTTTGACTTCGAGGGCTTTTCCATCCGGCAGATCACCAGAAGATGTGAAAATGCAGGCGTATCCGAGCTGATTCTGTGCAGGATGGAGCCGGGCTTTTCCTTCAGCTACGGCTACCACAAGCTGCGTGAGCAGTATTATGTGAGAACCGGAAAGGTGAAGCTGGAGCTCTTCGGGGACGAATACATCGTAACCGGCGGCAGCATCATCAACATCCCGATCCTGGCTCCCTTTACCATCACAGCCATCGAACAGAGTGATGTGTACGACATCAACGGCCAGGCGAACTGGTTCCCCTTCTTCCTGAACCTGGAATCCATCCGGAAAAAGGATCCCGACAGGCTGAACGATCCGGAAACCTTACGGTTCCTGAAGGAGAAGTTCAACGTGGAAACCGCAGCCATTTCCACCAGCCTCCGGTAATACGGCAATAAAAAAGGCCCCGCGGCAATGTCATTCACCCTCCTCAGGTTAATGACACCGGCCCCGGGGCCTTTTTTTATTATATGTTTTTACGCTTCCCCGCAGGCAGCCCCGCTTTTCTGAAGGGCTTCCTGCTGCGGATAAGCCAGGTAACCAGGAGCACGATGACGGCTGCTGCGATAACCCAGGCCCAGACGGGGATGTCGGCGATGTTGAAGCAGCGTACCTTAATCCACATCTGGTTAGCGGCTTCGTTCACCTCCCTGTCGAAGTAGACCATGATGCAGGCCCGGTCAAGGACCTCCTCGGAGGGGTACTGGGCAAACAGCTGCCGTTTCAGCTGATCCGCCGGAGCGGTGATTACATAGTCCTCCGCTTCCTCCGCATCGTCGGTGAAGAAATGGCCGACGGGGTAGTCCACCGTATCTTCCTCATCCTCTTCGGCGCCGTAGCACCAGTCCGCATATTCGAAGACGCGGCCGTCTTCCGCGGCGGAGATGACAGAGGTGTAGCCGATGTAATACATGTTTCGGATAACATTGTCCGGCCGGGACACATAATTGATGAAGGCCTCGGCGGCATGCTGCTTGGCAGGATCCTGGCTGATGCCGGATTTCAGCATGACCCAGCCGTCGAAATAGACGTTGGTGACCTCCTCGGGAACCGCGTATTCCAGATAATAATCCACATCATCCGCCAGGTCCAGGATAAACACACCGTCTCCGGACCACTGGAAATTCGCGGCAACCTTGCCGGAAACCATGTCGGAAACACCGGAATCGGTTTCAAAGGAATACAGGTTGTCCTTGATGGTCTGGAGGTATTCCTGAACGGCGGCGATGGTTTCCGGCGAGGTATCGTTCATTTCCTCCAGCAGGCGCTCGGGATAATCATCGGCATTCCGGAAGTCGTCGGACAGGAGCAGGTCGGATTTCAGAGCGCCGACCGCCGCAAAATACGTGTCCCGGACGTTGTCCTTGACGGTTATCTGCCGGCTGATTTCTTCCTTCTCGAAAAGATGCCAGGTGGAGGCGTCCTCCCTGGACACCACCTCCGGGTTGTAGACAAAGCCGGTGACGCCCCACATATAGCCGGCGGCGTATTTGTTCCAGTATTCACCGTTAATTTCGTGGGTTTCAAAGATATTCCGGATATAGGGCGAGACGCCCTGAATATAATAGTTGTATTCGCCGTCCTCATCAAAGAAATCGTCGCTTAAGGGAACCAGCTGATCCTCGGCGATAAGCTTCATGATCATGTATTCCGAGGGGCAGACCAGGTCGAAGACGTCGCCCAGGGTCAGCATATTGTACAGGTCCTCGTTGGTGCCGAAGGTGGAATATTCCACCCGGACCTTTCTGCCGTAGGTCTCTTCATACCAGTCCTCGAAATCGTCGGTCAGGCTGTTTTCCGCGAAAATATCCCCGCTTTCCAGGTCAATGACCTCATCCTCCTCCCAGCCGCCCAGGTCGATGTAATCCTCCCAGCTGGCGATGCGCAGTACGATTTCCTCATCCGCAGCTGCCGCGGGAACGGCCGTAAGGCCGGAGAACGCCAGAATGCCGGAGAGGATGATGCCGGACAGAAGTTTTGCTTTTCTCATCCGTTCCTCCTTTGCTGCCGGGCGGAGCTGCTTTTGGCTGCCCGGACGTTCATGGCGATGACGATCACCAGGACGATGACAAAGATCAGCGTGGACAGGGCCCAGAGGGCGGTTTTGACCTCCGTATGGGTGCCCTTGGTCGCATTGACCACGTAGGTGCTGATGGTGTCAAAGGTGGCAGGCTTCGTGTAGGTGGCGATGAAATAATCGTCCAGGGACAGGGTGATGGCCAGCATGAACCCGGACACGATGCCGGAGAAAAGCTGGGGGATGATGACCTTGAACAGCGCCGTTTTCGGTGTGGCGCCCAAATCCAGGGCCGCCTCATACAGGCTGGGGTCCATCTGCTTGAGCTTCGGAATGACCGACAGATAGACAAAGGGAGCGGAAAGCGCCACATGGCCCAGCACCAGGGGAATGTAGGTATCCTTGCCGATACCCAGCACCACCACCAGCAGGATGCACAGGGAAAAACCGGTAACCACGTCCGCGTTGATGACGGGGATCTGGTTCACGGAGGAGAAAAACCTGGTGGTCCTTCTTTTCGAGTAGAAAAATCCGATGGCGCCTGAAGTTCCCAGAACCGTGGCGATGGCGGAGGACAGCAGGGCCAGAACCACCGTGCCCAGGATCATGTTCTGCATATCCGGGGTGGTGAACAGGGTTACATAATTCTTCAGTGAGAAGCTGCTGAAGCTTCCGAAGACGGAGGCATTGGTAAAGCTGTAAAAGGCCAGCAGCAGGATGGGGATGTACAGAAACAGCAGGACGAGGATGAGGAATACCAGCCGTCCGATTCTTATCTTTCCCGTCATAACAGTGTACCTCCCCGGACATTCTCTTCCTTATCCGTATCCGTCAGCAGGGTAAACAGGCAGATGATACCCAGAAGGATCAGGGAAATCATGGAGCCGCCGTGCCAGTTGTAGGCACTGAAGTAGCTGCCGATCAGGCTGCCCATGATGTAGGTGCTGTTGTACAGCATATCCAGCACCACATAGTTGGTCATGGCCGGCAGGAAGACCATCATGACGCCGCTCATCACGCCGGGCATGGAGAGGGGCAGGGTGACCTTCAGGAAGGTGCGGGTGTTGTTCGCACCCAGGTCCTTCGCCGCCTCCACCAGGGACTGGTCCAGCCTGGTCAGTACGTTGTAGATGGGCAGGATCATGAAGGGCAGGAAATCGTAGGTCATGCCCAGCACCGAGTTCAGGAAGGGGTAGCAGGCCAGATTGCCCTCAATCATGGTCAGGAGCTCCTTCAGCGCGGTGATCCTTAAGGAAAAGTTTATCCACATGGGCATGATGAACAGCATGATCATCACGCTTTTTGATTTCAGGCGGCTGTGTGCCAGGAAATAGGCCGTCGGATAGGCGATGAGCAGACAGACCACCGTGGTGACAAAGGCCAGGGCAAAGCTGTAGAACAGGGTGCCCAGGGTATTTGCATCGGTAAAAAAGCCTGTGAGGTTTCGGAAGGTAAACTGTCCGGAACCGTTGGTAAAGGCATAGTAGAAGAGCACTGCCAGGGGAGCCGCCACGAAGAGCAGCAGGAATATCCCGTAGGGAATGCCCAGGGCTTTTCTTGAAAATCGCATGCTTGCCGGCTCCTTCCTAGCGTTTTACCGAAAAGTTCATCTTGTCAGGGGGAAGAATGAGGCCGACCCAGTCGCCCATATTCCAGAGGTATTCATCGTCCACGATGAAATCCTGCCCGATATCCGTGCTGATGACGTAGCTGTAGTGGTCGCCCTTGTAGATAAGGTTTGTGATTTCACCCTGCACCAGGCTTTCCTCTGCATTGTCGGTCATCTCGATATCCTTCGGCGCGATGGCGGCCACGATACGCACCTTCGCCGGGTCAATGACCTCTCCGTTGGCGCCGATAAGGGTGCCGGCGGCATTCCGGGAGCTGCCCTTGATGATTTTCGCAAGATCCGCATCAAGCACATGACCGTTGAATTCCAGACGGTGCTCTTTATTCATATCCACATTGAAGTAGTTGGTGTGATCCTCCGCCTGCATGATGTGGATTTCGTTCGGGTCAACCTTAAGGCCGACGGCCGCCCCGATTTCCGGGGTTCTGATATTCTGGATGACCCACTCGTACCGGCCGGATTCCACCGTGATTTCATAATGCATGCCCTTGAACACGATATCGGAGACGGTTCCGCGCACCGTCCCTTCCGAAGGTGCGGTGATGATGATATCTTCGGGCCGCACCACGCCGGTGATACGGGTGCCCTCGGGATAATCGTCCACCACGTCGAAGACGCCGCCGGCGAAACGGGCCTTCAGGTGCCCGGTCATGATGCCGTTGAAAATATTGCTCTCGCCGATAAAGTCCGCCACAAAGGCATTTCTGGGCTCGTTGTAAATATCCTCCGGGGTGCCGATCTGCTGGATCTTGCCGTCGTTCATGACCACGATCTTGTCGGACATGGTCAGGGCCTCCTCCTGGTCGTGGGTGACGTAGATGAAGGTGATGCCCAGCTCCCTGTGCATGTTTTTAAGCTCCAGCTGCATCTCTTTGCGCATCTTCAGGTCCAGGGCGCCCAGGGGCTCGTCCAGGAGAAGAATCTCCGGTTCGTTGACCAGGGCCCTGGCGATGGCGATTCTCTGCTGCTGGCCGCCGGAAAGGGTGGAGACGCTTCTTTCCTCAAAGCCCTCCAGGTCCACCAGCTCCAGCACCTCGCCCACCTTCTTGTCGATCACGTCCCGGGGCGTCTTCTTCTGCTTCAGGCCGAAGGCGATGTTCTCGTAGACATTCATGTGGGGGAAGAGGGCATACCGCTGGAAGACGGTATTGACCGGGCGCAGGTGGGGCGGCAGCGGGGAGATATCCTGTCCGTTTAAGAGGATCTGCCCTTGTGTGGGCTGCTCAAAGCCCGCGATCATCCGCAGGGTTGTGGTCTTTCCGCAGCCGGAGGGGCCGAGGAAGGTGACGAATTCACCCTGCTTTACCTCCAGGTTGAGGTCGGAGACCGCGGTGAAATTGTCATTGAAAATCTTGGTTATGGCTTTCAGTTCGATGATGTTTTCCGCTTTTTCCATGTGTTCCTCGCTTTACTGCCCTTAAAAGCTGGGCGGCGTGCTGACCCAGATGAACCGGGCGGGCCTGGCGCCGGGATTTTCCAGGTAATGGTTCCTGTCCGCTTCGTAGTAGAAGCTTTCCCCGGCCTTGATTTCATACTTCCGTTCCCCGTGATGGAGGAGAATCCTTCCCGACAGGACGTAGCCGAATTCCTCCCCGTTGTGAGGCGCGTCCATATCCAGCCGGGATTTCGGTGCCAGAGTGACCAGGATAGGCTCCATCTGGTTGCTCTGGGCGGAGGGAACAATCCACTGTATGCGGGTGCCGCTTTCCTCCGTTTTCTCGAAATAATCCGCTGTCCGGTAGACCAGCTGTTCCTCGTCCGCCTCCTTGAAAAAGGCGGAGGGTGTGGTCCCCAGGCATTCGATAAGGTCGAAAAGGGTAATGATAGAGGGGGAGACCTGACCGCTTTCCAGCTGGGATATAAAGCCCTTGGTCAGTTCCGCCCGGTCTGCCAGCTCCTGCTGGGTCAGGCCGTTGGTTTTTCGCAGCTGCCGGATCTTCTGTCCGATGAGTCTGTTGGCTGTTTCTGCATCCATGTCCGTTTATTCCTTATTACTAAACTTTATGTTTATTTTTTCGAAACTTATTTCGTTACGCACATTATATATATAATAAACAGAAAGTCAAGTAATAATGAACATTTGACGAAGCTTTTTTTTGCGGAAAAGACAGGTGGGACAGTTTATTCAAGTTGTACAAAGGAAACGCAGAAAAGTTGACCGCGGTGGAGGAATAGTGTATACTGTAACAGACTGTCTAAAGCGGAGAAAAGCGGGGCTTTTTTCCTTAATAATATAAGAACAGGAGGGACAGTGTTATGCTGGAACTTAAGGACGTCAGCTATGCCGTTGAAGAAGACGGTGAGCAGATAAGCATTATTGACGGACTGAACCTTAAGGTGGAAGACGGGAAATTCGTCGTGATTACCGGCCCGAACGGCGGCGGCAAATCCACCCTGGCGAAGCTGATTATGGGGGTAAATCCCGTCACTTCAGGCAAAATCTATTTTAACGGTGAGGACATTACCGATTTCGGCATCACCGAGCGGGCAAAGGCAGGCATCAGCTTTGCCTTCCAGCAGCCCACCCGGTTCAAGGGCATCCGCGTGCTGGATCTTTTAAAGCTGGCTGCGGGCAAACGGATTTCCGTGGCCGAGGCCTGCGAATACCTTTCCAAGGTGGGCCTGTGCGCCAAGGATTACATCAACCGGGAGGTCAACGCATCCCTCTCCGGCGGTGAACTGAAAAGGATTGAGATTGCCACCGTGCTGGCCCGGGGAACGGAGTTTTCCATCTTCGACGAGCCGGAGGCGGGCATTGATCTGTGGAGCTTCGGCAACCTCATCCAGGCCTTTGAAAATATCCGCAGTTCCTATTCCGGAACGGTGGTCATCATTTCCCACCAGGAGCGGATTCTGGAAATTGCGGATGAAATCGTGGTTATCGAAAACGGCAGAGTGGCAAAACAGGGCCCGAAGGAGGAACTGCTTCCCGAGCTTATCGGCACGGCGTCCGCCCAGAATACCGCCTGCTCTGTACTGACGAAGGAGGCGTAAAGATGCTGAAGCTTGACGAAATCCAGAAGAGACTGCTGCTTGAGGTGGCGGATTTGCATACCATGCCGGAGGGCGCATACAATTTAAGGTCCAACGGCGCGTCCGTGGACAGGAGCACCACGGCGAATATTGACATTATTTCCAAGGAAGACGGCAGCGGCATCGACATCCGCATCAAACCGGGCACGAAGAACGAGAGTGTGCATATCCCGGTTATCATGAGCGAAAGCGGCTTAAAAGAGACGGTTTACAATGATTTCTATGTGGGAGACGACTGCGACGTCACCATCGTGGCGGGCTGCGGCATCAGCAACTGCGGCACCGGCGATTCCGAGCACGACGGCATCCACCGTTTCTTTGTCGGGAAAAACTCCCGGGTACGTTACGCGGAGAAGCACTACGGCGAAGGCGACGGCCGGGGCAAGCGGATCCTGAATCCCGTGACCGAGGTCTACCAGCAGGAAGGCAGCTATATGGAGATGGAGATGGTGCAGATCAAGGGCGTGGATTCCACCGTCCGCACCACGAAGGCGGAGCTGGCGGAAGGGGCCACCCTTATCGTCCATGAGCGCCTGATGACCCACGGCAGCCAGACGGCGGTCAGCACCTATGAGGTGGCGCTGAACGGAGAGCGCTCCAGCACGGACGTGATTTCCCGGTCCGTGGCGAAGGATGATTCGGTACAGACCTTTGAGGCAGCCATCCTGGGCAACGCGCCCTGCTCCGGCCACGCGGAATGCGATGCCATCATTATGGACAGGGCCCGGGTGATTGCCGTTCCGAAGCTGGATGCGGCCAATGTGGACGCCGCCCTTATCCATGAGGCGGCCATCGGCAAGATTGCCGGGGATCAGCTGGTGAAGCTGATGTCCTTAGGTCTTACGGAACAGGAAGCGGAAGAGCAGATTATCAGCGGATTCTTAAGGTAAAACTGCCATGTTAGTGGTCACTTTAGTCATAACCGTCTATGCGCTGCTGATTGCAGGCGCGGTGATCGCCATCCTGCTGGGCTTTACGGACGTGCATTTCCACCGGCGCAGAAAGCCGGGCAGGATCCATGTGGCCTGCATCGGGGACAGCATCACCAACGGGGACTGGATACCGAACTGCTTTGCCAGGTCCTACCCCTCCGTCCTGCAGAAGCTCCTGGGCAAGGATTATCAGGTGGAGAATTACGGCCTGAATGATCGGACCGTCATGCGGATCAGCATGGTTCCCTTTACCTACGAACCGGAATGCATCCGCAGCAGGCAGTACCTGCCGGAAATCGTCATCATCCTTCTGGGATCCAACGATTCCCGCAGCCAGAACTGGGTGAACAAACAGGAATTCAAGGAAGAATACCGCAGGCTGGTGCAGAAATATCAGGAGCTTCCGGAGAATCCCCGGATTATCCTGTGTACGCCGCCCCGGGTCTTCCAGATAGGCATACCGGAGCTTATCAAGCCGGAAATCTTAAGCATTGTGGCGGAAGCCGTGCGGGAGACGGCAGCGGAGCTTTCCCTGGAGCTGGTGGATCTGCAGGAGGCGTCGAGGGACTGGAACACCCTGTATGCCCTGGACGGGCTGCATCCGGATGTGAACGGCGCCAGAAAGATTGCCGGCCTGGTGGCAGAGGCCATCCTGGCGGGAAACAGGCCGGCGGAAACAGGAAAAACAGCGGAGGCACAGGCATGAAAAAACCGGAGATTACGGACAGCGAGGCGGAACTGCTGCTGGACAGGGGCTTTTTAAAGCTCTACGACTTACATTATAAAGGCATTGACTATTACGCGGCATCCCGCCACGAAAAAGAGGATCTGGTTGCGCTGAAGAAGGAAGAGGACTTCCGCAAAAGCCGGCCGGATGCCGTTACCTGCGTGGTGATAGTCAAAACCCCCGGGGAAGAGGAACGGCTGCTTCTGGCCCGGGAATTCCGGTACCCCCTGGGACAGTTTGTCTTAAGTCCGCCGGCCGGCCTTATCGATCCGGAGGATGAAGGGGAAAAGGATGCCCTCCTTACTGCGGCCAGTCGGGAGATTTTCGAGGAAACCGGTATCCGGGTTAAGGATACGGACAGGATATTCGTCGTCAATCCCGGGTTGTTTTCCTCCGCCGGACTGACGGACGAAAGCAACGCCTTCGTCTGCGCCTGCGTGGAGCTGCCGGACCTTACCTGCCTGAGTCAGGCAGGCGGCGTGGGAAGCGAGCTTTTCGACGGCTTCCGGCTGCTGACAAGGCAGAAGGCAAGGGAACTGATCACCAAAGGCCGGGACGACGCGGATTTCTGTTATCCGCTGCAGACCTGGGCTGCGGCACTGTATTTTCTCTCCGGCCTCTGGCAGGAGAGCTGAGTTTCAGACAGCAGGAGCAGCAGAATGTATGAATTGATACAGGTGTCGGATAAAGCCTATTATGTGGAAAGTCCGGCGAAAATCGGTCTGGTGAGACTGGACGGGGATCAGGTCTGCCTGATAGACAGCGGCAACGACAAGGATGCGGGGAAGAAGGTTTACCGTATCCTGGAGGCCAACGGCTGGAAGCTGGCGGCCATTTACAACACCCATTCCCACGCGGATCATATCGGCGGCAACCAGTTCCTGCAGAACAAAACCGGCTGCCGCATCTATGCCCCGGGCATAGAAGAGTGCTTTACCGATTTCCCGGTGCTGGAGAGCGCCTTCCTTTACGGAGGCTATCCCCATTCGGGACTCCGGCATAAGTTCCTGATGGCGAAGGAGAGCCGCGCGGACGCGCTGACGCCGGCGTGCCTGCCGGAAAGCCTTACGGCCGTGCCCCTGCCGGGACATTCCTTTGACATGGTGGGCTTCCGCACGGACGAGGACGTGCTTTACCTGGCGGACTGCCTGTTTTCCGAAGAAACCCTGGAAAAATACCACGTCAGCTTTATTTATGACGTGAAAAGCTATCTGGAAACCTTGCAGGCCGTCTGCGGCATGGAGGCGAAAATCTTCATTCCGGCCCACGCGCCGGCCACGGAGAACATCCTTCCCCTGGCGGAGAAAAACATCGCGAAGGTGCTGGAAACGGCGGACATCATCCGGGCATACTGCGCAGAACCGGCGGGCTTTGAGGATATCCTGCAGCGGGTATTTACGGTTTATCAGCTGGAGATGAACCTGCAGCAGCATGTGCTGGTGGGGAGCACCGTACGGTCTTTCCTGTCCTGGCTTACGGACAGGGGGGAGCTGGAAATGTTTTTTGAGGACAACAGACTGTTCTGGAGACAGAAGTAAGCCTCTGACAGGAAGGAAAGAACAAACAATGGTATATGACAACATTCTTCAGGCCATGGGCAATACGCCCCTTATCCGGCTGAACCATATGACCCGACCCGGCATGGCGGAGGTTCTGGTGAAATTTGAAGGCCTGAACGTGGGCGGATCCATCAAGACCAGGACGGCCCTGAACATGATAGAAGCGGCGGAAGCCGAGGGCCTTATCGGGCCGGACACCGTCATCTGCGAGCCCACCAGCGGCAACCAGGGCATCGGCCTGGCGCTTATCGGCGCGGTGAAGGGATACCGGACCGTCATCGTCATGCCCGATTCGGTGAGTGAGGAGAGAAGAAAGCTTATCCGGCATTACGGCGCGGAGGTCATTCTTATCCATGATGACGGGGACATCGGCAAATGCATCGACGAATGCCTGCAAACCTGCCTGAAGATGCAGAAAGAGAACCCGAAGGTCTTCGTTCCCCAGCAGTTCGCCAACCCCAACAATACCCTGGCCCACAAGAAAGCCACTGCGCTGGAAATCCTGGACCAGGCGGGCGGGCCCATCCACGGCTTCTGCTCCGGCATCGGCACCGGCGGCACCATCACCGGCATCGGCGAAATTTTAAAGGAACACAATCCGGACATCGAAATCTGGGCAGTGGAGCCGGAAAACGCTGCCATCCTTTCCGGCGGCTCCATCGGCACCCATGTGCAGATGGGCATCGGCGACGGTATCATTCCGGACATCCTGAATCCGCGGATTTATGATGAAATCTGCATTGTTACCGACGAGGAGGCCCTGCAGACCTCCAAAGACCTTGCCCGGAAGGAAGGCATCATGTGCGGCATTTCCAGCGGCACAAACGTGGCAGCCGCCCTGAAGCTTGCGGAGAAGCTTGGTCCGGGCAAAACCGTGGTCACCATTCTGGCGGATACGGCAGAGCGGTATTTCTCCACGCCCCTTTTTGAAGGAGAATAAAACAGAGAATATGCGAAAACCGTCACTTTTAAGTGGCGGTTTTCGTTTTTTATAACTGAACTGTTCATAATAATTCTTTGGAAAAATTGTGACTATTTTGAACGCTTCAGTGTCTATATTTACGAAAGGAGGGATACGGCATGAATGAGAAAGATTTTCAGCTTCTGTACCAGACGCACTACCGGGCAGTGAAAAACTATCTGTATGCGCTTTGTAAAAATCGTGCCGATGCGGAAGATCTGACCCAGGAAGCCTTTCTGCGGTACGAAAGCAGCCTGCCCTCCTTCCGGAAAGAGTGTTCCGATTATACCATGCTGTGTACGATCGGCAGGAATCTGTGGCTGAACCGGCAGAGGAAGGAAAAAAGACTTCGGCCGCTGTCCGAGCAGCCGCTGGATTTGCCGGCAGAAAGCTTTGAGGAGAAACTGGCAAAGGAAGATGAAGCGCTGCGTATCCATCAGGCACTGCATAAGCTGCCGGATCCCTATAAGGAGGTGTTCATGCTGCACATCTTCGGAGAACTGAATTTCAAAAAAATTGCCACGTTGTTCGGAAAATCGGAAAGCTGGGCAAAGATGACCTACTACCGGGCGAAGGCAAAGATAATAGAAGATTTGGAGGAAAAATAAATGCGGGACAAAATATGCGAACTGGTTCGGGAACTGCTTCCGCTTTATATAGAGGGAGACCTGAGTCCCGCAAGTTCGGAAATAGTGAAAGAACACCTGGCGGAATGTGCAGACTGCCGCAGCCTGTATGAAAAGATGGAAAAACCGGTTACCCTTGTCCCTGAAAACGCACAGGTGACTGCGCCGATTAACCGTATAAAAAAGAACGCCGTTTTGAAAATCCTGAAGGGGTTCGGCATCCTGCTGCTAGTAATAGCGGTGGTTATCGCGGTCGTTGCCATTATCTTCTCCCGGCCTCTGTTTAACGGCTTCGAACCGGTAAACCAGGCGAATATATCCATCGAGATGGAGGACAGCCATCCGGTGCTTATCATGGATGAAAAGGCACAGGAGGGGAAGCTTACTTTGCTCCACCGAACCAATGAGGACGGCACGATAACCATGTATATTTCCTTCGGGGATTTCAAGTCGCAGTACCTGTTTGCGATGCGGACCGATGAGTATTATCGCGGAAAGTGGAAGTATGTTATTCCCAGATACTTTGCACATTATCATGTAACGGATGATGGTAACGTATTCCATGGTTGGGGAGTAGAAGGGGGAGCGCGCACTTTAGAAAACGTTGGTGCAGATGACTTAAGAATCTTTAAACCAATCAGCGTACTGTTGCCAGAAGAGGTAAAAGAGATCTATTATGTGCCGGATATTGATTATTTACAGGAAGCGACGATATGGGCAAACAACCTTTACCGCAGACAGCTGACGGAAGAAGAAATGCAGGACAATGCTGTCATCTCCACTGATGGTTTTGATTTTTCGTCTTTGGCTGACGGCCAGCTGATTTGGGAGGCAGATAATTAACCACACTTATGCTGTGACAAACCCCGAAAACAACCCGGAGCGTATTTACACCTCCGGGTTTTTTCATTATAATGAAACCAGTAAATTGCAATACTTAAATTCAATAAAAAGACAGGAGAAAAAATCATGAAGGTTGTAATTGTCGGCGGCGTTGCCGGCGGTGCATCCGCCGCGGCCCGCATCCGCAGACTGGATGAGAATGCGGAGA
>CADBNF010000043.1 GCA_902796005.1 uncultured Lachnospiraceae bacterium | reverse complement strand
TTTCTCTTCTTTTTGCCGGAATTACTTATAATCCTTCAGGCCCAGGCCGAGGCTTCCCACGGCATGGGTAATGTAGTCGAACATCTCATCCAGGTCATTGGCCGTCAGGTACAGGAAGTCACAGCTGGCCTTTACGAACCGCCGCATCTTCATGTTGAAGATAAAACGCTCCAGGAGATCGTAGTAGCCGTTCACGTTGTAGATGGCGATGGGCTTGTCATGCACGCCCAGCTGCTTGTGGGTCAGCACCTCGAAAAACTCCTCCATGGTACCGATTCCCCCGGGCACGATGATGAACGCGTCCGCCAGCTCCTCCATCTTCAGCTTTCTTTCCTGCATGGTATCGGTCAGTATCATCTCCGTGCAGTATTCATACAGCTCTTCCACGTCCTCATGGAGGAAAAACTCCGGCACCACGCCGTAGATTTTGCCGCCGCCTCTGGCGGTGCCCCTGGCCGCCGCGCCCATCAGGCCGCAGCCGCCGCCTCCGAAGACCAGATTGTGGCCTCTTTTTCCGATTTCATAACCAAGCCTGTCCACAGCGGCGATAAATGAGTTATCGATTCTGTCGCTTGCCGCGCCGAATACACAGATATTCATGATCTGCTCCCTTCTTCTATAAAATACATGGAATTATCTTCAATATTTTTCTGTTCTTCTGCTGCATAATCCTGTATGCTTATCATACACGAAAACAGACGTTATTTACAAGTCCCCGCAAAAGGAGCGACCGATGAAAAGAAAAATACTGTCCCTTGTCTGTCTGTCCGCCATCCTCATAACGATGGCCGGCTGCGGACAGAGAACCGAAGATAATAAAACCATAACGGCGGTTTCCTCCAAAGCTCCGGTTTCCGAAAGCAGTGTCTCTGCTGCTTCGGAAGAGCCTGCCCCGGAAGCCTCCGCCTCCGCCACGGCGGAAAGCGAAGCGGAAACGGCAGAAAGCCTGTCCCCGGCAGAACCTGCCTCCTCAGAGGAAGGGGAAAATGCCCCGGCAGAGCCTGCCTCCGAACCGGCCTTTACCCTGCCGGAAACAATCGCTGAGCTTAAGGCCATGGATATCGCTTCCCTGTCCTCGGCATCCGCGGATATGACGGAGCTTGTGAACCGGTTTACCCGGGAGGGTGTTCAGAGGAATACGTATCAGAATCTTTCCTTCCGCCACGAAAACGGCCGGATAACCTACGAGGAGGAAGGCTGCACCTGCCTGTCCGGCATCGACGTATCCGCCCACCAGGGGAGTATCGACTGGGCAGCCGTCAAGGCCTCCGGCATTGATTTTATCATCATAAGAGCCGGCTTCCGCGGCTACGGCGAATCCGGCTCCTTAAATGAAGATGCCATGTTCCGGGAGAACCTGGCCGGGGCAAGGGCCGCAGGCCTTCTGGTGGGCGCCTATTTCTTTTCCCAGGCGGTGGATGAAGCGGAAGCCGCAGAGGAAGCGGATTTCGTCCTGCAGCTTCTTGCCGGCGAAGCCCTTGACCTTCCCCTGGTCTTTGATGCGGAGCACATCCGCGGGGACGAAGCCCGGACCGACAGTGTGCGGTTAACCCAGTTTACCGCCAACGCCTGCGCCTTCTGCGAACGTGTCAGGGCCGCGGGCTACGAGCCCATGGTCTACACCAATCTTCTCTGGGAGGGTATCGTCTATGACATGTCGGTCATCGGTGCTTACCCCGTCTGGTATGCGGGCTACGATCCCGTGCCGATGACGCCCTACGTCTTCGAATACTGGCAGTATTCGGAATCCGGCACCGTACCGGGCATCGACGGACTCGTGGATCTGGACCTGTGGATTACAAAATCGTGAAGCATGACGGCCGGCGGTTTCCCGCCGGCCGTTTTCGCTATACTTTCGTTTTTTCCAGTCTGTCTATCCATCGGTTTAGGAATACCGTGACGGCAATGCCTATAATAAGAAGGATGAGAAAGCCTGCCATGCCTGCCTCATATCTTCCGACAAACAGAACCACGGAAATCACCGCTTCTGCGGCCATAATAGTCGTAGCACAGAAGGTGTACAGTTTCCTGAATGCGAAAAATACAGAAATACAGACCAGTGGTATCGCAAGGATCAATACAAATCTCATTCTGGTATTGTAAAAGCCCATTACTAAAATACTGGCCACGGCAGCCGCCGCAAATGGCGCGGCTGTCACGGCAGCGGCCATAGGCGGATAGTTCAGGCCGTCCGTCCGGGCATCGGCCAGGCCGTTTTTAACATTGGAAACATATTGCAGCCAGAGCAGGAAGGCAATCACAGCCACCGCTGCTGCCATCATAATCAGCATCGCAATATCATTCCAGTAAATACGCGTGATAAAAGAAGCCGACACCAAAGAGGTGTTGGACGCCAGCAGCAGCACGCCGTTGGCGAAAAGCAGCTTCTGACGAATCAGTATACAGGATGCAATCATAAGCCCCGCCGGAATCAGCAGGGAAAAAATCACCTCTCTGTATCCACCAAGCCAGGCAAACAGCCAGGAAAAAACCATGAAATGACAGAAGGCGGAAATGGTGATGGCTGTAAAGGGCCGGTTAAGCCCGGTCTGCCCTGCGGCAAAGGCCGGGTCCCGGACGGAGAGATTCTTTTTTGCCGGCTCGGGCTTTTTTACTTCCGGTACTTCCGTTTCCGGTTTTTTCACTTCCGACTTCTTTACTTCCGGTTTTTTCACTTCCGGCTTCTCAAAGGGCTGCGCCGCAGCCGTCTCTTCCAGGATAATGTAGGTTTTCCCGTCCTCACAGAAGCGGTCCACCGGGGAATACGCCGTCCTGCCTTTTTCGCCCAGTGCCCGGGAAAGGCCGGCAGAAAACTTTGCCGCCGCTGCCTCCTCGTCCGCGCCTTCCCTTAAGGGTCTGGTATCCTCGTAGATAAGGATTTCCTTCTCCGCTCCCAGGGCAAAGCCTTTATAAGAGGTGTATTCGTAGGCCTCTTCCAGCACCGGACCGATGAGGTAGCTGCCCTTTAAGACCGACTGCATCCCGGCCGCGCCGCTCTGGGCGGCCCCGCATTTCGGACAGAACGCCATCTCGTCCCGCATTTTTGTAAAACAGTTGGTACAGTATTTCACTCGCCTTCCCCCCAAAAAACATAACAGCTGTCTTATAAACCTAAGGCAGCTGTTAAAATTGTCGGTTTAAAAATCACCCGGCCTCAACCATTATCTCTTATACAGCTTATTGTAATATTCGTGGCTGTAATTCACCAGCTCCTGCTGGGCGGCGGGCATGTCGGCCATGTTCTCGCAGCGCAGCGCGCACATCATCCGGCCCGTCTCGCCGTAGCGATCCACGAACTCATGGATTTTCTTGTTTCTCTCCTCTTCGGAAAGATTGGCGGCCAGCGGCAGCGGAATGGTAAAGGTCATATCTTTGCCGTAGGTGTCGTAAAGGTAATCCATGTCGTTGACATTTGCCTGGGGCGTCCACTGGTTTACACCCATCTCAATCATCAGGGGCACGTAAGCCATATTCCTGCCGCAGGAATGCAGCTCCACGAATTTGCCCTGCTCATGCACGAAATCGAAAATCCGTTTGGTTGCGGGCAGGATCTGGTTCTCCAGCATCTCATAGGAGAAGAAGCCGGCCCTTGCGGTTCCCCAGTCGTCGTGATAACAGATGCCGTCGATCCGGCCGTAGTATTTGAAAATCCGGGTCATGCTGTCAATCTTGTAATCCGCCACCATCTGGAAGAAATCCTCCAGAAGCTCCGGCTCGGTATAAAAGGCCATGAGGGTTTCGTCAAAGGGCATCATCTCGTGGAGCCGCTCGAAGCAGCCCTTCACGCACTCATAGATGTGCACCCTGTCCGGATCCTGGACGGTCTGCAGCTTTTTGCCGTCGGTTTCAAAATCCACCACGGAAAGGTCCGGCACCTCCACCTCTTCCTTCCAGTGCTCAAAATCCTTAATTGCGCGGGTACCGGGCTTGGTGATCATGCCGGCATTTGCAGAGGAATTGGTCCAGAGCACGCCCCACCAGTCATAGCCTTCCACCTCCGGGACGTTGCACTCTTCCATGGCATCCGGCCAGACGGTATTGTATTCCCAGCCGTAGACCGGCATCCAGAAGGGTTCTTTTCCGTACACGCACCGCAGATAATTGTCCAGCACATTGCCGGGCCGCTCTCCCATGGGCGGCTTTACCTGCTGCATGAACCAGGGGAAGGTATTCTCCCTCTGCCACCACTTCGTATAATCCCTTGTCGCTGCGCGCTGCATATACTGACCTGCCATGATTCTTACCTCCATGAACAAATGTATTTTCCGGATTTACAGTTCTGTTATAGCACGATTTTCTTCGCACTGCTACATAAAAAGTTCAATTTTTCAGATAATCCTCACGGACAAACGCGGGTATCCTGCCCTCGATGAAACACAGCCCGCTGCTTTCCTCACCGTCCGTCAGTACGAGGAAGCCCTCTCCTGATTCCAGATAGTTCCTGAAGGGTATCGAACAGAACGTCCGGGGCAGTACGCTCTTTTTAATGGCTTCCGCCTGCGGGCCTTCTTTTCCGTAGTCCTTCCGGTATTCGCCGCAGGCAACGGTAATGCTTCCCACATCTTCAAACCAGGCTTCCGCATTGGAAACGGTGATTCCCTCCGACGCCAGGAATTCTTCCGTATGGTCAAATCCCTCATAGACCGTATAGTACTGATAAAGATTCGGATAGGTTTCTTTCTCAATGATGACATCCCCCAGCGGACGGTGGTCCAGCATATATTCGTAATCCAGCCTCTCCATATCCGCCAGGTACGCCCTGCGAAAGGCGTCCAGGTCCACGTTCTTTCCGGATTTTGCCGCAGTAACCATGCTTTCATCGGCGTAGCTTAGGGTAAGGCTGCCTTTAAGCGTGTCCATAAATCCGCTGTGGTAGATCGGATACCACCCTTCCTTAAACCCCGGATCGGAGAGCAGCCGGCCGACGATTGCCCGGTCGATATCCCAGGGTACATCGTACTGCCTGACTTCGACCGCGCCGTTTTTCATTCCGTATATCACCCGGATCTGATCGATTTTATCTCCGTACCGGTCTTCCATGCCTTCCCTGCATACCTCCACCAGACGGGTGACGATACGGGGATCGGTCACACGCATGTAATCCCGGTAGTATTCTTCATCCGTGCTGTACCGGCTGCCGTCATCATGGTAGTAGTCGTTATCGGAAAAGCTGAAGGAGACCGCCGCATATTCCAGGTCGCCTTCCTTCGGCGTCCAGGCATTATAACCGAAAACATCCAGCATGAAGACGAGAAGAATGAAGGCGCCTGCTGCCACGCCGATAAGCGTGCTTAAAAAATGCCGGAAAAGCGCCTTGAAATTGTAGGCGTAGATAATCTCCATCACGCAGCCTGCGACAAACGAGGCAATCACAGCCATGACAAGGCCTGTCATCCTGCCGGAATAAATGGAAAAGATGAGTCCTGTAAAAAGGGAAACCAGAAGCACCAGCCCGATTTTGACAATCACCCTGACCGGACGGAAGACGACCGCCGATCCCGCCGATTCATTTTTCCGCTTCGTAAAGCAGAACCAGGCAAGCAGTATGACAGCCGCGCCAATCACCAGGTTATGCCAGCAGGCGCCTTTTCCGAATTCATGGAACGCATGTGAAAACGGAAAGAAAAACTCCCCTTTAAGAATATCCGAATAGTAGTCCGGGAATGTGGTGAAAAACGTCGCATTCAGTCCAAAAATGACAATACGCATCACCGGCTCATAGAGGAACAGCACCCCGGCGGCCAGTATCGAAACCACCGGATTGCCGGTAAGCACCGCAGCCAGCGCAGCAACGGAATAGCAGGCAGGAAAAAGGCAGGCATTGACAAGCAGTGACCGGAAGGCACAAGCGGCCGTATCCGGACTGCCGGCGCCCATGGCAGCCGCAACCAAAAGGCTTATGAGCATCGTGCCGACAAGGACCGCAAGATAAATCAGGCTGCTGTTCAGGACTATCCCGAAAAAATGCTTCCTTCTGGACACCGGCTGACTTTCATAAAAGTCGACCGCCCTTTTATTGTGCAGCCAGGAAAACCCCTGTATGCCGGAGGCAATGGCCGCAACGCCCGTCAGCAGATATAAAAACGGGCTTTTGTAAAAATTCTGCGCCGCGAAAGAGAGGTTTTCCGCCAGCGTTTCCGCGGGAAGGATTCCGTAAACGCCTCCTGCATTGAACGCGGAACGGCTTTGTGCCAGCGTGATCGCGATACCGGCAATCAGATATAGGCTGAACAGCAAGGCCGTAAGGCCGACAACCCACATGCGCCTCTTTGTCAGCTCCTTCTGGGGTATGGTATATCGTATTCTTCCGGAAGATTTATCCGAGAATAAGCTTTTTGATGTCATATCCGGCCACCTCCGTTTCACATATAAATATCTCTTCCAGCGTCAGCGGCAGCATTTCGAAAAACACCGTATTAACATCGGCGAAGCATGCCGCAATCTCTTCTTCTTCGCCCTTTGCCACAATGGTATAAAGCCTTCCCCGCTGCTCTGTCGAGACCGTCTGCAGGCGTGGAAGAACCTTGGCAGCGTCTTCGTCGCTTTCAAATACGCACTGCAGCTTCCGGATTCCCAGCTTCATGGACTCGAGATCCTCGGAAAGCAGCAGGCCGCCTTTATGCAGAAGGCCTACATGATCGCAGATATCCTCCAGCTCCCTTAAGTTGTGGGATGCGATGACCGGCGTCAGTCCTCTTTCGTACATATCATTGGCGAAAAGCGATTTCACCGCCTGGCGCATCATCGGGTCCAGCCCGTCAAAGGTTTCGTCACACAGCAGGTACTTCGTTCCTGTGCAGATGCCGCAGATGACGGCAAGCTGTTTTTTCATGCCTTTGGAATAGCCGGATACCGCCCTTTTCGGATCCAGGCCGAATTCGTTTAAAAGCCTGTCAAATCTCGCGCCGTCAAATCCGGCATAGACGGCAGAATAATAATTCTTAAGCTCCGCCGCATTGGCGTTCGGGAAAAAATAGGGTTCGTCGGCAATGAAAAACAGACGGCTTTTGACTGCCGGATTATCATATACCGCTTCCTCATCCACGGTAATATGCCCGCTGTCGGGCTTCAGTACGCCGGAAATCAGCCGCAGCAGGGTGGATTTTCCGGCCCCGTTAGTGCCCACCAGCCCGAACACCTGTGCCTCCTTTATATTGAGGGTCAAATCCTTAAGCGCCTGTATGTCGTCAAACGATTTGCATAAATCAGCTGTTTTAATCATCCCGTCCTCCTTTCAGAAGCTCCTCCGGATCGATGCCGACCTCTCTTGCTTCCCGGAAAAGCGCCTGGAGTCTCCTTCGGAGTTCTTCTTTTTTCTGCTCCATCAGCGGCAAATCCCCCCTGACGAAATTGCCCCTGCCCTTCACGGAATAAATGAATCCCTGCCGTTCCAGCTCGGCATAGGCTTTCTGGACAGTATTGGGGTTTGCTGACAAGTCCATGGCCAGGCTTCTTACCGAAGGCAGCTGCTCGTCTGCCTTCAGAACACCTTTCAGTATAAGGAGCTTGTATTTCTCTGTGATCTGCTCGTAGATCGGACGCGGGTCCTTATAATCAATAAAAATCACAGTTTTCTCCTTTCGGAATTTCTTGTAATTGTATCTACTGTATTAGTTACCATAGTACAGTTCGGAGGGCTTGTCAAGCATTTCTGCAGGGCCGGATCAAAAAAGCTGCCGTATCAGGCGATACGGCAGCCGTAAATAATATGCGTTTACTGTGAGATTATGACCGGGTGACCCTGAAGCCCTCCGACACCGAGCCGGTCAGGACAACGCTCTGCAGGTCGCCGAAGTGCTCCGGAAGCCGCAGTCTCCCTGCGTTATATTCCGTACCGCCCACAGTTACGGAAATTTCCAGCTCGAAAACATCGCCGGCGGTATACCTGCCGCCCAGCTCCATCCCCTCCAGGAAGAAATCCATACCCTGGCCTTTGTAAATCGGGGTTTCATCGGCATTCATGCCGCCGCCGGAGGAAACCAGCTGCCCGTTGCGGTAGACCGCATGTCCAATGGCGGTGACGATCTCGTCCGTATCATTGACGATGGTAATGCTTAACACCGGTTCATTGACCGCCGTTTCATCGGCTGTTACGCCGAAGGCATAGTCCGCCAGTCCGGTTTTATCAAGCAAAGCGGACAGAAGCCGCACGCTTGTGCCGCAGTCCTTGATGTCCCGGCCGAAGAAGGCGGAGGCATCCGCAGCGGTGACGGTTTTCGTGCAGTCCTCACCCTCCGCATTATAGTGGAAGGTGACGTGGTCCAGGTTGCCGATGAGGCCGAGGATGACGTAGGAGAAGGATTCCATGTCATTTTCAAGGAGGGTTCTTTTCTCCGCGCCTGCAGGGTTCTTCAGGTACAGATGCCAGCCGTAGGGTTCCGCCGCCGTCTCCAGCTCATTGGTATATTCCCCGAAAAAGCCGGAAAGGAAAAGCGCGTTCGCGGTCCGGGCATTTGCAGGCATGTCACCCACATAATCATGCCTGGTTTCGAAAATGGCGGAGGCCAGGGAAGAAATGTTTTCGCCGTCATCCCAGATGATGCGGTCGTTTATCTTCACCTGTTTAATAGCCTCCTGTGCCGTGTATTCCGCATGGAAGGTGCCTCTGTGGATGGGGCTTGCCAGAACCGCCCGGGTGGTGAGGGTCACCACGCCCTCCTCTTCTGTAAAGGTTACCTTTGATACGGCATGCACGCTGTCCAGCACGCCGCCGTCGATGGTCATATGGTTACCCTCCACGGTTACGTCACCGTAAATCCAGTCCCCCGCGATATTTTCGCCGACTACGTACATCCGGGTGAAAATCACGCCGAATATCACAATGACGGCGAGAACCGCGCTGGCAATCACCACTTTCAGGTTCTTCTTCCTGTTCTTCTTCAGGAAATCCAGCTCCGCCTTTTCTTCCCGGGCTGCTGCCGGCGCTTCCGGAACCTCTCCCTTCATGGAGGCCAGGACCCGGCTGCAGTCTTCGCAGCCCGCCAGATGGTCTTCTATGGTTTTATTTGTAACATCGGAAGTCAGTCCGTCGATATAGGAAGGCAGCAAATCCTGCAC
>CADBNF010000042.1 GCA_902796005.1 uncultured Lachnospiraceae bacterium | reverse complement strand
GAGACCGGCTTTGACAAGGCCTTCATCGGCTCCGCTGCTGATGCGGCAGCTGCCTCCGAAACCATCGCGCCGGCAGAGGGTGCATTTACCCTTGCCATGCTGAAAAACAAACAGGGCGGCGAAGAGTTGTTTAACTACCTGGAACAGGATATCGTGATTTCCTTCCACGACAGCGCTTCCGATACCTGGAAAGAGTACAAGGTAAATGCCAGCAAGAAGAACATGACCCTTACCGTATCCGCCCTGGCGGAGGATGAGGAGATTGTGAATCCCACACCCGCGCCGACACCGGCTCCGGAGGCAAATACCAGCGGCAGCACGGCGGCCGTGGATTCCTCCACCGGCCTTGCGGACGGCAACTATACCCCGGATTCCTTCAGCTTCTCCGGCGGTACCGGCAAGCTGAACATTACCTGCACCAATATTTCCGTCCGGAACGGACAGGCTTACGCCACCCTGCAGTTCTCCAGCCCGAGCATTACCTATGTCAAGGCAGCAGGCGGCACCCATTACACCAGCCCCTCCGGCGGCGGCTCTGTGGTAGAGATTCCCGTGGAGCTGAACAAGAACAACCGTATCCTGGCCATGACCACTGCCATGTCCACGCCCCACGAGGTGGAATACTCCATCTTCCCGTACCTGGCAGCAGCAGCCGGCGCAGGCGCTGAAGTGCCCGTGAACGGCCAGATCGGCGAGGAAGGCAAGCTGGACGACAAGGCACCGGTCATCCCGGGCCTGACCGGCGGCAGGGAAGTTGAGCTTAAGTACTCCGAATACCTGAAGATTTTCAGCTACGACGGCGGCATTTCCCTGGTGGAAATCGACATGACGAAGAATTCCGTGCTGGATCCGGAATACCTGGAAAAGCATAAGGATGAGCAGCCCGAAGAGGAAGAAGCAGTCGAGGAGACCGAGGAAGAGCTGATTAACGAGGAAACCGGCGAGAAGGAAGCCAAGCCCGATGAGGAATACGTGGCCGAGCAGTACCGCAAGGACATCGTGAAATACCTGATTGCACCGGAAAATGCAGAACTGCCTGCCGGCCTTGAAAAACAGCTGGTGGTTGTCCGCAAGCCCCTGGAAAACCTCTATGCCTCTTCCGCGGAAGCCGTGGAAGCGCTGGACAAGCTGGGCCTTCTGGACCTGGTGAAGTCCCTGGGCATGAAGGAAGAGGATATCGAAAACGAAACTCTGAAAAATGCCCTGAAGGATGAGAAGCTTACCCTTGCGGGAACGGCGGAAAAGCCGGACTACAAGACCCTGGTTCAGGAAAAGACCGGTATGGTCTTTGTCACCGGCGACCTTCTGCCCCTGAACGAGGACGTGATGAAGGACAGAAAGCTTGAGCCGGAAGAGACGGCGGAAGAGCTGACCACAAAAGAATACAAGGATCGCCTCTACGTTACAACCGACAGATATGCAACCCTTGGCGTTCCGGCCATCATGGACCGTTCCGCGGACGAGAAGGACGAAAAAGGCGCTGCCGAATGGATCCTGGTCTACGGCCTGCTCTTCGATAAGGAAGAGGAAGCGAAGACCATTCTGGAAAATACGTTAAAGGAGCTTGACTGATGAAGCATAAATTCAGTATATTTACTTCTTTCCTGGCCCTGCTGCTGGCTGCCGTTTTAGTAAGCGGCTGCGGAGGGGGCGGAAATGCCGGTAATACGGAACAAGGCAGTACAGCTTCCGAAGCCGTATCCGGAAATACCTCGGAAACTAAATCTGAAGCCGTATCCGAAACGGCCTCTGAGAGCAAATCCGAAGCAGCGGAAACTGCCGCCGCTTCGGAGACAGCCCATTCTTCCGCGCCGGAATCCGAGTCCGATATACCGACGGAAACCATCGTTGCCCCTGACGAAGCGCCGGTTATCGAGGGCCTGACCTTTGTGGAAAAGACTCCCTTAAAGTATGCGAAATGCTTCGCCGTCTTCCGTTATGAAGGCGGGTATTCCCTGGTGGACATCCCCACCGTAGGGCAGTTCCTGGTGGTTCCGGAGGGCAAGGATGCGCCGGAAGGACTGGCAGAGGACATCGTCGTGCTGCAGCAGCCGGTGAACACCATTTACATGGCTGCCACCAGCTCCATGGCCCTTGTAGCGGCCATCGACGGCATTGATTCCATCCGCCTTTCCTCCCTGCAGGCCTCCGGCTGGTATGTGCAGGAAGCCATTGACGCCATGAACGAGGGCAGGATGCTCTTCTCCGGCAAATATTCCGAGCCGGATTACGAGATGATGATCGACGAGAACTGCTGTCTGGCCATCGAGTCCCGGATGATTTACCATACCCCGAAGGTCATGGAGATGATCCAGGATCTGGGCATCCCGGTGCTGGTGGATATTTCCAGCAACGAGGACAATCCCTTAGGAAGAACCGAGTGGGTAAAGATGTACGGCGCCCTTATCGGTAAGGAAGCGGAGGCGGAAGCCTTCTTTGACAACCAGGCAAGTATGGTGGAAGAGCTGCAGGAGTTTGAAAACACCGGCAAGACCATTGCCTTCTTCAACATCAATGCGGACGGCTCCGCGGTTATCCGTACCCCCACCGACTACGTGCCGAAGATGATTGACATGGCCGGCGGCGTATACATGTTTGCGGACTACGATACCAACGTGACAAGCTCTACGATTCACATCAGCATGGAGGAATTCTATGCAAAGGCCATTGACGCGGATTATATCGTGTACAACGGCTCCATTGTGCAGCCCCTGACCAGCGTGCAGGATCTTCTGGCCCTTGACCCGCTTTTTGCGGATTTCAAGGCTGTAAAAGAAGGCAATGTCTATACCGTGGGCCGGGATTTCTACCAGGCGACGGACGACACCGGTACCATGATCCGGGAGTTCTACGAGCTGGTTACCGGCGGGGACATGAGCCAGGCAAAATATATTACCCATGTGGAGTAAGAAAGCAGTTTTCAAATAATGAGTAATGAGAGTTACAGCGTACAACTGAAGAGGGAGACACTGAAACGGAGAAGCCGCTTCGTTCTGGTGTTTGCCATCCTGGCGATAGCCTTCTGCGTGATCGTCATCCTGAACATCAACACCGGAAATGTGCATATTTCCGTACCGAAGATCTTAAGGATTATCTTCCTGCGGGAGGGTGACAGTACCGAGTTGAACATCATATGGAAAATCCGGCTGCCGAGAATCATCATGTCAGCCGTGCTGGGCGGGGCATTGTCCCTGTCCGGCTTCCTGCTGCAGACCTTCTTTGAAAATCCGATAGCAGGCCCCTTTATGCTGGGTATTTCCTCCGGCGCGAAGATGGTGGTGGCCCTGGTCATGATTTATTTCATGCAGATATTCGCCTCGGTTTCCTCTTACGCCCTGATTGCGGCGGCCTTCGTCGGTGCACTGATGTCCATCGGCTTTGTACTACTGTTTTCCAGGCGAATACGAAACATGGCCACGCTGTTGGTGGCCGGCATCATGATCGGCTATATCTGCTCCGCCATCACGGACTTTGTGGTCACTTTCGCGGCGGATTCGGATATCGTCAACCTGCATAACTGGTCCAAGGGCAGCTTCTCCGGCATGAACTGGAACAACGTACAGGTGGCCTGCATCGTTATCGGCATCACCTTCGTGCTGACCTTCCTGATGGCCAAGCCCATCAGCGCCTGGCAGATGGGCGAATCCTACGCCAGAAGCATGGGCCTGAACATCAAGGCCTTCTGCGCGGGACTGATTATCCTGGCCAGCCTTCTGGCTGCCACGGTTACCGCCTTTGCAGGCCCGATCTCCTTCGTGGGTATCGCGGTACCCTTCCTGATAAAGAGAAGCCTGAATTCCTCCCAGCCCCTGGTGGTCATTCCCGCCACCTTTCTGGGCGGCGCGGTCTTCTGTATGGTCAGCGACCTGATTGCCAGGGTGGCCTTCGCCCCGACCGAGCTGAATATCAGTACGGTCACCTCCATCTTCGGCGCGCCGGTTGTCATCTTCATGATGCTGCGCAGAAAGAGAGGTAACTGACATGAGCGAAGCCTATCTGCAGTTAAAGCATCTTTCCGTGGGTTATCAGAAGCATGCGGTTATCTCCGGCATTGACCTGGACATCAAAAAAGGCGAGGTCATCGCCCTTATCGGGCCCAATGGCGCCGGCAAATCCACCATCTTAAAAACCCTTTCCCGGGCCCTGCCCATCATCGAGGGAAATATCGTCCTGGACGGCAAGAACCTGACCGACTACCAGAACCGGGAGCTTTCCATGAAAATGGCGGTTATCCTGACGGACCGGATCAAGGTCGAGCTCATGACCTGCCGGGACATCGTGGCCACGGGCCGGTATCCCTACACCGGCCGGCTGGGCATCCTCTCCGAAGAGGACAATGCCCGGGTGGACGAGGCCATCGCCGCCGTACATGCGGAGGAGATTGCGCTGAAGGATTTCAACGCCATCAGCGACGGCCAGCGGCAGAGAATCCTGCTGGCAAGAGCCGTCTGCCAGGATCCGGAAATCATCCTGCTGGACGAGCCCACCTCCTTCCTGGACGTGAAGCACAAGCTGGAGCTTTTATCCATCCTGACGAACATGGCCAGGAAGAAAAATATCACCGTCATCACCTCCCTGCATGAAATCGACCTGGCGGAGAAGGTGGCGGACAGAATCGTTACGGTAAAGGGACAGGAGGTCTTCGGCTACGGAGAGCCCTCGGAAGTCTTCTCGGAGGAGGGCATCCGCAGGCTCTACGACATCGACAACGGCTTCTTCGACCCGCTGTTCGGCAACATCGAGCTGCAAAAGCCCGAAGGAGATACGCCCCAGGTCTTCGTACTGGCCGGCGGCAGCAGCGGCATTCCGGTATTCCGGGACCTGCAGCGGAAGAATATCCCCTTCGCCACTGGTATTCTCTATCCGAATGAGAACGACTACCAGGTGGCAAGGCTTTTCGCCACGGAGGTTATCACCGAGAAAGCCTACTGCACCATCACGGCAGAAGCACTGGAGCGGGCGAAGCAGGTGATGGCGGCCTGTCCGTACATCATCGATGCAGGCGCTCAGACCGGGGAAATGAACGCGGCTGTGGAAGAATTAAGAAAGCTGGCACAGGAATCCGGCAAACTTACCACAGCGGAGGCGCTTTCTCCCATACGGACGAAAAAGTAAAGCAAATCAAAAGGCCTGTAAGTTCGGCAGTGAACTTACGGGCCTTTATTTATTATTCTTATTCCGGTTCGGCATTGTCCTCGGCCAGGATGAATCTGATAAGCTCCGGCATGTATTTACCCCAGGCGGCGTCGCAGTGGGACTGCCTGGTATCCAGTATGTACATGACCCGGCGTTTGTCAAAGCCCTTCTCCTTGAATTTGCGGTATACCGCCAGCACATGGTCGAGACTGGTGCCGTCGATGCTCTCATCCCCGTTGTAGAAGGCGATGCGGTGGCCCTTCAGTTTTGAGAAATCATAGGCGTCCAGGTCAGCCAGAAGCCCCTCCAGGGTAAACATGGGGAAGCCCGGCGAGCAGACGATGGCCCGGCTGAACACCTCCGGATAGTGAAGCAGCATGTAGTAGGAGGTGCTTCCGCCGGCGGAAATGCCGCCCACGCAGGTATGTTCCGCATCCGGCAGGGTGAGGAAATTCTCGTCAATCAGGGGCTTTAAAGTCTTCACGATAAATTCCGCGTAAAGCGGCGTGGTGCTTTCTCCCGGTATAATCGGGATCGGTATGCCGTTCACCACGGAGCCTTCCGGTGCCCTGGGGCCGGGGGGCGTAAGTTCGGTGCCCCGGTTTTCCGCATTGTCGATGCCCACGACGATGGCGGAGATGCCCAAAGGCGCCAGGGAAGAAACAGCCCGGTCCACATCCTGCTTCGGCGCATCGTCCAGCCCGCGGAAGAGCTGCTGGCCGTCATGCATGTAGATGACCGGGAAACGCTTTACCCCGTCATAATCCTCCGGCAGCCAGACGCGGATGGTGCGCAGGGGCTTTTCCGGATAGGTGTCAATCGCCAGTTCGAAGGTGAAAAGCTTTCCCTTTTCGATGGCTTCGGCATGTTCGTAGGGCTTCAATTCAAGCTTCATTGTAAATCCCTCCTGTTTTATCTGGTACAAAAATGTCTGCATTTATTATAACACAGATAAGAAGAACTGTAACCTGTCCTGCCGGAAAAGATGTCCCCTGCGGCAGACGGCGGGGAGGCTTGAATTTATCCGGATATAAGTATAGACTTATAACAGGAAAAAAGAGTAAATCCGGAAATACAGAAGGAACAGCAGCCATGAAATTCATCCATTTATCCGACCTTCACATCGGAAAACGACTGTACGAATATTCCCTCCTGGAGGACCAGAAATACATCCTGGAGGAAATCCTGAAAATAACGGAACAGGAGAAGCCGGACGCGGCCTTCCTGGCCGGGGACATCTATGACAAATCCATCCCCGGCGCGGATGCGGTGGCCGTATTTGACGACTTCCTGGTGCGGCTGTCCGCCCTGGTGCCGGAGGTTTTCCTCGTAAGCGGCAACCACGATTCCGCAGCCCGCGTGGCCTTCGGCGGCAGGCTGATGGAGAAAAGCGGCGTGCATATTTCCCCGGCCTACGACGGAGAAATTGCGCCTGTGCCGGTGCAGGACAGCTTCGGAACCGTAAATATTTACCTCCTTCCCTACATCAAACCGGGCCAGGTAAAGCAGCTTTACCCCGAAGAGGAAATCCTAAGCTTTGCCGACGCGGTACGGCTGGCCATCAAAAACATGCATATCAATCCGAAGGAGAGAAATATCCTCGTCACCCACCTGTGCGTGACCGGAAGCATCCGTAGCGAATCCGAGGAAATCTACATCGGCGGGGTGGAGGACGTGCCGGAAAGCCTCTTTTCGAACTTTGCCTATACCGCCCTGGGACACATCCACCGGCCCCAGAGCTGCAGTCCGCGGGTACGCTACTGTGGAACTCCCTTGAAATACTCATTCTCCGAGGCGAAGGACGAGAAATCCGTCACCGTGGGCGAGCTGGACGGCGAGGGCGGACTTACATTGCGGACGGTGCCCCTTATTCCCCTAAGGGATATGGTGGAGCTTAGAGGAAGCTACGAAGAGGTGACGGCCAGGAGCTTTTACGAAAATACCTCCTGGCAGGAGGATTACACCCGCATCATCCTCACCGATGAGGAGGATATTCCCGACGTGGCCGGCCGGCTTTCCGTGATTTACCACTATTTTACCCGGGTGGCCTACGACAATACCAGGACCAGAAGCGAGGGCTTTGATTTCTCTGCAGGCGCAGACCTGACCGACCGTTCGCCCCTTGACCTGTACGCCGACCTCTACCGGCAGCAGAACGGGCAGGAAATGGATGCGGAGCAGGAAAAAATCATCATCGACATGCTGAAGAAGATACAGGAGGAGAGCGTATGAGACCGATAAAACTGACCATGTCCGCCTTCGGCTCCTACGCCGGGGAAACGGTGCTGGATTTTACCCGACTGCCCAGGGCCGGCCTGTATCTTATCACCGGCGATACCGGCGCGGGCAAGACCACCATCTTCGACGCCATCGTATTTGCCCTCTACGGCACCGCCAGCGGCGATGACCGGGACGGGAACATGTTCCGGTCGAAATACGCCCAGTCCGAGGACGCAACCTTCGTGGAGCTGGTGTTTGAAAATGCCGGAAGAACCTATACCATTAAGAGAAATCCCGAATACCAGCGGCCAAAGGCGAAGGGCAAGGGCACCACGACCCAGAAGGCGGAGGCTTCTTTGCTGCTTCCGGAGGGGCAGCTGGTCACCGGCCTTCGCGAGGTAAAAGAGCAGGTGACCGGGATCCTTGGTATTGACCGGGAGCAGTTCGTCAAAATCGCCATGATCGCCCAGGGGGATTTCAGCAAATTTCTGCTGGCGGATACGGAAGAGAAGAAGACGATATTCCGGAAGCTGTTCCGCACGGACGTGTACCAGAGGCTGCAGGACATGCTGAAGGCAGAAGCCGTCCGGGAGAGGGCCAATAACGATCAGGCGAAGGCTGCGGTCATGACCCAGGTGAGGAACCTGAGCCCCGAAGCGGAGGAAGACCAGCTGCTTCGGCAGGAAATGCTGGAGGGCAGACGCCCTGCAGAAGAAGCCGTTGCCCTGGCGCAGCGCATCGCAGCTGCTTTAAAGGAACGCAGGGAAGAGACCGCGGCGCAGAGAAAGGCCAACGACGCCGCCCTTGAAGCCTTAAACGGGCAGCTTAAGGAAGCGCAGCTGGCCGAGGCGGTTAGCAAAGCCCTTAAAAAGGCGGAGACAGGCAGAGATGAACAGCTTGCGAAGCTGAAAGAGGCCGGTGAGGAGCGGGAAAAGGCGGAACATCGCCTTCCGGAAAAGGCAGAGAAAGAAAAAGAAGCCCTGCTTCTGGAAAATGCCCTGCCCGGCTATACCCGCCTGGAGGAGATGGAGACTGCCCTGGTTACCCTGCAGAAAAACCGGAAAAAAGCCGCGGCGGCATATGACGAAACCCGTAAAAAGGAAGATAAGGCGAAAACCGAGATAGAAGAGCTTTCGAAGGAGCAGGAAAAGCTGACGGATGCCCCGGCTGTGCTTGTCCGGCTTAAAAACGAAGCCGGAAGGCTGACGGAGCAGTCCGGGAAGCTGGAAGCTCTTTCGGAGGTCATCAACAGGCTTGACGTCCTTACCGAAAAGCGGGAAAAGCTGCAGAAGGAGTATCAGAAGAAGAGCGAGGCCCAGAGAGCGGCCCTGCTGGACTATACCGGGAAAAATGACGCCTTTCTTGCAGAACAGGCGGGTATCCTGGCAGCAGGCCTGAAGGAGGGCGAGCCCTGTCCGGTCTGCGGCTCCGTCACCCATCCCGCCCCGGCTCACGCTGGGGAGGAGGCCCCTTCGGAGGAAGCGGTGAAAGACGCCCGGGAAAGCTGGCAGAAGGCCCAGAAGGCGGCTGAAAAGGCCAGCGAAAAGGCCGGGGCCGCCCTGCAGGAGGAGACGGCGGCCAAAGCCGCAGGCGGGCAGATACTCAATGATTTCCCGGAGCTTGCCGGCCTTGATGAGGCGAAGGAGAAGCTGCCGGACCTGCAGGCGAAGAACAGGGACGAAATCCGGCAGCTGGAAAAGGCCGTGTCCGAGGCAGAAAAGAACAGCAGAAGGCTTGCGGAAATCCAGGGGAAACTGCCGGAGATAAGAAACAGCCTGGACGCCCTGACGGAGGAGAAGGGCCGGCTTAAGACAGAGATAACCGCCGCCGAAACCGCGGAAGAAAGCCTGCAGAGCCGGCTTGCGGAAGGGCGGAAGGAACTGAAATACCCCGGCCGGAAGGAAGCGGAAGCTGCCGTGAAAAAGCTGAAGGCCGAGGCGAAGCAGATAGAGGAAGCCCTGGAAACAGCCAGACAGGCGGAGCAGGGGGCCAGAGAAGCGGCCGAACGCTTAAAGGGCGAGGCCGACCAGCTGGCCAAACAGCTCTCCGGGTATCCGAAGCGGGATATTTCCGCCCTCACCGAAGAAAAGGAGAGGCTGGAGCAGAAGAAAAAAGCCCTCGAGGAGCGCCTGACAGAGACAGAGGCCGCCATCCGGCTGAACGACCGGACCGCAGGGCAGCTTTCGGAGGACCTGAAGACCCTTGCGGAGGCGGAGGTGCGCTACGCCCGCATCAATACCCTTTCCGCCACGGCCAACGGTACCTTGAACGGCAAGGAAAAAATCATGCTGGAGACCTACGTGCAGATGACCTATTTCGACCGGGTCTGCAGCCGGGCAAACCTGCGGCTTTTGAAGATGTCCGGCAGCCAGTACGAGCTGCGCAGGCAGAAAAATGCCGGTGATTTGAAAAGCCAGACCGGCCTGGATCTGGAAATCCTGGACCACTACAACGGTACCACCCGTTCGGTGAAAACCCTCTCCGGCGGCGAATCCTTCCAGGCTTCGCTAAGCCTGGCCCTGGGCCTTTCCGACGAAATCCAGTCCCAGGCCGGGGGCATCCGCTTGGATACCCTCTTCGTGGACGAGGGCTTCGGCTCCCTGGATGAGGAGGCCCTGGAAAAGGCCGTGGAAATCCTGAACGACCTGACCGCCGGCAACCGCCTGGTGGGCATCATTTCCCACGTGGGAAGGCTGAAGGAACGCATAGACCGGCAGATAAAGGTCACCAAGGACAAGACCGGCGGCAGCCGGGCGGAGATTGTCTGAGGGGGGCGAAAGCTGAAGAATCACAGACAAAGAAGAATTGCAGTTGTCCGTACAGGGCGACTGCAATTTATTTACAGAGGGATTAAAATCTGAATGAGCAGGTTTCATTTTATCGGATCTGTCAGCCTTGTCTGACAGGTCCTTTTTGACATGGAAATTACTGAGGAGTATAATCATCATGGAATAATATAGATAAAGGATATTTTAAAAATGGCGAAGGAAAGATATAACACCAATGTTAAAGATATACGCTGATAAGGAAAGAGCTATCTGAGAAATCTGAGGTAAAGCAAATGAGCGACGATCTTATAAGAGTGAGCAACACTTCTTACGCCAGATACGAAGAACTCCTTATCCGCAGGGATGAGGTGAAGAAGCAGGCCTTCCAGTACGAACGTGCATATGTGCGGGAGTTTGGTGAGCTGATTCTTGAAGTGTTCCAGATGCAGATGGATGCTGTCCGGAAAAAGAGGACCATCGAATATTGCCAGATATTTGTTAACAGAGGAGAGAGCGTAGATCAGTCTGCTCTGCAGGAGTATCTGGAAAAAGAACTTGCCGAATACAAAGAAAAGCTGGACGCCATGATCAGGGATAATGAAGCGGCCAGGGCAAGTCAGAGAATTACAGAAGTTGACCTGTTGAAGATAAAGCGGATTTACCATCATATGGTAAAAAAGATTCATCCCGATATCAATCCGATTACGGCGGAAAATGAGGAACTGAAGGGGCTTTGGCAGCGCCTGATTATTGCTTACAACTGTAATGATTTGAAGGAGATGGAGGAGACCGAAATCCTTGTTAATTCCGTCCTTGAGAAACTGAATCTGGGCACGCTGGACATCACGATACCGGATATCGATGAGAAGATCCATGAAATCGAAGCGGAGATTGAGCAAATAACCGGTACGGATCCGTATCAGTATAAGTATTTGTTAGCGGACGAAGAGGCGGTAGAACAGATTAAACAGGAGCTGAGAGCGGAATTGAAAGATTACGAAGATTACGGTAGACAGCTGGACGAAATCCTGAACGGTTTACTGCAGAAGGGAGTGAAGATTTCATGGCGAATGATCTGACCGAACGAGAGCAGAATCTGGTATCCTTTGTACAGAGTCATGAGCTGGGAGATATTCTTAAGCCGCTGATTAAAGAGGTACATCTTTTTGATTCACACATCGCCGGAACCACGCATCTGGAAGACAAGTCTGTTCTGGAAAAGATAAATATCGGAGACATGCTTTCTCTTCAGAGGGAAGACAACAAATATGACAGCAATGCGATTCTTATCCTTAATGAAGCGGGAAAAAAGCTGGGCTATGTTCCGGAGAAGGACAATATTGTTTTTGCACGACTCATGGATGCAGGAAAGCTGCTGAAAGCTAAAATCACCAGCATCAAGCAAAAGGGCAGCTTTACACAGATAGGGGTTGGTATTTATCTGGTCGATTTATAAATGCTTGGTTGCGGGCTGGAATTGACCTGACAGTGCTCAAGACTAAAATGCCGGAGATGGTATGAGGCCATTCTCCGGCATTTTAATCAATCATCTTTATTTCTCCTTCCTCCTCATCACCCGCAGTATAATCCGGCTGATGATATTGACGGTAAAAGTAATGATCACGATGATAACGCCGGCGTCATTTGCGGCGGTGCCCCGGGTCGTAAATGCGGTCAGGAGGATTCCGACCACAAGTCCGATAAAGGCAAAGGCTTCGACAAGTTCCAGTTTTTCTTCTCTGGTCATGATATTTGCTCCCTGTGGATGGCTCCGGGATCGGGGCATAGGAGGAGATTTAAGCAGCCCGGAGTGCGCTGGCTTTGGTTTTGATATTTACAGTATACAGGGAAACAGGGTATATTGTAAATAAGGGCATCAATTTCTCCCAGGTGCTGAAAACTGCTTTGCTGCAGCAGCTGGGGATGGAGGAATAGATATATATGACACATGAAGAAAACAGAAAATGGCTCATTACTCGCCTTTTAGCTGAGAAGCCGGAATATCGCAGATATCAGATCCCGGAAAACGAACAAGAACAGAAGGATCTTCTTCGGGCTCTTATGAATGTCCGTATGCCTGATCCGATAGATGATGAATTCCTTCGTGTTCAG
>CADBNF010000041.1 GCA_902796005.1 uncultured Lachnospiraceae bacterium | reverse complement strand
TCCGTTTGTCATTATCCGTGCTATTTCTGATAAAGCCGATGATTCTGAGGAAATGAGCTATGAATTGTTTAAAAAGGAGGCTGCAGATCATTGTGCTTCGGTTGTCCTCTATATGATCACTCATGAATGACGATACTATTGAGTTCGACAGCTTCGCGGTCAGCTCCGGAACTACGGGAACCTCTAAGATACAGGGGTTCCCGTTTTTTTGTCTGCCGGAGAGCATTCAAATATCGGCGTACTGGCCTTCGCCATCGGCTTTTCCGTCATGATGGCCCTGGACGTGGCCCTGGGATGATTTTACGGTGTGGCAGTTGTCTGCGTTCTGCGGTATAATAAAAGGCAGGAAAAAAAGAAACAGGAGGCACGCAGACAATGGAAAACAGAGGGTATCTGGAATTTGGCACGCAGGCGGAAGAAAACCGGGCCTTTCTTGCGGAGCATGGAAGAATCCGGCAGGATGCAGAAAAGCGCGCTTTGTGGTTTAACTGGACAGGCGCAGGCTTTACGATACGGTTTTCCGGTACATATCTGAAAGCCGGGCTTTACTGCCTGCCGGAGGAAATGACGGCGCCGTTTCCCCATGATTATATCCTGATGTACCCGGTGGTCGGTGTTCATGCAGACGGCGGCAAGCTGGTTCGTTTTAAGCTGGAGGAGGGAGAACAGAAGCTGACCCTGTTCAGCGGAGAAGTAGGAGATCATGTGGTGACCCTGCGGAAACTCTCCGAAAACGTTATGGGCAAGTGCGCGCTTTTGTCCCTGGAGACGGACGGAAGCTTTCTTGAACCGGAGAAGCGGGAAAAACTGCGCATCGAATTTGTCGGCGATTCCATTACCTGCGGCTATGGAAATGAAGCCGAAGATCCGATGGGTCTTCGCACGGAAGAGGAAAATGCGGAGGCCACCTATGGCTTCCTGACTGCACAGGCTCTGGATGCAGAGTATTCTGCCATCTGTGTATCCGGCTGCGGCGTTTCTGACCCGGTCGTTTACCCGGATATGGAGAACCGCGGGATGGATACCATGTATGCGTTCACCGATGCACCCTATGAACGGGCATTCGGCCATGCAGAAATGCAGCCCTGGGATTTTGCAGGGCATAAAAATGATGTTGTGGTGATCAATCTGGGAACCAATGACATGATGGAGCTTGCTCTGCAGAACTACGAAAGGGCTGCGGACAGACGTTTTCATGAAAAATACCGCGGACTTATCGAACAGATTCGTAAGATGAACGGAAAAGATACGCGGATTGTCTGTACCCTTGGCCCGATGGGCTATTATCTCTGGGATGAAATCCGTGATATTGTAAAAGATTATGCGGAAGCGGAAAATGACAAAAGAATCGTCTGCTTCAAATTCGGCCAGATGAATGTCATGACGGAAGGCACCGGCGCGGATGGACATCCCTCAGGGAAAACCCATGAGAGAATGGCGCGGGAGCTGACTGCATTTCTTAAGGATTATCTGAAGGATTAAAGGAATAAACCGCCTTTACCGTGCCTGTCAGAAGAATGCGTCCCTCCGGCGCAGCTTCCACGGTAAGAGTGCCGCCGGGTTCCTCAATGGCGGCCGTAACGGGCTTTCCGGCCTTTGCTGCAAGACAGGCGCCTGCCGCGGCGGTACCGCTGGCGCAGGAATTCTCCCAGAACAGGGTGTCCGAACCGGGTATATACACCAGGGGCGTCATCCTGTTCTTTGTTATGTCCAGGAACATGATGCCCAGGCCCTCTGCCGCAAGGGTGCGGCACCAGGCGCGGATCGCGGCTGCCGGTCCCCTGCCCGGCTGCGGCTCTTCGGTGCAGATAAGGTGGCTGATGCCGGGAAAACGGATAAGGGGAAGGGTGTAAAGCCTGCCGTCTGCCTCGAGGGTGCATTCTTCAATACCCACAGGCGCGGGCATATGCACCGTGCCCCGGTAAGCGCCTTCCCTGGTTTTTTCCATATCCACGGCGGTGTATGCCTCCATGCCGGATACGGCCACCTTTACCGTTCCGTTTTCGGGAAGACCGTATTTTTCACAGTAAAGGGCTGCGGAAGCCATGGCTGCGTTGCCGCAGAATTCGCCCCCGGCCATCCGAAGGGCCGCGTGGGGCAGCAGGGAAGAAGCTTCATCCCGAAGCGCAGCCGGACGCAGGGCTTTCCAGAAACCCACCTGCTCGCACAGGGGCTCTTTTTCCATCAGAAAGGCAGCCGCTTCCGGCTGCTTTTCTTCGGGCATCTCGCTTTCGCATAAAATGGTGTAGTTGTGTGTGGGATCCAGAAAGGTATAGTGCAGGAAAGAATAATCCACTTCCTTTTTCTCCTTCATTTACCGGTTGTAATTCTGCAGGAACTGCCTGGTCCGCTCCTGCTTCGGGTCGCCGAACACCTGTTCCGGATGGCCCTCCTCCACGACGACGCCGCCGTCCATGAAGATGACGTGATTGCTCACCGCCCGGGCAAAGGGCATCTCGTGGGTGACGATAACCATGGTCATGTTTTCCTCTGCCAGCTGCCGGATAACCTTCAGTACCTCACCGGTGAGCTCCGGGTCCAGGGCGGAGGTGGGCTCGTCGAAGAAGAGGACCTTCGGGTTCATGGCCAGGGCCCGGGCGATGGCCACCCGCTGCTTCTGGCCGCCGGAGAGCTGATCCGGATAGGCATTGGCCTTGTCCGAAAGCCCCATTTTCCGCAGCAGCTCCAGGGCTTCCTCCGTCACCTCGGCCCTGTCCCTTTTCTGCACCAGGACAGGGGCGTCCGTCAGGTTTTTCAGTA
The DNA here is from genome assembly GCA_902796005.1 of uncultured Lachnospiraceae bacterium. Lineage (GTDB taxonomy): Bacteria > Bacillota > Clostridia > Lachnospirales > Lachnospiraceae > Alectryocaccobium. The sequence goes on along the minus strand of CADBNF010000041.1, from coordinate 40,539 downwards.
CATTGAAGTGGGGAAACAGGTTAAACTGCTGGAAAACCAGGCCGAAATAGCTCTTGCATTTCAGAATATCCTTCTTCGGCGCATAGACGGCCTTTCCCTCCGCGCCGGTAGCGGCGGCCAGGATGTCCATATACCGGATGGAGCCAGCATCGATGGTTTCGAGAAAGGTCGCGCAGCGCAGCAGCGTGGATTTGCCGGAGCCGGAGGGACCGATGACGCTGATGACCTCGCCGCTGTCGACGCTGAAGCTGATGTCCTTTAAGACCTGCAGGCCGTCGAAGGCTTTCTGTATGTTTTTCATCTCCAGAATCATAGCACGCTTCTCCTTTACTGAAAATAGCTGAATTTCTTCTCTATCCGGCTCATGATAAAGGCCATGATATAGTTGAACACATAGTAGAAGACCGCGGCAACCGCGAAGGTCAGCATACCCGGGGAATTAGGCGCGACCGCTATCTGCCGGGCCCGGGTAAACATTTCCACCGTGCCGATGACGTGGGCGAGGGAGGTATCCTTTACCAGGGTGATGACTTCATTGGTGAGGGAGGGCATGACCCGCCGGAACATCTGGGGAAGAATAATCCGGACGAAGGTCTGGCCCCGGGTATAGCCGAGCACGGCTGCGGCCTCTGTCTGGCCCACAGGGATGGATTCGATGCCGCCGCGGTAGATTTCCGCAAAATAGGCAGCGTAATTGACGATAAAGGCGATGACCACGGCGGTGAACCGCCAGTTGTCCGGTACCTGTGTGTGGAACAGCAGGCTCGGGCCGAAGAAAATGACCATGGTCTGCAGCATCAGCGGCGTGCCCCGCATAATGGAGATGTACACGGTGACGATGCCCCGGATAATCCGGAAACGGCAGGTTTTGCCGAAATAGACCAGAAGGCCCAGCGGCAGCGAGCCGAGAAGGGTCAGGCCGAAGATACCCATCGTGGTCAGAAATGCGATGGCCAGCTGGATTATCATAGTCGGTACACTCATTTGCCGTTATCCTCCTTTGACGGGCAGTTTTTTAAGAAAAAGGGAGAGAACAGAGAAATGCTGTATACTGCACTGCCCCCGGCAATAAAAGCAATATACAGCATTTGTTTATGTCCGGCAGGACTTAAGGGCAGTCCTTCCGTCAGTTGTTAATCATGCACAGGCTGTCCAGATCGAGGCCTACGTCCTCATACTTCTTCGCGATTTCCAGCATGGTGCCGTCATCGGCCATCTTGTGCAGCTCCGTATTGACCGCTTCGGCCAGTTCGGTATTGCCCAGAAGGAAGCCTACGGCATACTGCTCCCGGGAAAGGGGCTCCTCAAGAATGACGTATTCGCCGTCGTTAACGGAAATCTGGTAGGTCGCCACACCCAGGTCGGCTGCGATGGCGTCCACGGAACCCTGACGCAGCTCCATGAAGCCGGAATTGTAATCCGGAAGCTCAACATACTCTGCGAGGCTTGCTTTCAGTTCATCCGTTACGGCTTGCACGGCAGAGGAAGCGGCCTGGGCCATAAGCTTCTTGCCGGCCAGGTCCGCGATGGAGGTGATGCCGGAATCTGCTTTAACTACTACAACGATGCTGTTGTCCACATAGGGGTCGGACCAGGTGTACTGGCTTTCTCTTCCCGTATAGGTAAAGCCGTTCCAGATACAGTTGATGTTGCCGGCGGCGAGTTCATTGTCCTTGGCATCCCAGTCGATGGGGACTGCCTTGAACTCCCAGCCGAGACGGCTGCAGAGCTCTTCGGCCATGGCCAGGTCGAAGCCGTCGTAGGAACCGTCTTCCGCGACAAAGCCGAAGGGCGGGAACTCCGCGTCAAAGCCGACGATAAGCTTCTGCGCGCCTTCTGCCGCAGAACCGGATTCGCCGGAACCGGATCCGGAACCGGAACCGCCGCAGGCGGCCAGGGACAGGGCAAAGACTGCCGAAATCAAAACTGCTGCAATTTTTCTGAACTTTTTCATCTTTTTTCTCCCTGATGGTACAGATTCATTCCTCTTAAAAAGAGGAATCTACAGGGTGAATATAGCACAATAATTTAGCGTTGTAAATTGATAATACGATAAAACATACGGAAAGTTTAAAGCTTCGGAAAATAATAATCCGGACAGAAACAAACGCCGGCAAAGGCCGGCGTTTTATCTGTTCCGCGATTAACCCCAGAGAAGGGAGAGGGCCGGAACGATCTGCTTCTTCCGGGAGAGTACACCCGGAAGGAATACCCGGTTATTGACCACCGCAGCGCCGTAGGCCTGGCTGATGATCTTCGTATCCCCCGTGACCAGCAGCTCGCTGCCGTTTTTCAGTACATCGGAGACCATCAGCAGCATCATATCGTACTGCTTATCTGCGGATTCCTTCTGCATGCAGGCGAGGAATTCGTCGGCCCGGGCCAGGATGGAGGCGGAATCCAGACAGGTGATCTGGCCGATGCCCAGCGCATGGCCGCCCAGATGGAACTCCTTGAAATCCGAATACAGGAGGGTTTTCGCGTCGGCGTTTACGTCAATGCCGACGGCAAACATTTCTTCACCGATTTCCTTCAGGGAGACGCCGCTGATACGCTCCAGCCTTTTGGCTACCCGGATATCGGTCTCCGTACAGGTGGGCGATTTGAACAGTACCGTATCGGAAAGAATGGCGGAGGCCAGGAGACCGGCCATTTTCGGCGAGGGTACGATGCCCTTTTCCTGATACATGCCGGCAATGATGGTGGCGGTACTGCCTACGGGTTCATTGCGGACGGTGATGGGAGAGCGGGTCTGCACGTCACCAAGGCGGTGATGGTCGATGATTTCCAGAATATCCGCCTGGAACAGTCCCGGGACGGACTGGGCGGTTTCGTTGTGGTCCACGAGAACGACCTTTTTCCGGCGGGGGTTCAGCAGGTGGTACCGGGAGAGGGTGCCCACAACCCGCTCTTCCCCGTCCAGGATCGGATAGCTGCGGTACCTGGTCTGCAGGGTCTGCTCTTTGACGGCGTCCAGGTAATCATCCAGATGGAAGGCGACGATGCCTTCGGTTTTGCAGATGCGGGAAACCGGAATGGACCGGTAGACGGCCCGGGAGGCCTGGTAGGCATCCAGGGGCGTGCTGATCACGCAGACATCCGCAAGCTGCGCCAGGGCTTCCGCCTCCGCCGTACTGCGGATGAGGATGATGCAGGCGGCCTTCTGCCGGGCGGCCTGCTCCAGAATTTCCGGCTGCTCACCGCAGATGACGATGGCGTTTTCGAAATTCTCCCCGCTGTTTTCCCGGTTGTTAACCGTTATCATCACCCGGGAAAAGGAGATTTCCTCCCTGCCGCTATCCTTCAGAAGGGTTCCGTCCAGCATGTTCAGGAAATTGAACAGGGGAATCTGCCGCGGGCCCTCTCCGTCGAGGGTTTCCATGATGTATTCGGCGATATCGCCCCGGGAAAGCATGCCGAAGAGCTTTCCGTCTTCATCCGTTACAGGTATGGATATGGGATCCTCCGCCATAAAGGTGCTCCAGGCATGGCCGGCGGATACGGCGGCGCTTAAGATCGGCGGCACGTCATATTCCAGGTCCCGGACCTGGGTTTTGACGGTAAACAGCCTTTCGGGCACGGGAAAGTCAAACCGCTGCAGTACGGCAGCCGTCTGATCGTTGATTTCCCCAAGCACGGCGGGAACGTAGTGCCTGTCGCCCAGGGCATTGCGCAGGGATGCGTAGGCGATGGCGGAAACCACGGAATCCGTGTCCGGGTTTCGGTGTCCGGTTACATAAACAGGCTCCATATACATCCTCCTTTCTGCAGTGCGGAGGCTGCAGAGAGATTATTTTCATTTTCCGGGTTTCGGAAGGTGTGCATTTATGCTATAATACTATATCACAAATCAGACGAATTCGGGAGATACGAAAATGGACTATGCAAAAGCATCTTTGGAACTGCATGCGCGGCTTAAGGGAAAACTGGAGGTTGTTCCCCGGGTACCGGTAAAAACGGCGGAGGATCTGTCCCTGGCCTATACGCCGGGTGTGGCTGAACCCTGCCTGGAAATCCAGAAGGATATCAGCAAATCCTACGAGCTGACCCGCAGATGGAATACCTGCCTTGTGGTAACCGACGGAAGCGCGGTTCTGGGTCTTGGTGATATCGGACCGGAAGCCGGCATGCCGGTTATGGAGGGGAAATGTGTCCTGTTCAAGAGCTTCGGCGACGTGGACGCCTTCCCGCTGTGCATCAAATCCAAGGATGTGGACGAAATCGTCAACACCATTTACCTGATTTCCGGCAGCTTCGGCGGGGTGAACCTTGAAGACATCGCCGCACCGAGATGCTTTGAAATCGAGCGGAAGCTGAAGGAAAAATGCGACATTCCGATTTTCCATGACGACCAGCACGGTACGGCGGTCATTACCCTGGCCGGGCTGAAGAACGCCCTGAAGCTGGTGAACAAGCAGATGCAGAATATCAAGGTGGCCGTAAGCGGCGCCGGAGCGGCAGCCACCGCCATCACGAAGCTTCTGCTTACTGCAGGGGTGAAGAACATCGTCATGTGCGATTCCCGGGGCATCATCTTTCGGGGCAGGGCGGGGCTTAACCCGGCCAAGGAGGAAATGGCGCAGCTGACCAATCCGGAGAACCTGACTGGAAGCCTGGCAGATGCGGTAAAGGGTGCAGACGTGTTCATCGGCGTATCCGCCCCCGGTATTCTCACGGAGGAAATGGTGAAAACCATGGCAGAAGATGCGATTGTTTTCGCCTGCGCGAATCCGGTTCCGGAAATCGACCCGGCAAAAGCCAAAGCCGCAGGGGCCAGGGTGGTTTCCACGGGAAGGAGCGATTATCCCAACCAGATCAACAATGTTCTGGCGTTCCCGGGGATATTCCGCGGTGCCTTCGACGTGCGGGCAAGCGACATCAACGACGCCATGAAGCTGGCTGCTTCCGAAGCCCTGGCCGGCCTCGTATCCGATGAGGAACTGTCTGAAGAGTACATTATTCCCGCTGCCTTTGATCCCAGAGTCGGCAAAGCTGTAGCCGCGGCCGTAGCGGAAGCGGCGCGCAAATCCGGCGTAGCGAGGATCTGAAGGCAGAGGCGCAAGCAGGCGTTGAGTCAAGACAGGAGGTTTAGAATGAAAAGCGTAATCGTAAGAGGCAATACAAATGTGGCCTGGGCCGCACCCTATGCAGTGACTTTCCGTTATATGCCGAAGGAGGGCGAAGACATTGAAAAGCTTCAGCTTACCGGCGATTTCCAGTTCTTTAAACGGAGACAGGCGAAGGCTTACCTGCTGCAGGGCGGAACCGGCGACGGACTTCCTTATTATAATGCCTATCAGTGGGAGAGAGGGATGATCCTGTCCGGCTTCCCGCTGGACGGACAGCCTCTGGCGCATTATGACATGGTCAAGGGGGAAGACGGCATGTATACGGTAACCATTCCCCTGCCCGACGGTCAGTATTACTACAATTTCGTAGTGACCAGAAGCGACGGTACGGTGGAAAATATTCCGGATCCGGAAAACCTGCCGGATATGACCGAGACCAGGAAGGCCTATACCTGTCAGCTTTCCGTGGGCAATTTCAAGCTGGCCGGAGACCTGGGCTACGGCTTTAAGCGGACCGACGGAAAATGCGGCAGGAAGGTTTACGATTACTACACGGCCGTGGACGGAACCACCCAGCCCATCGGCATCTATCTGCCCTACGGCTTTGACGAAACGAAAAAGTATCCGGTGGTCTTTGTCTGCCACGGCGGCGGCGGGGACGAGCTGGAATGGATGAATGCCGGCTGCCTGGCGGAGGTGTTTGACAACGTCATCGCCAAGGGCGGAATTGTGCCCTGCATCGGCATCACCATGGACAACGGATATTTCAAATGGGATTTCGAGCGGATTGCGGAGAACCTGTTCAAGTGTATTATTCCCTTTGTGGAAGAGAAGTACAATGTGGCGCCGGGTCCGGAAAACCGGGCTTACTGCGGCCTTTCCATGGGCAGCGAAACCACCCTGCATATGTACATGAAGCACAACCGGGAGTTCTTCGGCTTCGGCGCCTTCTCCGGCGGCCATTCCTACCGGCCGACCAAAGAGGAGACGGACATTATCCGCAAAGGACCCCATCTGTACCTTTCCTGCGGCAACCTGGATATGGCGTACATCAACGCCACCTACAAAACGGAGAGGGATATCAGCATTACCGGCCTTCGGGACTGGCTGGATAAGGAGGAGATTCCCTACACCTTCCACCTGAAGGACGGCGCCCATGACTTCAACGTCTGGCTTAAGTCCCTGGCAGAATTCCTGCAGTATTCTCTGTGGAAGTAAAACAGAAAACAAAAAAGGATTATTTATGGAAACTTATTACTTAGTGGATTACGAAAACGTCCATGAGGACGGCCTTCGCGGAATCAAGGAGCTGACGGAAAAGGACCATGTCTGCCTGATGTTTACCCCGAACGCGCTGAAGATCAGCCTGGATGTCCTGGCGGGAATCCGGGCGGATTTCAAGGCCATCAAGGCACCTGCCGGCAAGCAGTCCCTGGACATGCACATCGGTACCTTCCTCGGCTTCCTCGTAGGCTCCAACAGCGACAGGAAAAACGCCTACGTCATCATCAGCAAGGATACGGACTTTGACGGCATCATCCGTTTCTGGAACGCCAGCGGCCTGGGAGAATTCTCAAGGCAGCAGGCCATCCGGGTTACCGAGCTGGCCATCGTCCAGAACCAGACGCCTGTCCAGAACGGCGGACAGAACGGAAACGGCGGACAGTCCGAAAAGACCTCCTCCAGGAACAGAAGAACCTCCTCCCGGAGAAAATCCGTCAAGGCTGCCGTGGTGCAGGAGGAGAAGCCGGCTGCGGTACGTACGCCGGAACCCGAGACGGTAAAGAAGCCGGAGCCTGAACCCGAAAGGAAGCCTGAGCCCGCGTCTGTTCCGGAAAAGAAAGAGCCTCCGGTGAACCCGGAAGCGGCAGCGCCGGCAGGCCCGGCAGCTGAACCGGTGGAAATGCCGGAGGAGAAGATAAACGCGGTAGCGGCTGCGCCTGAAGCGGAGGCAGTAAAGGAAGAGCCCGTGCAGGCAGCGGAAAGCCCGGTGACGGAGGAAGCCGCGCCGGCGGAAGAGGCTGCGCCAGTGCAGGAGAAGCCGGCAGAGGAAGCAAAGCCCGAGGAGAGCAAACCCAGACGGGGACGCCCCAGAAGGAGAAATACCCGTGACAAGGCGGCCGAAGAGACCAGAGAAGCTGCCAAAGAGGAACCGGTAAAGACGGAGGCCGTACAGGCGAAGGCGGAAGAGAAGCCCGCCGAACAGCCGGAGCAGAAGCCTGCCGACAAAGCAGACGGGAAGCCCGCAGAGAAGCCTGCGGAGAATCCGGAAGCCGGGGATAACAGCAGGGCCGACCTGAAGACCCAGGTGAACAACCGCATCGTGCGGATCCTCCGGGACAACCAGGTGGAAACCGGCGCGGCCCAGGCCGTTGCCTCCCTTGTTGTATCGAATCTGGACAAGAAAAACGTAAAACAGCTGGCCTACAGAGGGATTGTAAACAAGTTCGGACAGAAGACCGGACTGCTGTATTACAACCTTATCCGTAAGGAAATCTGAAGACAGCGGACTTTAAAGGAACGGGGACAGGAAACTGTCCCCGTTTTCCTTATTTATTCGCTCTTGCATATTTCCGGGGTTTTTAGTATCATATAGTTTCAGGTTAGTGACTTTTCTACTATATGGAGTGTTTTATGCGTGATACATACTATTTATTGGGTATTGACATCGGTTCCACAACCGTAAAGATTACGATTCTGGACGAGGACAAGCACCTCCTGTTTTCAGATTATGAACGGCATTTTGCCAATATTCAGGATACGCTGGCCGCGCTTCTGGAGAAGGCGGAGTCTGCCCTGGGGGAGGCGGAGGTGTCTCCCGTTATTACCGGCAGCGGCGGCCTGACCCTGGCCAAGCACCTGGACGTACCCTTTGTCCAGGAGGTTATCGCCGTATCCACGGCCCTGCAGGCCTACGCGCCGAAGACGGACGTGGCCATCGAGCTGGGCGGCGAGGACGCGAAGATCATTTATTTCGAAGGCGGCAACGTGGAGCAGCGGATGAACGGCATCTGCGCCGGCGGCACCGGCTCCTTTATCGACCAGATGGCCAGCCTTCTGAAGACGGATGCGGTGGGCCTGAACGAGTATGCCAAGGGCTACCAGGATATTTATCCCATCGCGGCCCGCTGCGGCGTATTTGCCAAAACGGATATCCAGCCCCTCATCAATGACGGCGCGAAGAAGGAGGACCTGGCGGCCTCCATTTTCCAGGCTGTGGTCAATCAGACCATTTCCGGCCTGGCCTGCGGCAAGCCCATCCGGGGCCATGTAGCCTTCCTGGGCGGCCCCTTACATTTCCTGTCCGAGCTGCGGACTGCCTTTATCCGCACCCTCAGGCTGGACGACGAGCATACCATTATCCCGGAGAATTCCCACCTGTTTGCGGCCATCGGCTCCGCCATGAATGCCTCCGGACAGAATGTGGTTTCCCTTTCCGCCATGAAGGACCGGCTGAAAAAAGGCGTGGTCATGGATTTCGAGGTGGCCCGTATGGAGCCCCTGTTCGCGGATCAGGAGGCCTATGACACCTTTCTTGAAAGGCAGAGCGCCTATAAGGTGAAGACTGCTCCTCTTTCCGAATACACCGGCAACTGCTACCTGGGCATCGACGCCGGATCCACCACCACGAAGGCGGCGGTGGTGGCAGAGGATGGTACCCTGCTGTACTCCTTCTACAGCAACAACAACGGCAGTCCCCTGGCGACCTCCATCAAGGCCATCCAGGATATCTATGCGCAGAAGCCCGAGGGAGCGAAGATTGCCTATGCCTGCTCCACCGGCTACGGCGAGGCCCTGATCAAATCCGCCCTCATGCTGGACGAAGGAGAAGTGGAGACCATCGCCCATTACACCGCCGCGGCCTTCTTTGACCCGGAGGTTGACTGTATTCTGGACATTGGCGGCCAGGATATGAAGTGCATCAAGATCAGGAATCATACGGTGGACAGCGTGCAGCTGAACGAGGCCTGTTCCTCCGGCTGCGGCTCCTTTATCGAAAACTTTGCCCAGTCCCTGAATTATTCCGTGCAGGATTTCGCCAAAGAGGCCCTCTTTGCGAAGCATCCCATAGATCTGGGCACCCGCTGCACCGTATTCATGAATTCCAAGGTAAAGCAGGCCCAGAAGGAGGGCGCCACCGTGGCGGATATTTCCGCAGGCCTTGCCTACTCCGTCATCAAGAACGCCCTTTACAAGGTTATCAAGGTCAGCGACGCCACGGAGCTCGGAAAGCATATCGTGGTGCAGGGCGGTACCTTCTACAACGATGCGGTCCTCAGAAGCTTTGAGCGGATAGCCTCCTGTGAAGCCATCCGTCCGGACATCGCGGGCATCATGGGCGCCTTCGGCGCGGCCCTGATCGCGAAAAAACGCTGTGAGGGAAAGCCGACCACCATGCTGTCCATCGAGGACATCAACAACCTGACCTACACCACCACCATGGCCCACTGCGGCGGCTGCACGAACAAGTGCCGTCTGACCATCAACAATTTCTCCGGCGGCAGAAGGTATATTTCCGGAAACCGCTGCGAACGGGGCATCGGCGGCGTGAAGAACGCCAAGAACATCCCCAACCTGTTCGAGTACAAGTTCGACAGGATATTTGACTATAAGTCCCTGGATCCGGACGACGCCCCCAGAGGCATTGTGGGCATTCCCAGGGTACTGAACATGTTTGAAAACTACCCCATGTGGCACACCTTCTTCACGAAGCTGGGCTTTTCCGTGGTGCTTTCCCCGGCATCCTCCAGGGAAATCTACGAGATGGGCATCGAGTCCATCCCCAGCGAATCGGAGTGTTATCCCGCGAAGCTGGCCCACGGCCACATCACCTGGCTCATCCGTCAGGGTGTGAAGTATATTTTCTACCCCTGCATCCCCTACGAGCGGGAGGAGTTTACCGGCGCGGTGAACCATTACAACTGCCCGATCGTGACCTCCTATGCGGAAAACATCAAGAACAACGTGGACGAGCTGGCCAATCCCGGCATCCGCTTTGACAATCCCTTCCTCGCCCTGACCTCCGAGGAGGTGCTGGCGAACGAGCTGGTGAAGCATTTCTCCGACATTCCGGAGAAGGAGGTCCGCTCCGCCATCCATGCAGGCTGGGAGGAGATGGCAAAAACCAGGGAAGACATTAAGCGCAAGGGTGAAGAGGTCCTGAAATGGATGGAGGAAACCGGACACGGCGGCATCGTGCTGGCGGGCCGGCCCTACCACATTGACCCGGAAATCCATCACGGCATTCCCGATATGATCAATTCCTACGATCTGGCCGTGCTGACCGAGGACTCCGTCTCCCATCTGGCGCCGCTTGAGCGGCCTATCCGTGTAAATGACCAGTGGATGTACCACACCCGTCTTTACGCGGCGGCGAACTACGTGAAAACCAGGGATGACCTGAACCTCATCCAGCTCAACAGCTTCGGCTGCGGCCTGGACGCGGTTACCACCGACGAGGTTTACGAGATCCTCACCGACAGCGGGAAGATTTACACCTGCCTGAAGATTGACGAGGTAAATAACCTCGGCGCGGCCAGGATAAGGGTAAGGTCCCTTATCGCGGCCCTTCGCGAGCAGGATACACAGAAGAAGCGGGTTATCCGTCCTTCTTCCATTAAAAAGATTGAGTTCACGAAAGAAATGCGCCAGACCTACACGATTCTGGCGCCTCAGATGTCGCCGATCCATTTCCGGATCCTCCAGCCGGCCTTCCGGGCGGAGGGGTATCATCTGCAGATCCTGCCCAACGACAATAAAAATGCCGTGGACATGGGCCTGAAATACGTAAACAACGACGCCTGCTATCCCTCCATGATGGTGGTGGGACAGTTCATGGAAGCCCTGCATTCCGGGAAATACGACCTTGACCACACCGCCCTTCTGATGACCCAGACCGGCGGCGGCTGCCGGGCCTCCAACTATATCGCCTTTATCCGACGGGCCCTTAAAAAGGCCGGCATGGCCCAGATTCCGGTTATTTCCCTGAACCTTTCGGGACTGGAATCCAACTCCGGCTTCAAGATTACCCCGAAGCTGGCCCTTCGCGTGGTCTTCGGCGCGGAATTCGGCGATATCCTCATGAAGTGCCTGTACCGGATGCGGCCCTACGAAAAGGTAAAGGGCTCCGCCAACCGGCTGCATGCCAAATGGGAAAAGATCTGCATTGATTTCGTATCCGGCGACCGGGTTTCCCTGACCAGGTACAAGCAGCTGTGCCGGACCATGATCCGTGACTTCGACAACCTGCCCGTACTGGATATCAAAAAGCCCAGAGTCGGCATCGTGGGAGAAATCCTTGTAAAATTCATGCCGGCGGCCAACAACCACCTGGCGGAGCTTCTGGAAAGCGAAGGCGCCGAGGCGGTCTGCCCGGACCTTATCGATTTCTTCATGTACAGCTTCCATAACGCCAACTTCAAGGAAGAGCACCTGGGCGGCAGCAAGAAGACGAAGATGCTCTGCAACATCGGCATCAAGGCCATCGACCTGCTTCGCTCCGCAGCCAACAAGGAATTTGCGAAGAGCAAACACTTCGTGCCCTCCGCGGACATCCGGGATCTGGCGGAATATGCCCGGCCCATTGTTTCCGAGGGCAACCAGACCGGTGAAGGATGGTTCCTGACCGGTGAGATGATGGAGCTTATCCACAACGGCGTGGAGAACATCGTCTGCATCCAGCCCTTCGCCTGCCTGCCCAACCATATCGTGGGCAAGGGCGTCATCAAGGCCATAAGGAAGAATTATCCCACCGCCAATATCGTGGCCGTGGACTATGACCCTGGCGCTTCCGAGGTAAACCAGCTCAACCGTATCAAGCTGATGCTGTCCACCGCGGTGAAGAATCTGAAGAAAGAATCTGCCTGACCGGCAGGTAAGGGAATTCCTTTTGATGAAATATGAAGTGAAAAAAATGGAAGGCAGGGCGAAGCGCGCCCATATGGAGACGGTGCACGGGGCCATCGAAACCCCGGTGTTCATGAACGTGGGCACCGTTGCGGCGATTAAGGGCGCGGTATCCACCGAGGACCTGGAGACAATAGGAACCCAGGTGGAGCTTTCCAACACCTACCATCTCCACGTCCGTCCCGGCGACGAGGTGGTGAAAAAGATGGGCGGCCTGCATAAGTTCATGAGCTGGAACCGGCCCATCCTGACGGACTCCGGCGGCTTCCAGGTATTTTCCCTGGCCACCTTAAGGAAGATTAAGGAGGAGGGCGTCTATTTCAACTCCCATGTGGACGGCCGGAAGATTTTCATGGGTCCGGAGGAAAGCATGCAGATCCAGTCCAACCTGGCGTCCACCATCGCCATGGCCTTTGACGAGTGTCCCTCGTCCCGGGCGGAGAGAAGCTATGTGGAGGCTTCCGTGGCCAGGACCACCAGATGGCTGGCCCGCTGTAAGGATAAGATGGCCGAGCTGAATGCCAGGGAGGATACCATCAACCGGGAGCAGCTGCTCTTCGGCATCAACCAGGGAGCGGTTTTTGCGGATATCCGCATCGACCACGCGAAAACCATCGCGGACATGGAGCTGGACGGCTATGCCGTCGGCGGCCTTGCGGTGGGTGAAACCCATGAGGAGATGTACCATATCCTGGAGGAGACGGTGCCTTACCTGCCCGTGGACAAACCCGTCTACCTGATGGGTGTGGGCACGCCGGAAAACATCCTGGAGGGCATCGACAGGGGCGTGGATTTCTTCGACTGCGTGTATCCTTCCAGAAACGGCCGCCATGGTCATGTGTATACAAACCACGGCAAGCTCAACCTGTTCAACGCGAAGTTCGAGCTGGACGGCCGGCCCATCGAGGAGGGCTGCAGCTGCCCGGCCTGCAGAAGATATTCAAGGGCTTACATCCGCCATCTTTTGAAGGCGAAGGAAATGCTCGGCATGCGGCTGTGCGTGCTGCATAATCTGTATTTTTATAATACGCTTATGGCCGAAGCCCGGGAAGCGCTGGATGCGGGAGAGTATTCCCGTTATAAGAAAGAAAAACTTGAAGGTTTTAAAGAAAATGCTTGCTCTTGAGACAAGAATTGTGTATTATGGGTAGGAATTGTACACAGCCTTGTGTTTCATAGATAAAATTCAGACAGAGATCAGGGGGATCGGATATGATTTTCGCATCAGCAGGAAATGGACTAAGTATTGTCGTACTTGTCGTCGTCATGGTCGCATTGATTTATTTCATGACCATTCGTCCGCAGAATAAAGAGAGGAAGAAAACCGAGGAGCTGCTTGCTTCGATGGATGTCGGAGATGCGTGCGTAACCAACAACGGGTTCTACGGAGTAATCATTGATATCAGTGAAGACGATGTGGTGGTCGAGTTCGGCAACAATAAGAACTGCAGAATTCCCATGAAGAAGAGCTGCATCGTTGAGATCGAAAAGCCCGGCGCAGCACAGGCTGCCGCCGACGAGAAGAAGAAATAATATCAATGAAAGCAAAGCAAGGCCGATCGGTTGCTTAAGGGAACACCTGAAGCGGCGGTCGGTCATTTTGTATACATATCGGAGGTAATATATGGCGATAAAGATTGGATTGATTCCCGGCGACGGCATCGGACCTGAGATTGTTGCGGAAGCGGAGAAGGTGCTTCTGGCTGCCGCGGATAAATACGGATTTACCCTGGACTTCGAAAAGCTGCTTTTGGGCGGCGCGTCCATCGATGCCACGGGACTTCCCCTGACGGAGGAGACGGTTGAAAAGGCAAAGGCCTGCGAAGCCGTGCTGATGGGCTCCATCGGCGGAGACGCGAAGACCTCTCCCTGGTATCAGCTGCCGGCGGACAAAAGACCCGAAGCCGGACTTCTGGGCATCCGCAAGGCGCTGAATTTATTTGCAAATTTACGGCCTGCCTACCTGTATGACGAGCTCAAGGACGCCTGTCCCCTAAAGCCCGCCATGACGGAAAACGGCTTTGACATGATCATCGTCAGGGAGCTGACCGGCGGCCTGTATTTCGGAAAACGGTATACGGAGACGGTGAACGGACTTCGTACCGCGGTGGATACCCTGACCTACAATGAAGAAGAAATCCGCAGGATTGCGGTGAAGGCCTTTGATATCGCCATGAAGCGCCGGAAAAAGGTGACCAGCGTGGACAAGGCCAATGTGCTGGATTCCTCCCGCCTGTGGCGGGCTGTGGTGGAAGAGGTGGCTGCCGATTATCCGGAGGTCACCCTGGAGCATATGCTGGTGGACAACTGCGCCATGCAGCTGGTGATGAACCCCGGCCAGTTTGACGTCATTCTGACCGAAAATATGTTCGGCGACATCCTTTCCGATGAAGCCAGCATGACCACCGGGTCCATAGGCATGCTTTCCTCCGCTTCCCTGAATGAGACGAAATTCGGCCTGTATGAACCCAGCCACGGTTCCGCGCCGGATATCGCGGGGAAAAACATCGCCAACCCCATCGCCACCATCCTTTCTGCGGCCATGATGCTGCGGTTCTCCCTGGACAGGGACGAAGCGGCGGACGCCATTGAAAAGGCAGTGGAGCAGGTATTGAAAGAGGGTTACCGCACGGCGGATATCTGGTCCGAGGGCTGCGAAAAGGTATCCACGGACAGAATGGGCAGCCTGATTGCCGAAAGATTAAGATAAACGGAAGGTATGCAAGGGAGAAAGAAAATGAAATTAAACGGTTCTCAGATCATCATGGAATGTCTCAAAGAGCAGAAGGTGGATACGGTTTTCGGTTACCCCGGAGGAACCATTCTGAACGTCTATGACGCCCTTTACAGCACCCCGGAGATTCATCATATCCTGACCTCCCACGAGCAGGGCGCGGCGCATGCCGCAGACGGATATGCCCGGGCCACCGGCAAAGTGGGTGTCTGCATGGCTACCTCAGGCCCCGGCGCCTCCAACCTGGTTACCGGTATTGCCACCGCCAACATGGACTCCATTCCCGTGGTGGCCATCACCGCCAACGTGGGAAGCACCGCCCTGGGCAAGGACGGATTCCAGGAGATGGATATTGTGGGCGTAACCATGCCCATTACCAAATACAGCATCATCGTGAAGAACGTGGAAGACCTGGCGCCTACCATCCGCAAAGCCTTCCGTATCGCCCAGACCGGCCGCAAGGGCCCGGTGCTGGTGGACGTCACCAAGGACGTTACCGCGGCGGAATGCGAATACACCTACGTGGAGCCGGAGGTTATCCCTCCGACCACGGAAACCATCTGTGAAGCGGACCTGAAGGCCGCTGCGGAGATGATCAACGCCAGCAGAAAGCCCTTCATGTTCGTGGGCGGCGGCTGTGTCTGCGCAGATGCGGCGGAAGAGGTGCGTACCCTCCAGAAGCTGACCGGCGCCTTCGTCTGCGATTCCCTGATGGGCAAGGGCGTATTCCCGGGCACCGATCCCAGATACACCGGCATGCTGGGCATGCACGGAACGAAAACCGCCAACCTGGGCATGTATAAGTGCGACCTCCTGATCGTTCTGGGTTCCCGGTTCTCCGACCGGTGCGTAGGCGACGTGGAGACCTTTGCCAACCAGGCGAAGATTCTCCAGATTGACATCGACGAAGCGGAAATCAACAAGAACGTGCAGGTGGACTGCGCGGTAACCGGCGATGTGAAGGAAGTGCTGAAGCTTCTCAATCCCATGGTTAAGCAGCATGAAAACCCGGCCTGGGACGAGGAGATTCAGGCCATGATGGAGAAGAGCCCCCTTGTGGTTCCCGAAGATAAGCTTTCCGGCCCCTTCGTTGTGGAGGAGGCATACCGGCAGACAAAGGGCGAAGCCATCATCTGCACCGACGTGGGCCAGCACCAGATGTGGGCAGCCCAGTTCTACAAATATACCGAACCCCGGACCCTTCTGACCTCCGGCGGCCTGGGCACCATGGGCTTCGGCCTCGGCGCGGCCATCGGGGCAAGATTCGGCCGTCCGGACAAAACCGTTATCAACATTGCCGGAGACGGCTGCTTCCGTATGAACATGAACGAGCTGGCCACCGCCTCCCGGAACAATGTGCACATCATCGAGATTGTCATCGACAACCGGGTGCTGGGCATGGTGCACCAGTGGCAGGAGCTGTTCTACGGCGAAAGATATTCCCAGACCGTATTCACGGACAATGTGGACTTTGTCAAGGTGGCGGAAGGCCTCGGCGTTACCGGTTACCGGGCGACCACCAGGGAGGAGTTCTCCGAAGCCCTGAAGAAGGCCCTTGCGGCGGAAGGCCCCGTATTTATCGAGGCCATGATCGACTTCGACGACAAGGTATTCCCCATGGTTCCCGCCGGCAAGGCCAACCTGACCGTCTTCGACGCCTCAGACCTGGAAAACCACTGAAACCGGAATACCCCTGCATAGAAAGGGAGAATAACCGAAAATTTCCCGGTAAATCTGTGAATTTTCACGAATAATTATTGACATCATGCAGGTACGGAGAGTATGATACAGTCTAAAATATTTTCGTACCGGCGGTTCGGCCGCTTTTCCGGTCCGATTGCTGAATGAAGGAGTAAAAGATGAGCAGAGTGTATAATTTTTCTGCAGGACCCGCAGTGTTGCCCGAGGAAGTGCTGCTTGAAGCACAGGAAGAAATGATGGATTACCGCGGCTGCGGCATGTCCGTTATGGAGATGAGCCACCGTTCAAAGATGTTTGACGACATCATCCAGGAGGCGGAAGCCGATTTCCGTGATCTGGTGGGCATCTCCGATGACTACTCCGTACTGTTCCTGCAGGGCGGCGGTTCACTGCAGTTCGCCGCTGTTCCCATGAACCTGATGAAGAACCGTGTGGCGGATTATATCATTACCGGTCAGTGGGCGAAGAAGGCCTGGCAGGAGGCTGCCCTTTTCGGAAAGGCCAACAAGCTGGCTTCCTCCGAGGACAAAACCTTCTCCTATATCCCGGACTGCTCTGATCTTCCGGTTTCCCCGGAGGCGGACTATGTATATATCTGCGAGAACAATACCATCTACGGCACGAAATACTGGAAGCTGCCCAACACCAAGGGCAAACTCCTGGTATCCGATGTTTCCTCCTGTTTCCTTTCCGAGCCCCTGGATGTAACGAAGTACGGCGTTGTATACGGCGGCGTGCAGAAGAACATCGGCCCGGCGGGCATGGTTATCGCCATCGTGCGCAAGGACCTCATCACCGATGACGTGCTTCCCGGCACCCCCACCATGATGAAGTACAAGACCCAGGCGGACAACGGCTCCATGTACAATACGCCCAACTGCTACTGCATCTATATCTGCGGCAAGGTCTTCAAATGGCTGAAGAAGATGGGCGGCCTGTCCGTGATGAAGGAGAGGAACGAAAAGAAGGCGAAGCTGCTTTACGATTACCTGGATGCCTCAAAGCTTTTCAGGGGCACTGTTGTGAAGGAAGACCGTTCCCTGATGAACGTTCCCTTCGTGACCGGAGACAAGGATCTGGATGCGAAATTCGTAAAGGAAGCCACCGCGGCGGGCCTGGAGAACCTGAAAGGCCACAGAACCGTGGGCGGCATGCGTGCCAGTATTTACAACGCCATGCCCTACGAAGGCGTTGAAGCCCTGGTTGCCTTCATGAAGAAGTTTGAGGAGGAGAACCTGTAATGTACAAATACAGCTGCTTAAACCCCATCGCCGGGGTCGGCCTGAATAAATTTACCGAAGATTATGAATTTGCCCGTAATATGGACGATGCGGATGCGGTGCTGGTGCGTTCCGCAAAGATGCACGATCTGATCTTTTCCGACAAGCTGGCCTGCATCGCAAGAGCCGGCGCAGGCGTGAACAATATTCCCGTGGAGCGGTGCGCCGAAGAGGGCATCGTGGTGTTCAATACCCCCGGCGCCAATGCCAACGGCGTTAAGGAGCTGGTGCTGGCAGGCATGCTGCTGGCCAGCCGTGACATCGTGGGCGGCATGAACTGGGTAAAGGAGCACGCCGACGACAAGGAGATAGACAAGAGCGCGGAAGCGGCCAAGAAGCAGTTTGCCGGCCGGGAAATCTCCGGCAAGAAGCTTGGCATCATCGGCCTGGGCTATATCGGCCAGATGGTGGCCAACTGCGCGACCCACCTGGGCATGGACGTCTATGGCTACGATCCCTTTATTTCCGTGGACGCGGCCTGGAACCTTTCCCGGTCCATCCACCATATCCAGGATGTCACCGAGATTTACCGGGAATGCGATTTCATCACCATTCACGTGCCCCTGACCGACAGCACGAAGAACATGGTGGACGCGGCGGCCATCGATTCCATGAAGACCGGCGTGGTCTTCCTGAACCTGGCCAGGGACCTCCTGGTGGACGAGGAAGCCATGGTCCGGGCCTTAAAGACCGGCAAGGTGGCAAAATACGTGACGGATTTCGCCAATCCCACCGTTGCTTCCGCACCGAACACCCTGGTGACGCCCCATCTGGGCGCTTCCACGGAGGAATCCGAGGACAACTGCGCAGTGATGGCAGTGAACGAAATCATGGATTACCTGGAAAACGGCAATATCCGCAATTCCGTGAATTATCCGAATTGTGATCTGGGCAAGTGTACCTCTGCTTCCCGCATCGCCATCCTGCACAGGAACGTGGTCAATATGATCGGCCAGTTTACGGCCATCATCGCAGGGGAAAATGTAAATATTGCCAACATGACCAATAAAAGCCGCGGAGATTATGCGTATACGCTTCTGGATCTGGAAAGTCCTGCCACAGACAGCATCGTCAGCCGTCTGAGGGAGACGAACGGTGTTATCCGGGTGAGGGTAGTAAAGTAAAATCCGTTATTATTGGAGGCTGAGAATTCATGCATGTTGTAAGATATAAGCTGAGCAAACCGAAGGGATGGGTTTACTTTATCTGGTGGCTGATCTACTGGGGAGGCACAGCTTATTTCTTTTTGTCCAATTTAAAAACCGTATTTACACCGGAGGAGGAGGTAAATGCCCTGCAGCTGCCCTTCGGCATTGCCGTATCGGTGTTTCTTCCCTTCTCCATCTTCCTGTGTTACTGGAGATGGAGCCACATCATCCGAAAGCCCTACGGGGGCAAGGAGGCAAGGAAGCCGATAGGCGTGCCGCAGTTTATCCTGATGGCGCTGAATTCCTGCTTCTGCTTCCTGGTCATGGAGATGATCAACAATCCGGACCTGTGGCAGATGAAGCCCTGGATGATGCTCGTCAATGTGGCCGGCATCAGCATCATGACCTTTATCCTGATGCTTTTCTACAACAGCTACCGGAAGGCGGTGTATACCATCACCGTCTTCTTCACGGTGATGAGCCTGATTTTCTGCTTCGTCTACTCCTGCAGGGGAGAGCCCTTCCAGTTTATCGACCTGTACAGCTTCGGTACGGCTGTCCGGATGGCCGGCGGCTATACCTTCCCCATCACCTGGCAGGTGACGGACATGCTGACGGCGGCGCTGGCCCTTATGGGCATCTACCTGCATGTGCCGGACTGGCAGTTCTGCCACCGGAAGGCACCCCGGCTTGCCCTGCGCGGGGCAGCGGCGGGACTGATGCTCATCGGCTATTTTGTGCTCTTCAACACCGGCTGGAATACGGCGCTGGGCATCACCACCGACCTCTGGGCGCCCATTAAGACCTACAAATCCTGCGGCACCACCGTGGGCTTTTTCTGTGTTACGAAATTCATGAAAACCAGGCCGCCCGAGGGGTATTCCGTGCAGGCAACGGAGAAATACGCCCGGGAAAGCCGGGAGGAATACGAGGATTGGGTGAAATCCTACGAACCCCTTACCGGGGAAACCCGGCCGGTGAACATCATCTGCATCATGAACGAGACCTGGGCGGATTACCGGTATTTCGGCGATTTTGAAACCACCATGCCCTACATGGAGTATTACGACGCCATGGAGGAGGATACCATCAAGGGCCACACCCTGGTCAGCATCAAGGGCGGCGGCACCTCCAAATCGGAATACGAATTCCTGACCGGCAATTCCGTGAAGCAGTACGCGGGCATGGTGCCCTACGTCAGCTATTTCACCCACAGCCAGTATTCCATGGTTTCCACCCTGAAAAGCCAGGGCTACCGGGCCGTGGCCATGCATCCCAACAAGGGGACGAACTGGAACCGGAATGCGGCCTACGGCTTCCTGGATTTTGACGAATTCATTACCATTGACGATTTTGACAGCAGCTATGAACGGATCCGCGGCCATGTTTCCGATAAGGCCAATTACCGGAAGATCATCGAGGTCGTGGAAGCCAAGGAGAATCCCGGCGACAGCCTCTTCCTCTTCGACGTAACCATGCAGAACCATGGCGGGTATTTCTCCGACAGCTTCAACAAGGAAGTCTTTGTGGAAGATTTCGACGATGACGCAGCGGACCGGTATCTTTCTCTCTTAAGAATCAGTGACAAGGCACTGGAGTATCTGATAGAATACTTCAGAGACTGTGACGAGCCCACACTGATTGTCATGTTCGGGGACCATTATCCGACCATGAGCGAGGAATTCGAGACCTTTGTGGCCGGCGGTACGCCGGTGGACAAGCTGCCCCTTGCCGAGCAGCAGAAGCTGTATGCCACCCCCTTCTTTATCTGGGCCAATTATGACATCCCGGAAGAGGAGGATCTGGTAACCAGCCTGAATTTCCTGGGGGTTACGACCCTGGAGCTTTCCGGCGTGGAGCTGACGCCCTACCAGCAGTATCTGCAGATGCTCCATGAGAAAATCATGGCCATGAACAGCAAGTGCTGCATACTGCCCGACGGTACCGTTACCTCCTGGAGGGACGCGGACGCGGAGACGAAGGAGCTTGTCCGGCAGTACGAATGCATTCAGTACAACAATCTTGTGGAGAAGTCCCGAAGAATCGACTGGTTCTTCCGGACAGAATAAAAGGAGGAAGCCCATGATTGCTGCGAGCAATATTACCCTGAGAGTGGGAAAGAAAGCCCTCTTTGAGGACGTTAACATTAAATTTTCCGAAGGAAACTGCTACGGTGTGATCGGCGCCAACGGCGCAGGCAAATCCACGTTCCTGCGTATCCTTTCCGGTCAGCTGGAGCCCACCAAGGGGGAGGTCATCATCACCCCCGGCGACCGGCTTTCCTTCCTGGAGCAGGACCATTTCAAATACGATGACCAGACCGTCATGGATACGGTTATCTGCGGCAATCCCCGGCTGTATGAGGTGCGCAACGAAAAGGATGCTCTCTACATGAAGGAGGATTTTACCGAGGAGGACGGTATCCGGGCCAGTGAGCTGGAGGCGGAATTTGCGGAAATGAACGGTTGGGAGGCGGAATCTGACGCTGAGACCCTCTTAAACGGCCTGGGTATCGAAAGCGAATACCATTATGCCCTGATGGGGGATCTCACCGGTTCCCAGAAGGTAAAGGTGCTGCTGGCCAGGGCCCTGTTCGGCAATCCCGACATCCTTCTCCTGGACGAGCCCACCAACCACCTGGACCTGGACGCCATTGCCTGGCTGGAGGAGTTCCTCATCAATTTCGAAAACACGGTGATCGTGGTCAGCCACGACCGTTATTTCCTGAACAAGGTCTGCACCCAGATTGCGGATATCGACTACGGCAAGATCCAGCTGTACGCCGGCAACTATGATTTCTGGTTTGAATCCAGCCAGCTGCTGGTCAAGCAGATGAAGGAAGCCAACAAGAAGAAGGAAGAGAAGATCAAGGAGCTGCAGGAATTCATTTCCCGTTTCTCCGCCAACGCTTCCAAATCCAAGCAGGCGACCTCCAGAAAGAGAGCCCTGGAGAAAATCCAGCTGGAGGAAATCAAGCCCTCCAGCCGGAAATACCCCTATATTGATTTCCGGCCCAACCGCTCCATCGGCAATGAGGTGCTGATGGTGGAGAACCTGTCCAAAACCGTGGACGGCGTGAAGGTCATTGACAATATTTCCTTCACCTTAAGGCGGGAGGATAAGGTGGCCTTCGTGGGCGGCAACGAACAGGCGGCCACCATGTTCTTCAAGATCATCACCGGCGAGGAGGAGCCGGATGAAGGCTATTACAAGTGGGGCGTGACCACCACCCAGGCCTATTTCCCCAAGGACAATACCAAGGAATTCACCTCCGACCTGAACATCGCGGAATGGCTGACCCAGTATTCCGAGAACAAGGACGTCACCTACGTCCGGGGCTTCCTGGGGAGAATGCTTTTTGCCGGTGAAGACGGCGTGAAGAAGGTCAGCGTCCTCTCCGGCGGCGAGAGAGTGCGCTGCATGCTCTCAAAAATGATGATTTCCGGGGCAAATGTACTGATCCTGGACGAGCCCACCAACCATCTGGACATGGAAAGTATCACCGCGCTGAACAACGGACTTATCAAATTCCCCGGTGTGGAGCTGTTCACCTGCCATGACCACCAGTTCGTACAGACCACGGCCAACCGGATCATGGAGTTTACCCACGACGGACAGCTGATTGACAAGATTACCACCTATGACGAATACCTGGCGGCGGATGAGGCCGCGAGAAAACGTCAGGTTTACACCCTGACCGAATCCGAAGCGGAGGACAACTGATGGACAAACCGGTACTTCTGATTATGGCGGCCGGCATGGGAAGCCGGTACGGCGGCTTAAAGCAGATGGACCCGGTGGATGACCGGGGCAACGTCATCCTGGATTATTCCCTGTACGCGGCGAAAAAGGCGGGCTTTGAGGAGGTTATCTTCATCATCCGCAAGGAGCATGAGGCGGATTTCAGGGAAAGGATTACGGACCGCCTGACAGGCATCCGTTATCAGTTTGCCTACCAGGATCTGGCGGATATTCCCGAAGGCTTTACCGTGCCGGAGGGAAGGGTCAAGCCCTGGGGAACGGCCCACGCGGTGCGTGCCGCCCGGCATCTTCTGAACAACCGCAGCTTCGTGGTGATTAACGCGGACGACTACTACGGTATTTCGCCCTTTGAAACCATTTTCGATTTCCTGACAAATACCGAAGCGGATGCGTCGGGAAAGGCTGCCTTTGCCATGGTGGGCTACCGCCTGGAAAATACCGTGACGGAGAACGGCCATGTGGCCAGGGGCATCTGCCGGATGGATGAAAACGGTGAACTGGCGGAGATTACGGAGCGCACCCGCATCGAGAAACGGGACGGAGGCATTGCCTGGACGGAGGATGAGGGGGAAACCTGGAACACCCTGCCCGGCAGCACCCTGGTATCCATGAATTTCTGGGGCTTCACCCCGCTGTTCATGGAGGAGGCGGACAGAAGGTTCGCGGACTTCCTGAAGGAGAGCCTGGGCCCGGAATCAGCGGCAGACCCCCTGAAATGCGAATACTTCCTGCCCTCCGTGGTGGAGATGCTGATGACGGAGAACCTGGCGAAGGTAACGGTGCTTTCCACGGAGGAAAAATGGTACGGCGTTACCTATAAGGAAGACAAGGCGGAGGTCGTAAGCGCCCTGGCGAAACTGCGAAAAGAGGGCCTGTATCCCGGCATGTGATAAGTATGAGATATAAATATACCCCTTTGTATTCGGCGAAGAGACATTGAAAGAGAAAATATTTCTGTGATTTTCGATATCACGGAAATATTTTCTTGTTTCACGCAAAAAATGAAGAAAATTTGGATTTTGTTTGACATTTACAGGCCCATTCGGTAGAATCCATAGGTATATATTTTTTATTCAAAGAGGAGTAACTTGTTATGAAAAACTGGAAGAGATTTACCGCAATCGTTGCGGCAGGCGCGATGGCCCTGACCATGGCAGCCTGCGGAGGTTCATCTTCAGGAAACACCGACAATACGGATGCATCCTCTGCCGCCCAGGCATCCTCAGCTGGTGAAGCCGCTGCACCGGGCCAGGCCTGGTATATCGGCGGCATCGGACCCACCACCGGCGGCGCAGCCTCCTATGGCCTGGCTGTTAAGAACGGCATCCAGCTCGCAGTTGATGAAATCAACGCGGCCGGCGGCATCAACGGCTATCCCATCGAGTACGCGTTCCAGGATGATGAGCACAATGCAGAGAAATCCGTCAACGCCTACAATGCCTTAAAAGACTGGGGCATGCAGCTTCTCATCGGTACGGTTACCTCTACGCCCTGCGTAGCGGTTGAAGCCGAGGCCGAAGCGGACAACATGTTCCTTCTGACTCCCTCCGGAACGTCTGTAGACGCCATCTCCGGTGCCAATGCCTTCCGTCTGTGCTTCTCTGACCCCAACCAGGGTGTCGGCGCTGCCCAGTATATCGGAGAGCACAACCTTGCGAAGAAGATCGCCGTCATCTACGACAGCTCTGACGTGTATTCTTCCGGCATCTATGAGAAGTTTGCCGAAACCGCAAAGGAAGAGAATCTGGAAATTGTCTGTGCGGAAGCCTTTACCGCCCAGTCCAACAAGGACTTCACCACCCAGGTGCAGAAGGCTGCTGATGCCGGCGCCGAGCTGGTGTTCCTGCCCATCTACTACACCGAAGCTTCCCTGATTCTCCAGCAGTGCGCAGCCATGGATTATGCGCCGCTGTTCTTCGGCTGTGACGGCCTTGACGGCCTTCTCGGCGTAGAGAACTTCGACACCTCCCTTGCGGAAGGCGTTATGCTTCTGACTCCCTATGCCGCGAATTCCGACGACCCCCTGTCCGTAGCATTCACGGATGCTTACAAGGCAGCCTTCAACAACGAAACACCCATCCAGTTTGCTGCTGACGCCTATGACTGCGTATATGCCGTGAAGCAGGCCATTGAGAAGGCCGGTGCTACGCCGGATATGTCCGTGTCCGATCTTTGCGAAGCCTTAAAGACTGCCATGACGGAGATCACCTTTGCCGGTGTTACCGGTGAGATCACCTGGGAAGCCGACGGCGAGCCCAATAAGACCCCCAAGGCGGTTATTATTGAAAACGGTTCCTACAAGATGCTGTAATTGAGGCGGTATGACCGCTTCCGGACCGGAATACGACCGGTTCTTCATGTATGTATTTCCCGGGGCGCAGGCATTTACATGTCTGCGTCCCTATGGTGTTTTTTAAGCCTTAACGAATCTTTCATTTAGGGGGAGAGATAATGAGTTTTTTCTCGTATCTGATTAACGGCGTCGGGCTGGGCAGCGTGTATGCCATCATCGCCCTCGGCTATACCATGGTTTACGGTATCGCCAAGATGCTGAATTTCGCCCATGGAGACGTCATTATGATCGGCGCCTACATCGTCTTCGTCGCCATGACCTCTCTGGGCATTCCGGCCCTTCCGTCCCTGATAGTCGCCATGATATTCTGCCTGGTGCTGGGCGTTGTGATCGAAAAGGTTGCCTACAGGCCCCTGCGCAATGCCGCCTCCAAGCTGGCAGTGCTGATTACCGCCATCGGTGTCAGCTATCTGCTGCAGAATATCGCCCTTCTGGTTTTCGGACCGAACCCGAAATCCTTCTCCAACATCGTCAAACTTCCGCCGGTAAGCATCGGAGGTATCAATATTTCCTCCACCACCCTGGTGACGATTGCCGCAAGCGTCGTGATCATGCTGGTGCTTACCTTCTTTGTAAAGAAGACGAAACCCGGACAGGCCATGCAGGCGGTTTCCGAGGACCGCGGCGCAGCCGGCCTGATGGGTATTAACGTGAACGGAACCATCAGCCTGACCTTTGCCATCGGGTCCGCCCTGGCGGCCGTGGCAGGCGCGCTGATGTGCTCATCTTACCCGATCCTGGACCCCTATACCGGCTCCATGCCCGGCATCAAAGCCTTTGTTGCCGCGGTATTCGGCGGTATCGGCTCCATCCCCGGCGCAATGATAGGCGGCATCCTTCTGGGCATCATCGAGAATCTGAGCAAGGCCTATATTTCCTCCCAGATTGCCGATGCCATCGTATTTGCCGTGCTGATTATTGTGCTGCTTGTACGTCCTGCCGGCCTGTTCGGCAAGAACGTACAGGAGAAAGTGTGAGGTACGGTATGGGCAAATTAAAGAACAGTATGCGTAAGATTACGAAAAAGAACCTGATGACCTACATCTGCCTTGCCATCGGCTTTGTGATTATCCAGAGCTGCTCCGCAGGCGGGCTTCTGACCTTCCAGATCAAAGGCCTTCTGGTTCCGGTATGTATCTACATTATCTGTGCGGTGGCCCTGAACCTGGTGGTGGGCATCTCCGGCGAGCTGTCCCTGGGACATGCCGGCTTCCTCTGCCTGGGTGCCTACGGCGCGGCGATTTTCTCCAAGATCACCAACGGCCTCATTCCGGACCCCATCCGTTTCCTGCTGGCGCTGATTATCGGCGCGGCGGTGGGCGCGCTGTTCGGCTTCCTCATTGGTATCCCCGTGCTTCGCCTGAACGGCGACTACCTGGCCATCGTAACCCTGGCCTTCTGCCAGATTATCCAGAACCTGCTGAACGTTTTCTACATCGGCGTGGACAAACACGGCCTCCATGTGGCCATGCAGGATCCCACGAAGCTGGAGCTGGAGGAGGGCGGACAGGTGATCGTCAAGGGTGCCCAGGGCATCACCGGCACGCCGAAGGACGCCAATTTCATTATCGGTATTATCCTGGTGTTTATCACCCTGTTTATCGTGCTCAACCTGATTGACAGCCGGACCGGCCGGGCCATCATGGCCATCCGGGACAACCGTATCGCGGCGGAGTCCATCGGCATCGACGTAACGAAGCACAAGCTTCTGGCCTTTACGATTTCCGCAGGCCTTGTGGGCATGGCCGGCGCACTGTATTCCCACAACCTTGCCACCCTGACCGTGGCGAAGTTTGACTACAATACCTCCATCCTTATCCTGGTATTCGTGGTGCTGGGCGGCATCGGCAACATCCGCGGCTCCATCATTGCGACGGTTATCCTCTATGTGCTGCCTGAACTTCTGCGCGGACTTCAGACCTACCGTATGCTGATCTACGCCATTGTACTGATCGTTATCATGCTCTTCAGCTGGGCACCGGGGGCCATCGCCTTCCGGCAGCGGATAATGGAACGGCTGAAGAACCGCGGAAAGGGGGTACAGTGATATGGCAATGCTTGAGGTAAAGCACCTGTCCGTATCCTTTGGCGGACTGAAGGCGGTTGACGATTTCAATATGACCATCGAAGGCGGCGAGCTTTACGGGCTTATCGGCCCCAACGGCGCCGGCAAAACCACTATTTTCAATCTCCTGACCGGGGTGTACAAGCCCACGGAGGGCAGTATTTTCCTGGACGGGAAGAACATCACCGGCATGAAGACCACCGCCATCAACAAGGCGGGCATTGCCAGGACCTTCCAGAACATCCGGCTTTTCCGGCAGCTTTCCGTGCTGGACAACGTCAAGGCCGGCCTGCACAACCGTTATGCCTATTCCACCCTTTCGGGCATCTTCCGTACGGGCAGGTACCGGGAGATGGAGAAGGCCATGGATGAGGAAGCCATGCGGCTTTTGAAGGTTTTCGACCTGGACAGCTATGCCGAATACCAGGCGGACAACCTGCCCTACGGCCAGCAGAGAGAGCTGGAAATCGCCCGTGCCCTGGCCACAAGACCGAAGCTCCTGCTTCTGGACGAGCCCGCCGCGGGCATGAATCCCAACGAAACGAAGGCCCTGATGGAGACCATCCGCTTCGTGCGGGACGAATTCCACATGACGATTCTTCTTATCGAGCATGACATGAAGCTGGTCAGCGGCATCTGCGAGAAGCTGACGGTTCTGAATTTCGGGCATGTGCTGACTGCGGGACTGACCGAAGAGGTGCTCAATGACCCCGAAGTGGTGAAGGCATATCTGGGAGAGGAATAAGGAGGAGACCTTTATGGCAATGCTTGAGGTTGAGAATCTGGAGGTCAATTACGGCGTGATCAAAGCGCTGAAAGGCATCTCCTTTACCGTGGAGGAGGGAGAAATCATCGCCCTCATCGGTGCCAACGGCGCCGGGAAAACCACGACCCTGCATACAATATCCGGGCTGCTTTCGCCCCATGCGGGATCAATCCGGTTCATGGACAAAGAGATAAGCCGGGTGCCCTCCCACAAAATCGTGGGCATGGGCATCGCCCAGGTGCCGGAGGGCAGGCGCATCTTCGCCAACCTGTCCGTGTACAACAACCTGCGCATGGGCGCCTACACCCGTAAGGACAAGGAGGAATTCGAGCGGAACCTGGAGACGGTTTACGCCAGCTTCCCCATCCTGAAGGAAAGAAGAGAGCAGATGGGTGGAACCCTTTCCGGCGGTGAGCAGCAGATGCTGGCCATGGGCCGGGCGCTGATGTCTTCGCCGAGGCTGATGATTATGGATGAACCCTCCATGGGCCTTTCCCCTATTTACGTAAATGAAATTTTTGCTATAATAAAGAAGGTAAATGAACAGGGCGTTACGGTGCTTCTGGTGGAGCAGAATGCGAAGAAAGCGCTGTCCATCGCGGACAGGGCCTACGTTCTCGAAACGGGAAACATCGTACTGACCGGAAAGGCTTCAGACCTTCTTGAGGACGAGCGTATTAAGAAGGCCTATCTTGGTGAATAAATTGACGGGTACTTACCTTCGGGCGAAATCCATCGCCCTGGCAGCCGGCTTTGCTGCCGTTATCGCGGCGGCCGCTGTTTTACTGGGAGGCGATTTCCTTCCCTTCGTGAAATGGTGGCTGGCCGTGGCAGCCGCAGGCCTGGCCTTCCTCCCTCTGACGATAAAGCTTTTTCCTGCCTTTGCCGACAGGGGCTGGCTTTTCGGCAAGGTGCTGGGAATTGCGCTGGGCGGCTTTGTCTGCTGGGCCCTTGTCTGTGCGGGGGCCTTTCGTTTTGAGACCCCGGCGGTCATCGGCTGCATGGGCATCCCCGCGGCCGGACTGTGGGCAGCATTTCTGATAAAGGGCAGAAAACAGGAACTGCTTAAGCAGAATAAGGAGAAAACAGACCTCTTCCTTCTTCTGTTTGAGGAGCTCTTGTTTCTGGCCCTTTTTCTTATGTGGAGCTATTTTACCTGCTTCAGGCCCGAGGCCAGGGGCACGGAAAAGTTCATGGATTACGGCTTTATGGCCACCCTTTACCGGGACGGTACCCTGCCGGCGGCGGACATCTGGTTCGGGCCGGAAAAGCTGAATTACTATTACGGCGGGCAGTATTATGCGGTTTACCTGACCCGGCTTTCATTTAACGGCATCGAACAGGGGTACAACCTGGCCAGAAATACAGTGGCGGCCTTAACCTTTACCCTGCCCTTTTCCCTGATGACGTGCATGGTGCGCAGGCAGAACCGGAAGCGGTTTGCAGCGCCGGCGGCGGGCCTTCTTGCCGGGGCGGCAGTGGGGCTTGCCGGCAACATGCATTACGTCCTCTACGGCCTCTTCGGAACTGTACTGAAGCCGACGGGATATGAGGATTACTGGTTCCCCTCCTCCACAAGGTACATCGGGCACAATCCCCTGACGGCGGACCAGTGTATCCATGAGTTCCCGGTGTACTCCTTTGTGCTGGGGGATTTGCATGCCCATATGGTCAACCTGATGTTTGTCCTCACGCTGCTGGGCATTCTGGCCGCTTACTTCTGTACGCTGGATACGACGCCGGCGGAAAGGGAGGGAACCCCCGCTCTGGTAAAGCTGGTGAAGGTGCTGTTTTCCCCCCACCTGTGGCTGCTGGGCTTCTTTATCGGCTTATTTAAGTTTACAAATTACTGGGATTTTGTGATATATTTTACGGTGACGGCCATCGGCCTGGCCCTCATGGCCATCCGAAGCGGCAGGGGAAGAGGCCCGGAAAGCTTTGCGGCCCTCATCCTTCGGCTGGTATGGATTGGGGTTATTGCCACACTGGCATCCCTGCCCTTTACCTTAAGCTTCAAAACCATGGTTTCCGGCATCGCCGCGGTGAAATACCGGACGGCCTTTTACCAGCTGGCCGTGCTGTGGGCTCTGCCGGTCTGCGCGCTGCTTCTGCTTTTCTTCTTTACCCTGGCAAAAAGCCTTCGGGAGAAAAATGAAAAGCATTCCCTGGGGAAATATTTGCGCAGCCTCTCCCTTACGGACCTGTTCATGCTTCTGTCCGGCTTCTGCGGACTGGGCCTGGTCCTTCTTCCCGAGTTGGTGTATGTGCGGGATATTTATGAGAACGGCTATGCCCGGGCCAATACCATGTTCAAGCTGACCTACCAGGCCTTTGTGCTGCTGGCCCTTTGCATGGCCTATGCCGTGGTGAGGCTGCTCGGACATGCAAAGCGGAAGGCGGTAAGGGCGGCAGCGACCGCGGTGCTGGTGCTGCTGATCCTGACCCTGGGCTACTTCCCCTATTCGGTGAATGCCTGGTTCGGGGACGTGACCGACAAAACGGCTTTTGTGGGCCTGGATGCCACGGCTTTCCTGGAAAAGGAATATCCTGCGGATGCAAAGGCCATACGCTGGCTTTCCGAAACGGTGGAGGGCAGTGTCATGATCCTGGAGGCCAACGGGGACAGCTATTCGGAAAACGGCCGGGTAAGCGCCATGACGGGGCTTCCCACGCCCCTTGGCTGGTATGTGCACGAATGGCTGTGGCGAAATGACGTAGCATCCCTGAACGAAAGAGTGTATGATATCAGACAGATATATACAGGGCAGGATGCCGATACGGTCCGCGCTCTTCTGAAGAGATACAGTGTGGAATACATTTTCATCGGTTCCTGCGAACGGAAGGCCTTTACGGACCTGAATGAGGAGATGCTCCTTGACATGGGCACGCTGGTGTACGGCAGCCCGGCGCATCCCGAAGAGGCCATGGTGATAAAGGTTTCGAAATAAACGTCGGGCAGCTGCCCGGGGTAAGGACTGGAACATGGATATTTTTGACTATATGAAGGAAAAACAGCTGGAAACGGACGCCCCCCTGGCGGCCAGGATGCGGCCGCGGACCCTGGACGAGGTGGTGGGGCAGGAGCACATCATCGGCAGGGGCCGGATGCTCTCCCGGGCGATTTCCGCGGACCGTTTAAGCTCCGTTATTTTCTACGGGCCGCCCGGCACCGGGAAAACCACCCTGGCGAAGGTGATTGCCAACACCACCAGCGCGGTCTTTTCCCAGATAAATGCCACCTCGGCCGGCAAAAAGGATATGGAAGAGGTGGTGGCCGCCGCGAAGGAAAGCCTGGGCATGTATGGCCGGAAAACCATTCTCTTTATCGATGAGATTCACCGGTTCAACAAGGCCCAGCAGGATTACCTGCTTCCCTTTGTGGAGGACGGTACGGTCATCCTCATCGGCGCGACCACGGAGAATCCTTATTTTGAAGTAAACAAGGCCCTGCTTTCCCGGTCCCAGATCTACGAGCTGAAGGCGCTGACGAAGGAAAATATCATAACCCTCCTGAAAAGGGCGGTCTCGGATACGGAAAGGGGCATGGGCGCCTATCACCCGGTACTGACGGAGGAAGCCGCCGCCTTCCTGGCGGATATGGCTTCAGGAGACGCCAGAAAGGCCTTAAATGCCCTGGAGCTGGGTGTGCTGACCAATGCGCCGGATGCGGAAGGAAACATCGTCATCGACCTGGAAACCGCCGAGGAATGCATCCAGAAGCGGGCCGTGCTTTACGACCGGGACGGGGATGAGCATTACGATGTGATTTCCGCCTTCATCAAAAGCATGCGGGGCTCGGACCCGGACGCTGCCGTGTATTACCTGGCAAAAATGCTGACGGCGGGGGAGGATATCAAGTTTATTGCCCGGCGGATCATGATCTGCGCCAGCGAGGACGTGGGAAACGCGGACCCGGCAGCCATCCAGGTGGCGGTAAGCGCCGCCCTGGCCGTGGAAAGGGTCGGCATGCCGGAATCCCAGCTGATACTGTCCCAGGCCGCCATCTACGTGGCCTGCGCGCCGAAAAGCAACGCCTGCTGCGAAGCCGTCTTTGCGGCCATGGACAATGTGAAAAATGTAAAGACCACGGTGCCGGCCCATCTGCGGGACGCCCATTACGGCGGCGCGGCTGAGCTCGGCCGGGGCATCGGCTACAAATATGCCCATGATTTTCCGAACCATTATGTGAAGCAGCAGTACCTGCCCTCGGAGATCGAAGGGGAAACATTTTACCGGCCCACGCAGATGGGGTATGAACGAACCATCGGCGAGCGGCTGGAACGCCTCAGGGAGGAAAAGGAAGACAGATGAGCGGAAAAAAGCTGACTTTTAAGGAGTTTCTGAAGAAAAAGGATATTGAGGTATCCGCAAAACGATATGGCATCGACGCCCTAGGCGCCATGGCCCAGGGGCTTTTTGCGTCCCTCCTTATCGGGACCATTATCGCCACCATCGGGGAACAGGCCCATATCGACCTGCTGGTGAGCATCGGCGGCTTTGCCAAGCAGGCGGCGGGACCGGCCATGGCGGCGGCCATCGCCTATGCCCTGAAGGCGCCGCCCCTGGTGCTTTTCTCCATGATAGCCGTGGGCGGGGCAGCCAATTCCCTGGGCGGGGCCGGCGGACCCCTGGCGGTGCTGGTTATCGCCATCATAGCCAGTGAACTGGGCAAGCTGGTCTCCAAGGAAACCAAGATTGACATTATCGTCACCCCGGCGGTGACCATCTGCGCAGGCGTCCTTCTGTCCATGTGGTGGGCGCCGGCCATCGGCAGGGCAGCCTCGGCCCTGGGCAGTGCCATTATGTGGGCCACGGAGCTGCAGCCCTTCCTGATGGGCATCATCGTCTCGGTGATTGTGGGTATTGCGCTGACGCTGCCTATCTCCAGCGCGGCCATCTGCGCGGCCCTGGGCCTGACCGGCCTGGCCGGCGGCGCGGCGGTTGCCGGCTGCTGTGCCCAGATGATAGGCTTTGCCGTAATGAGCTTTAAGGAAAACAGGGTGGGCGGCCTTTTCGCCCAGGGAATAGGCACCTCCATGCTGCAGATGGGCAACATTGTGCGCAATCCGAAGATCTGGATTCCGCCCATCGTGGCCTCTGCCATTACCGGGCCTCTGGCCACCTGTGTATTCAAAATGCAGATGAACGGCGCGGCCGTGGCTTCCGGCATGGGCACCTGCGGCCTTGTGGGCCAGATTGGTGTATACACCGGCTGGGTCAGCGACGTGGCTGCGGGAACCAAGGCGGCCATAACCGGGATGGACTGGGCAGGCATGATTCTTATCTGCTTTGTCCTGCCGGCGGTCATTACACTGCTGGTGGCAGCGCCGATGCGCAAAGCCGGCGCAATTAAGGAAAACGACCTCAAGCTTGATCTTTAATACAGGGAAGAAAGATGAATACTATAGGATTTGATAATGAAAGATACCTGCAGACCCAGTCTGCCCACATTAAGGAGAGAATTCAGCAGTTCGGCGGTAAGCTGTATCTGGAATTCGGCGGCAAATTATTTGATGATTATCATGCCTCCCGCGTGCTTCCCGGATTTCAGCCGGACAGCAAGCTTAAGATGCTTCTACAGATTAAGGATCAGGTGGAGGTGGTTATCGCCATCCGTTCCTCGGACATCGAAAAGAACAAGGTCCGGGGCGATCTGGGCATCACCTACGAGTCCGATGTGCTGCGGCTGATGGACGAATTTCGCAACATCGGTCTGTATGTGGGCAGTGTGGTGATCACCATGTACCGGGGCGAGCAGGCAGCGGATCTGTTCATCAGAAGGCTGCAGGGCCTCGGGGTAAAGGTGTACCGCCATTACCCGATAGACGGCTATCCCTCCAACCTGTCCCGCATCGTCAGCGACGAGGGCTACGGCAGGAATGATTATATCGAAACCACCAGGGAGCTGGTGGTGGTCACCGCCCCGGGACCGGGCAGCGGCAAGATGGCCACCTGCCTCTCCCAGCTTTACCATGAACACCGCAGGGGCATTAAGGCGGGCTACGCGAAGTTCGAAACCTTCCCCATCTGGAACCTGCCCCTGAACCATCCGGTGAACCTGGCCTACGAAGCGGCCACCGCAGACCTGGATGACGTGAATATGATTGACCCCTTCCATCTGGAGGCCTACGGCAAAACCACTGTGAATTACAACCGGGACGTGGAGATTTTCCCGGTGCTTTCCGCCATGCTGGAGAAGATTATGGGCGTCTGCCCCTACAAATCCCCCACGGACATGGGCGTAAACATGGCAGGCAACTGCATTATCGACGATGAAGTAGTCAGCTATGCGGCAAAGCAGGAGATAATCCGCCGGTATTACCAGGCCCTGTGTGACGCCAGGAAGGGCTCGGACTGCGAAAGCATTATCTACAAGCTGGAGCTGCTGATGAAGAAGGCAGGGGTGACCACCATGGACAGAAAGGTGGTGACGCCGGCCCTTCTGAAGGCAGAGGTGTCCGAAGGCCCGGCCGCTGCCCTGGAGCTTCCCGACGGGCAGATCGTCACCGGCAAGACGACGGAGCTTATGGGTCCCTGCGCGGCCGTGGTGCTGAATGCCCTGAAGACCATGGGCGGCATCGACGACCGGATTGACCTGATATCCCGGAAGATTATCGAGCCCATCCAGCGGCTGAAAACCGAAGGCCTGGGCGGCAAGAACCCGCGGCTGCATACGGATGAGGTGCTGATTGCCCTGTCCATCTGCGCCCTGACGGATGAAAATGCGGAAAAGGCTCTGGAGCAGCTGGGCCGGCTTAAGGGCTGTGAAGTGCATACCACGGTCATCCTTTCCGAAGCGGACGAGAAAACCTTCCGCAAGCTGGGCATGCACCTGACCAGCGAACCCAAATACCAGGTGGAAAAGCTGTATCACGTATAAGAGGAGACGGCCATGAAGGACCTGCGGATATCGGTGCGGGGACTGGTGGAATTCCTCCTGCGCACCGGCAGTCTGACCCATTCGGGGACGCTGCTCAATAAAAATGCCATGCTGGAAGGCGCGCGCGTCCACCGGAAGCTGCAGAAAAGCATGCCCGCAGGCTACCGGCCGGAGGTTCCCCTGAAAATAATCCGGGACTATGACGGCTTCGCCCTTACCGTTGAGGGCAGGGCGGACGGCATCTTTACCCGGGACGGGGAAACCTGGATTGATGAAATAAAAGGCGTTTACCGGGACCTTTCGGAGATTACCGGACCGGTTCCGGTGCATCTGGCCCAGGCCATGTGCTACGGGCGGATGTACCTGGCCGAACACCCACAGGAGGAGCGCCTGCATATCCAGATACGTTATTGCAATCTGGAAACGGACCAGGTGAAAATCCTGGAAAGCGTATTTACGGCCCGGGTCCTGGAGGACTGGTTTGAGGCCCTCTGCCGGGCCTATGAAAAATGGGCGGTTTTCAAGGCGGAATGGGAGGATATCCGGGACAGCTCCCTTGTGGGGCTGGAATTTCCCTATGACTACCGTCCCGGCCAGCAGCAGCTGGTAAAGGACGTCTATGCGGCAGCGGTACACCGCCGCCAGCTTTTTGTGCAGGCGCCGACGGGGGTGGGCAAAACCATGTCCGTCATATTTCCGGCGGTTCATGCCCTTGGAAAGGGCCTGGCCTCCGGCATCTTCTACCTGACAGCCAAAACCGTGGCGGCCTCCGTCGCCAGGGAAGCCTTCCGGATCCTGAAGGAAAAGGGCCTGAAGCTTAAATCCCTGTCCCTGACGGCCAGGGGGAAGCTGTGCGTCTGTGAAGAACCCGACTGCGACGCCCGGGTCTGTGAACGGGCGGACGGCCACTATGACCGGGTAAACGATGCATTGTATGCCCTGCTTTCCTCCTCGGATACCTTTACCCGGGAGGATATCCTGCAGACGGCGGAAGCCTTCAGGGTCTGCCCCTACGAGCTGCAGACCGACCTGACGGACTTCTGCGACGCCCTCATCGGGGATTACAACTATGCCTTTGACCCGGTGGTGAAGCTGAAGCGCTTCCTGACCGACGACACGGGGAAGAACCTGCTGTTTCTCATTGACGAGGCCCACAATCTCGTGGACCGGGCCAGGGAGATGTTCAGCGCCTCGCTTTCCCTGTCTGCCCTTCGGACCGCCGGCCGGGCCTTAAGAGGCCTGAACCGGAGCCTTTCCCGCCATGTAAACGGCTGTATCCGCCTGCTGGAAAGCCTGCAGGAGGAGCAGGAGGGGGAGGCGAGCCGGAGACGGACGCTGCCGGAAAGCCTGCTGATTGCCCTGATGAACCTGTCCGCTGCCTGCGAAGATGTGCTGGCGGAGCAGCCGGAGCAGGAGAAGAGGAAAATCCTTCTGGAGCTTTACTTTTCCGTGAGGGATTTTCTGTATATCTGCGATCTTCTGGATGATAATTATATCGTCAGTACAGAAAAAACCGGCAGCGGTGATTTTCTTTTCCGCCTGTTCTGCATCAATCCCGCGGACAATCTTGCGGACATCCTTTCCGGCGCCGGCAGCGCGGTATTCTTTTCCGCAACCCTGCTTCCCGTATCCTATTACCGGAAGCTGCTTTCCGCCAGGACGGACGACTATGCGGTGTACGTGGAATCGCCTTTCCCGAAGGAAAACCGGCTGATTCTTGCCGCCGGGGACGTCTC
The DNA here is from genome assembly GCA_902796005.1 of uncultured Lachnospiraceae bacterium. Taxonomy (GTDB): domain Bacteria; phylum Bacillota; class Clostridia; order Lachnospirales; family Lachnospiraceae; genus Alectryocaccobium. The sequence continues at coordinate 4,139 of CADBNF010000041.1, read as the reverse complement.
CAGCCTGTACCGGAGAAGGACACCGGAGGAATATGCGAAATTCGCCCGGTACCTTTCCCTGATGGCCTGCGGGAAGAAGGGAAGATACATGGCCTTTTTCCCCTCCTATGAGATGCTTTCCCGTGCTGCGGAGGCCTTCGAAGAGGTGCGGCCCTTCGGCCTTTCGGTGCTGGTGCAGCAGCCGGAGATGACGGAGAAGGAGAGGGAGGATTTCCTGGAGGAATTCAGCCGGGAGGGCTGGCTTCTGGCCTTCTGTGTCATGGGCGGGATTTTCTCCGAGGGCATCGACCTGACGGGAGACCGGCTTATCGGCGTTGCGGTGGCGGGTACGGGCCTGCCCGGGATTTCCCACGAAAGGGAGCAGCTGAAGACGTTTTACGAGGAACGGGGACTGGACGGCTTTGATTATGCCTACCGGTTTCCGGGAATGAACAGGGTCCTGCAGGCAGCGGGCAGGGTTATCCGCACCATGGAGGACACCGGCGTCATCCTCCTGCTGGATGACCGCTTTCTGACACCGGCCTGCCGGCAGCTTTTTCCCCGGGAATGGACGGACGTGAAGGCCTGCACACTGGGGACGGTAAAGGAGACAATGGATGCCTTCTGGCTTGAGAAAAGGCCGGAACAGGCGGACGTGAGGATAAAGGAGAAGGAGACATGAAAAGATATAAACTGATTGCCTGCAAGGTGCTGCAGCGGGAAATCGCATCCTGCCTTGTACGGACAAAAAATTTTATCGACCTGACCTTCATTCGGCAGGAATACCACGAAATGCCGAAGAATCTGGTGGATATCCTCCAGGAGGAAATCGACATGGTGGAATCCGGTAAGGATGTCCACAGCGGTGAATACAACAATCCCTTAAGGATGAAGAAGCTGGACGCCATCCTGCTGGGCTACGGCCTGTGCTCCAATGCCCTGGTGGGCCTGCGGGCGAAGTCCCTGCCCCTGGTGGTTCCCAGGGCCCATGACTGCACCACACTGCTGATGGGCAGCAAGGAAGCCTACCGGGAATATTTTGATACGGTAAAGGGTACGAGCTTCATCACCCGGGGCTGGGTGGACAACGGTAAGAATTTTGAGGAAAAAGACCTGGACCGCATCCGGGCCATGTACATGGAAAAGTACCAGGATGAGGATACCGTGGATATGCTGATGGAGTTCGAGCAGGAAAGCATGGCCGGCTACAGCGTGCTGACGGGCATCTTCTGGCCCGAGCTGCCTGACCCTGACCTTGAGGAACACGGCAAAGCCATGGCAGAGGAGCATGGCTGGGAATACCGCCACTACGAGGGCAGCAGCAGCCTGCTTTTCGAACTGCTGAACGGAGACTGGGACCCGGAGAAATTCCTGGTTGTACCGCCCGGACAGACCATCAAACCTTCCTACGACGCAGACATCATCAAGGCTGCACCGTGACATGCAGCGGCGCAGAGACATAACGTAAAGACAGGAGAGGAAAATGAAGAAACAGCTGACAGCCTTTACCATAATGCATTTCACGGTGGATTTATCCTGCCTGTTTCTTCTGATTGCCCATATCCTGCCGATGACCCTGACCCTGTCTGCTCAGGACTGGCTGCTTGTGCTGGTTCTGTATAATTTCTGCGCCTTTGCCCTGCCGGCCTTTTTCGGCCTGCTTTCGGACCTGGCGGATAAGAATTACTGTATCGCGGCAGCCGGCTGCCTGCTGGTGGGCATTGCCTTCTTCCTGCCGCCGTCTCTTCTATGTGCGGCGGCTGCCGGAGTGGGAAACGGCTTTTTCCACGTAGGCGCGGGCCGGCAGGTCCTGCAGGATGCGGGCGAAAAATACACCCCCAGCGGTATCTTTATCAGCTCCGGCGCCCTTGGGGTATTCCTGGGAACCAGATGGGGAAGAATGTTCCTGCATCCCTGCAGGGAAATCCTCATGGCAGCCCTTTTTGCGGCAGCGGCCGTGCTTGTCGGCATGTGGCTTTACGGGAAAAAGAAGGGGAACAGCCCTGTTTATGAAGGCCGGCCAAAGAATGCGGAGGCCGGAAAGAAGGGAAAGGCAGCGGAACGTCTCCTGACCCTTTCTGTCTGGCTGATTCTCCTGGTGGTTTTCCTTCGTTCCCTCTACGGAACGGCGGTAAAATACAGCTGGAACAGTACCTTTGTCACCGGACTTGTCTTTACAGTCTGCATTGCCTTAGGCAAAGCCCTGGGCGGCGTGCTGGCAGACCGGATAGGGGTGAAGGCTGCTTCGGTGATTTCCCTGGGCGGCGCTGCGGTCACCGTGCTGTTTTCCGCAGACAATATGCTCCTCGGCTTTATCTCCATCCTGCTGTTTAACATGACCATGCCCCTGACCCTTACGCTGATTGCAGGAAAGTGGAAACGCTGGCCGGGATTTGCCTTCGGCATTCTGATGGTCGCCCTTTTTGCAGGCGTGGTGCCGGCGCTTCTGCTTGCCGGCTTCTCCCTGCCGTATCCCTGGCTGTGCGGCCTGAGCATACTTTCCCTTATTCTGCTGCTTTTCGCGGCAGGCGGGACGAAAAAAGAGGCAATCTGAGATGTTAATGCAGGTGATTCTGCCGTCGCTTCTGCTCACCCTGGCCTGTGAGTGCGCGGTCGGCTTTTTCTGGGGACTCAGGAAAAGACGCGAATATCTGGTTTTATGCCTGGTAAATATCCTGACCAATCTGGCCCTGAATATCGGACTGGTATTTTTGCGGACTTACGTATATTATAAAACCGTAAACCTGCTGACCTATGTATTTGAAATACTTATTTTTATTGCGGAAGCGCTGCTTTACAGGAAATTTTTAAAAAATTTTCGTCACCCGTTTCTGCTTTCACTGACCGCAAACCTGGCTTCCTATGGCGCCGGCGTACTGGTCAGCCTGCTGTTATGGCATATCAGAGGCTTATAAGGGAGAACTATCCGGTTTTGAACCGTTTTGTATTTATACCAAGGGAGGAACATAAGGAGGAAATAAAGTGAAATGAAAAGAAAACGAAACAGGCTTCGGACAGCAGCCGTGCTTCTTGCAGCGGCGGTACTGGCAGGTACCGTAAACGTCTCGGGTGATGCGGCCATCTACCCCTATCCGGAAGAAGAGGTGGAGGCTTACTATGTGGTGGAGGCCACAGACGGTACGGATTACCTGTACTTAAGAGATGGGCCCTCCATGGATTATTCAATTATCTGCAATATCTATAACGGGACGGTGCTGTATATCGGTTTTAAAACAAAGGATCCGGGCGGCGGTTTCTACTGGGGACGTACCTCCTACGATGGCCGCTACGGCTGGGTATCCATGAAGCACGTAAAAGAATATGATGCTTCTTCCGGAGGAGAAAGCGGTCCGGCAGGCGGTACAGCGGTAAGCCATGATGTGGTGGTACAGGCCACGGACGGAACGGATTATCTGTACTTAAGAAGCGGCCCGTCCATGAATAACCGGATTATCTGCAATATTTACAACGGTACGCAGCTGCACATTACCGAGGAGGTTACCGATGCTGGCGGCGGCTTCGTCTGGGGGAAAACGGAATACAACGGCGAGACCGGATATGTTTCCCTGAAGCATGTGGTCAGCCTGGCAACCTGGCAGGCAGCGCATCCCACGCCGACGGCGACACCGGTACCCACGCAGCAGACGCCCACACCGACCCCTGCAGGCTATGGAACGCCTACGCCGACACCGGCAGCAGCGACACAGACGCCCACCCCGACACCCAGTGTTGTGACACAGGAGCCCACACAGGCACCGGCCCCGGCAGCCACCCAGGCGCCTTCCGGTGAGAGAGAGCAGACAGGCAATCCGATAAGGAATTTCGTGAATTCGAATCTGCTGATTATCATTGCGGTTGCGGTGGCTGTGGTTATTGCCCTGGTGGCGGTTATCCTGATAGTGGTCAGGAACAGGAACCGGTAAGGCTGCAGCAAAGACGGACATAAGAGAAGCAATACCACAGACCAAAAGGACTTCGGACAGAATACGGAGTCCTTTTTTGCTGTGTATATAAGCGGATGTGTTAACAGAGATAAGAAAAGGGCGTTCCTTTCGGAACGCCCTGTGTTACTCCATTATTCCTTTATGAAAAAACCGAATACAAACTATCGAATAGACCGGTTAAGGATTACTCCTTGGATCTCTGTTCGATTTCAAGAG
>CADBNF010000040.1 GCA_902796005.1 uncultured Lachnospiraceae bacterium | reverse complement strand
CTGGTATGGTAGACGCAGAATTTTCCCCTTGTCCGTCTTTTGCGGGTGCGGCGTTTTCAATGCGGCTTGTGTCAAAGGTCGGCTTGTTCTGTCTGCCGGGTCTGCTTTTTTCCACTATTCGGCCTGCTTTTAACCCTTTAAAACAATGCCCGCGCGGCCGTCCGTCGGCGTGCATTGTTTTTTTTGGCCGTATCGGCTATAATGGCGGACAGGAGATAAAATACTATGGATAAAACACGAAAATACTTTGAGATAAATGCCGACGGCTTCAACATCCGCTGCAAGCTGTACTGCCGGGATGCGGCGGCTGTGCGGAAGACTGTTATCTTCGGCCACGGCTTCGGCGGGCACAAGGACAACAAGGCGGCGGAAAAATTCGCGGACCGGGTGCTGACCAAGTACCATGACGTCTGCGTGATTACCTTCAACTGGCCCTGCCACGGAGACGACGTGCGGAAAAAGCTGAGCCTGTCCGACTGCCTTTCGTATCTGGAACTGGTGACAAAGGATGCTCTGGAGCGGTTCCCGGAAACCGAGCTGTACGCCTACGCCACCAGCTTCGGCGCCTATCTCTTCCTGCTGTATTACCAGCGGTACGGCTGCCCCTTTGTGCGCACAGCCCTTCGGTGTCCGGCCGTCAATATGTACGACGTCATTACCGGCACCATCATGACAGAGGATGATTTGCAGAAGATACATAAAGGAAAGGATATCCCCGTGGGCTTTGACCGGAAGGTGGACATCGGCGGGGCATTTCTCGCAGAGCTGCAGGAAAACGACATCCGAAAAGACGATTTCCTGGATTTTGCGGAAAATATGCTGATATTACACGGAACAAAGGACGAGGTGGTGCCCTTTGCCGCCTCCGAAGCCTTCGCGGAGAACAATATCATCGAATTTATCCCCGTGGAAGGAGCGGACCACCGCTTCCAGGACCCGAAGAAGATGGAAACGGCCATCAAGGAAATACTCGCCTTCTACGGCTGGTAAAGAAAGACAGAGGGAAAACATGGAGAAAGAAAATACACGAAAGACAGCCCCAGCGGGAAAGGCCGACCTGAATGACCGGATCAGGGCGATTCTCCGCTACCTTCTGAAGCACAATGACCGGCATGCGGAACAGATGGAAGCCATCGTTCCCTACCTGCCCGAAGACCTCCGGGAGAAAATGCAGCGGGGTATCGGAACCTTTGAAGGCGCCACCGCCTGCTTTGCGGACGTCCTGGAACGGATGAACGAGCTGGAGTTCGAGTCCGGGCAGGAAACGGCGGAAGCTGCTGCGCCGGCAGCGGAAAAGCCGGTGCAGAAAGCCGGTGAGCATGGCCACCATCATGTGCACGATCCGAAGGAAAAACGCCGGCAGATAAGCCGCCTGGCCCGGGTAATCGGGCATCTGGAATACGTGAAAAGAATGCTGGAGGCAGACGAGGACTGCTCGGACGTGCTGATCCAGATCTCCGCCTCCAAATCCGCTCTGAACGGTCTGGGCAAGCAGATCATCAAGGAGCATATTTCCCACTGCATCACCCACGCGGTGGAGGAGGGGGACACCTCCGCCCTGGAGGAGTTCGAAAAGGCCATTGAAAAGTACATTTAGGGAAAGGAGGCACCGATGAAGAAGATACTGCTCGTGGAGGATGACGAGGCGATCGTAACGTCGCTTACGGATTTCCTTGCGGAAGAGGGCTTTACCGCGGAAGCGGTTTCCCATCAGGCGGCAGCGGTGAAAAAGCTGCAGGAAGAGTCTTACCAGCTGGCGCTCCTGGACATTTCCCTGGCGGGAGGCAGCGGCTTTAACGTCTGCGCCGAAGCCAAAAAGGCCGGCCTTCCGGTGATCTTCCTGACCGCGACGGCGGAGGAGAGCAGTGTGGTCAAAGGCCTCGATATGGGGGCCGATGATTATATCGTCAAGCCCTTCAGGCCCAGGGAGCTTCTGTCCCGCATCAACAACGTGCTGCGGCATTACAGGCAGGCGACCCTTGTGACCATCGGCTCCCTTACGGTGGATACGGACCGGGGCACGGCGTCCAAAGGCGGAAAGGAGATTTCCCTGTCTGCCCTGGAGTACCGGATTCTGCTGCTGTTTTTGAACAACCGCGGGCTTGTGATAACCCGGAACAAGCTCCTGGAGGATATCTGGGACATTGCCGGGGATTTCGTGAACGACAATACCCTGACGGTGTATATCAAAAGGCTGCGGGAGAAGATAGAGGACGACCCGGCAAAGCCGGAAATCATCAAAACCGTAAGAGGCATCGGCTACCGGATGGACTGATCTTATGTAAACGCAAAGGCGGGAAATGACAAGGTGGGACTGAACAAAAACCCGGAAATCGTAAAGGAAACGGCTGTATATCTGGTGCTGACGGCTGCGGCTGCGGCAGCGGGCTTTTTCCTGCAGCCTGTCTGCGGCATCCTGGTGCTGGCCCTCGGCCTGGTCCTTACCGCCGTTCACTACGGCTTTGCAAAACAACGGTACCGGCGGATTGCCGACCTTTCCCGGGGCCTGGACCGGATACTCCACGGCCAGGAGGAGGTCCTGATAGACGGAAGCGAGGAGGGAGAGCTGTCCATCCTTACCACCGAGGTGCAGAAGATGCTGGTCCGTCTGAAGGAACAGACGGATATGCTGCGTGCCTCCAAAACCAACCTCACCCGGGCGATTGAGGATATCTTTCACCAGCTGCGCACACCGCTCACCAGCATGAACCTGACGGTGGCCCTTCTGGCGGAGGAAAATCTCGCCTATGAGAAAAGAATCAGGCTGACCCGGGATTTGAGACGGCAGCTGGAGCGGATATCCTGGCTGGTGGAGGCTTTGCTTAAGATGTCCAGGATTGACGCCGGGGTGGTGAATTTCCTGCGGAAGGATCTGGCAGCGGCAGAGGTAATCCGGAAGGCTTCGGAGGCCCTGCTGATACCCATGGAGCTTAAAGGCCAGACCTTTGACGTGGCCGTAGGGGATGAACGTCTGTCCGTGGACCTTTCCTGGACAGCGGAGGCTTTGGGTAACCTCATCAAGAACTGCATGGAGCATACCCCGGCAGGCGGCACCATTACCGTTGCGGTTACGGAAACTGCCCTTTATACGGGCTTTGTTATCCGGGACAGCGGTCCCGGCTTTGTGCCCGAGGACATTCCCTTCCTCTTTGAGCGCTTTTATAAAGGGAAGAATGCCTCCGCAGGCAGCATCGGCATCGGCCTGGCCTTAAGCCGGATGATTATCTCTGCCCAGGAGGGCACCATTACCGCCCGCAACGCGGAAGGCGGCGGCGCGGAATTTGATGTGAAATTTTATAAATCCGTGGTCTGAAGGGCGTTTCGGAGCGGAAAATATAAAAAGGAAAGTGACAAAACAGGTGATGAAAAAATTTTTTCATTGTCACCGTAGAGTCACTTTCCTTTTTTATACTGAGGATGTAAACCGAAATAATACATTTGCCGGCGGGCGTTACATACGCAGTGAAAAGGAGAATACGGATGGCTATCATCAAAGTAGAGAATCTGACGAAGATATATGGTTCCGGCAGCAACGAGGTAAGGGCCCTGGACGGGGTATCCTTCTCCGTGGAAAAGGGAGAGTTTATCGCTATCATCGGTCCTTCCGGTTCCGGAAAATCCACCCTGCTGCATATCCTGGGCGGCGTGGACCGGCCCACGGACGGCAAGGTCTACGTCAACGACCAGGACGTGTATGCCCAGAACGAAGACCAGCTGGCGGTCTTCCGCAGAAGACAGGTGGGTCTGATTTACCAGTTCTACAACCTGATTCCGGTGCTGAACGTGGTGGAAAACATCACCCTTCCCGTACTGATGGATGACAGCCCGGTCAATGAGGAACGCCTTGCAGAGCTTCTGAAAACGCTGGGCCTGACAAAGAAGAAAAACAAGCTGCCCAACCAGCTTTCCGGCGGACAGCAGCAGCGGGTATCCATCGGCCGGGCATTGATGAACGCCCCGGCGGTGGTGCTGGCAGACGAGCCCACCGGCAACCTGGATTCCAAAAACAGCCAGGAAATTGTGGAGCTTTTAAAGCTTTCCAACCGCAATTACGGGCAGACCATCATCATCATTACCCACGATGAGAGCATTGCCCTGCAGGCAGACAGGATCATCGCCATCGAAGACGGCCGGATTGTCCGGGATGACCGGGTGCGCGGGAGGCAGTCATGAAGAACATTTTTCATACCTTTACGAGAAAATGCCTGAAGGAAAACCGGACCAGGACCCTGGTGACCATTATCGGCATCATTCTTTCGATGACATTGTTTACTGCGGTCATCGAAGGCGCCTACAGCGGGATGCAGTACCTGTCCCGGTGCATTAAGGCGGAGGAAGGCGCCTGGGAAGGTGTTCTGTACAACCTGGATGCGGAAACCATCAGCCGTTTTGCCGAAGACAAAGAGGTCGAAGGCTTTACGGAAGTCGGCCGGGTAGGCTGGGCGGTGATTCAGTCTGAAGAAACCTATGCACCCTATCTTCTGGTGGAATCCCTGAACGAGGGTTATGAGGATTACCTGTCCCTGCACCTGACGAGGGGAAGAATGCCGGAAAACAGCAGTGAAATCGTTGTGCAGGAATATCTTGCACTGTTTACGGACTGGAAAATCGGGGACGAGCTCACCCTGGACTGCGGCAGGCGTACCTTTGACGGCAGGGAGCTGCACACAGAGGAAGCCTACGGCGTGGCGGAAACCCTGACGGATACGGTAACGAAGACCTATACCATCACTGGCTTTACCAACAGGCTGACCGGCGCGTTGGAAAGCTTTTCCTGCCCCGGCTATATGGCCTTTACCTATGGGGAACAGACGGAAAAAGCAAGCTGCTACTATACCCTGAAGCATCCCACCGCCGGACGCACCTACATCGAAGAGCAGCGGTATACCACAGATACCAATCTGCACGGGGACCTGCTGGACACCTACGGCGTGACCTCCGCCTCGGGCGTCAATTTCGTCATCAGCGGCTTTGCCGCGGTGCTGGTGGTGCTGATTGTTTTCGGATCGGTATCCCTCATTTATAATTCCTTCTCCATTTCCTTAAGCGAAAGGAAGCGGCTTATCGGCATATTGAAATCCGTAGGCGCCACAAGGAAGCAGATTCGTTCCTGTGTGCTTTACGAGGCACTGCTGCTGTCCGGCATCGGCATACCCGTCGGCTGTGTCATCGGCTGCTCGGCCATCGGCATTGTTCTCTACTGCCTGCGGGATTCCTTCTCCATGATTTTCGCCGCCACCTATCCGAACGGGGAACCGGTGGTGATGAAGATGGTGCTGCATCCCCTGGCCCTGGTGATTTCGGCAGCCATCTGCCTGGTCACCACCCTGCTTTCCGCCTGGGTGCCGGCGAAGGCCGTGGAGAAAACGCCGCCCATCGAAGCCATCCGGCAAAGCAGCGACATGCAGATAAAGGATAAGGAGGTGAAAACCTCCCCGCTTACCCTCAAGCTGTTCGGCCTGCCCGGCCTGCTTGCGGCGAAGAATTTCAGGAGAAACAGCAAACGGTACCGCTCCGTGGTGATATCCCTGTTTGTCAGTGTCCTGCTTTTTGTCTCCGTTTCCTCCTTCACCTCCTATCTGCGCACCCTCACGGGCGTGATCAATGCCGAGGACAGCAAGGTGGACATTGCCTACTATTCGGTGGGAGAGAAGAACCAGGAGGAAACGATCATGCGCCTGCTTTCCGGCGTGGAGGGCGTAACCGACAGCACCTACTACAGGGGCAGCCATTACGTCTTTGAGGTGCCGATGACGCTCCTTGATGACCGGTATGCCGCTGCTTCCTTCGGGGAAGGCTATCAGGGGGAGACGGGATTTGCTTCCGCTTATATCACCTTCCTCGAGGACGGGGATTTCCGGACGCTGTGCCGGGAAAACGGCCTGGATGCGGAAAAGTATTATAACACAGATAACCCCTGCGGCCTGCTGTATAACCACATGAATGCGCCGATGCCCAACGGCAGAGGTGACAGATGGCTCTCTGCCGATGTTTTCCGCACGGATAACCTCCCGTTGTCCCTGAAAGCCGAAAGTGTAGCTTATGATGAACAGGGCCAGGAGATGTCGCGAACGGAAATGACCTTTGTCCTTGCCGATACCATCAAAAAGACCGATCCCTTCCAGGGAACCGATATCTGCAGAATCTATTATCCCTACAGCATGTTTGATGCGGTGTTTGGTTCCGAAGCGGAGGCTTTTGATTTCGGCCTGAGCGAAGTCGTCAATTACAGCTTTAAGACCGACAACCATTATCTGGTGTTTGATAAGATGAAGGAGGCGCTGGCGGAAAAGAATATTGATACGACCCGGCTGCAGGATTTTGCCAAAGCAAAGGAACAGACGCGGATGATCATTACGGTGATTGACGTTTTCGCCTTCTGCTTCATCATCCTCATCTCCCTTATCAGCGCGGCCAATGCCTTCAACACCATTTCCACGAATGTGGGCCAGCGGCGCAGGGAGTTCGCCATGCTGCGGTCCATCGGCCTCGACAGAAAGGCTTTCCGGAAAATGATGAACTACGAGTGCCTGGCCTACGGATTCAAGAGCCTGGCCTTCGGCCTGCCGGCATCCATCGGGGTGACCTTCATCCTGTACCTGATTATAGGCGCAGCTGCGGAGATGCGCTTCTATATCCCGGTGTACAGCATTATCCTGTCCGTTGTCAGCATCTTTGTCGTGGTATTCCTGAGCATGTGGTATGCCTCGGCCAGGATCCGCAAGGATAACCTGATGGATGATTTAAAAGAGGAAAATTTCTAAACCGCTATTTTGCCCGGACTGTGAAAATAGACCGGGCAATTGCTTCATCAGATCGTCTTGACCGCTAAAAGCCGCATGCCTATAATGAGAAAAACAACAGCAAGCCCGGGGCTGGTTATCCAGGCCCCGGGAAAAGGAGTAAAAAATGCTCATCATTGATCATCTGACAAAAAAATACGGCAGCAAAAAAGCGGTCGATGACCTTTCCCTGCATATCCAAAGGGGAGAGGTCTACGGTTTTATCGGTTTAAACGGCGCCGGCAAGACCACCACCTTAAAAAGTGTGGCCGGCATCCTGCCCTTCGACAGCGGAGAAATCCGCGTTGCGGGCACCTCGGTCAGGGAGGATCCGCTGACCTGTAAAAAGCAGATGGCCTATATCCCGGACAATCCGGACCTGTATGACTTCATGACGGGAAACCAGTACCTGAATTTCATCGGGGACGTGTTCGGCATCTCCACGGAGGACCGGAAAAGCCGCATCGGGAAATACGCGGAAATCTTCGGGCTGACCGGTGACCTGGATCAGTCGGTGGCTGCCTATTCCCACGGCATGAAGCAGAAGCTGGCTATTATTTCCGCCTGGATGCACCGGCCGCAGCTCATCCTCATGGACGAGCCCTTTGTGGGCCTGGACCCGAAGGCTTCCTTTTCCTTAAAGGAAATGATGCGGCAGGTCTGCGACGAGGGCGGGGCGATTTTCTTCTCCACCCATGTACTGGACGTGGCGGAAAAGCTCTGTGACAAGGTGGCCATCATCCGGGAAGGAAAGCTTATCCGTTCCGGCACCATGGATGAGGTAAAGGGAGACGAATCCCTGGAGGAAACCTTCCTGGAGCTGGCGGAAGATACGGGGGACGGATCTGTATGTTAAAGACGCTGATAAAAAAGCAGTTTATGGAGATGTTCCGGGGCTTCTTCGTCAACCGGAAAAACGGACAGGCCTATTCGAAGGGCAGAAGCGCGTTCAATATCACGATGTTCACCATCCTGATGCTGGTCATTGCCGCCTCTGTGGGTGCGCTGGCGTCCTTTTTCGCCATAACCTACCTGCCCCTTAACCTGGGCTGGCTGTATTATTCCCTGCTGGGCACCCTGGCGCTTATCCTGGGTATCTTCGGCAGCGTATTCAATACCTATGCGGGACTGTACAAGGCCAAAGACAACGACCTGCTGATTTCCCTGCCGATTCCCCCGGTGACAATCGTTCTTTCCCGGGTGGCCGGGGTATACGGCATGGCGCTTTTGTACAGCGGGCTGGTCTGGATTCCCGCCCTTGTGGTTTACCAGATTTTTGCGGGCGTAACCGTTTTGGGCCTGGTGTTCGGCCTGGTGCTGTTTTTCCTGCTTGGCGCCCTCATTACGGTACTGACCTGTATACTGGGCTGGATTGTGGCCCTGGCTTCCGGAAAGCTGAAAGGCAAAAGCATCGTCAAGGTGCTGATTTCCGTAGTCTTCTTCCTGATTTATTATTTCATCTGCTTCCGGCTTTCCTCCATTATGCAGAGCCTGGCGAATAATGCAGAAGCAGTTGGCAGAGCCTACGCATCCTGGGGCAACGTACTGTACTGGCTCGGAAAAGGCGCGGAAGGAAGCGTACCGCATTTCCTGCTGTTTGCGGCCGTGTCCGTGGTGCTGGCCCTTATCTGCCTTGCGGTTCTGTCAAAGACTTTCCTGAAGCTTACCCTTGCCGATACCGGCGCCTACGCCTCCGGGAAAAAGACGGAGCTTGTCCGGACAGATATCGACCGGGCCCTTTTCAGGCGGGAGCTGATGCGCTTTACCTCCAGTTCGGCCTATATGCTGAACTGCGGACTGGGACTTTTCCTCCTGCCGGTGCTGGCCGTTATCGTTCTGGTCAAAAGGGACAGTGTCCTGCAGGTATTCTTCCTGATAGCCCAGGATATGCCTGTCCTGGCGCCGATCCTGCCGGTGCTGGCCATCCTCATTGTTTTCATGATTTCCGGCCTGAACCTGATTTCAACGCCTTCCGTTTCCCTGGAGGGAAAGACCCTGTGGCTGTTGAAGTCCCTGCCGGTGAAGCCTTTCGATGTGCTTAAAGCCAAGCTCAGGCTGCATGAACGGGTAAGCTTTATTCCGGTGCTTTTCTCCGCGCTGGTCCTCTGCCTGGCCTTCGGTACCGGCGCTGCGGATACGGTTCTTGTCCTCGTTGCCTGCCTGCTGCACGTCATGCTGATTGCCCGCGTCGGGCTGGTGTTCGGACTGAAGCGGCCGAATTTTATCTGGACCAGTGAGATTACCCCCATCAAGCAGAGCTTAAGCCTGCTCTTTGTGATGCTCATCAACTTTGCCATTTCCATAGGCGTGCCCATCCTCTATCTGCTGACCGGCGGCCGGCTGCAGGTAACGGCATACCTTGCGGCGGTGGCAGTGGTGCTGGCCCTTATCGACTGGCTGCTGCAGCGCTGGATGAGGACAAAGGGCTGCAGGATTTTCGAAGAGCTGTAAAAAAAGCCTCCCCTTTACGGGGAGGCATCTGTATTAAAGAAACTTAAGCAGGGTATCCAGAAGTCCGGGAATACGCACCGGTTTTATTTCCAGGGCATCCATGCCGCATTCTGCAGCCTTCTGCACATCCTCATTCAGGGTGCTGGCGGACAGGGCGACGATGGGCAGGGAAGCTTTTTCCTTTTCCGGCAGCGCCCGGATGGCCTTCGCGGCCTCGTAGCCGTCCATCTCCGGCATGATGAGGTCCATCAGCACAAAATCAAAGGTGCCCGCCGGGCTTTCTGTAATCCGTTCAAGGGCGAGCCGGCCGTTGGCTGCCGTGGTGACGCCGATGCCGTAGGCCTCCAGGGCCTCCCGGGTGATCTGCAGGTTCATTTCATTGTCATCCGCAAGGAGCACATGCCTGCCGGACAGGCAGGAGAAATCCGTGCAGTCCCTTTCCGCCTTCGGAGGCACCGCCGCCTGGGCGGGCAGCGTAAGGGTGGTGCCGGAGGAACGGGCATCCGCTTCGAAATCCGTCATGTCCAGGATCTGGTTGATAAGCCCCAGCAGGGACTGGCCGTAGAAGTCAATCTTGTCCAGGCATTCCAGCTGCTTTTCCGGGCTGCCCAGGGATTTCCGCGCGGCCTCGGTGTATTCCAGAATCATATTGATGCTGCTGCGGATGTCCAGGGACATTTTGACCTGGAAGGCGGTTTTTGCCCGGCTTTCGGACTCCGCCTGGGCCAGGGATTCCTCCAGCTTCGGAATAAGGGATAATTCATCGTTCCTTGTATCGGATTTTTCAGACATCATGCATCCTTTCCGCGTAAAGCGTATCGGCAAACATCTTCGTCAGGGGTGCGGATCAGTTAAAATTATACCGAAAGAACAAAAGATTGACAATAGTTTTCCTCCTGTTTGTGGGTTTATTCCCTTGTGGACGGGCCCCCTGCGGGAGTATAGTTTAAGAGATGGGAAGATATACTATTAATAAAGGAGAGTGTTGAGCATATGGCAGGAGCAGCTTCAGCGGGTGCGACCTTTTATTTCCTCTGGGAGCCGGCACTGATCCTCTGGATTCAGGCACACCTGGGCAGCATCGGGCAGGCCCTGGCGACCTTTTTTTCTCTTTTCGGAGAACCGGTACTGACCATTGCAATTATCGGATTCTTTTACTGGGGCATCGACAAGGAACTGGGTAAGGTCCTGGGACTTTCCGCGGCCCTGGGCACCGTGATCAATTCCACACTGAAAAATATCTTCGTCCGGAGACGGCCCTATTTTGACCATCCGGACATCAAATGCCTGAAGGCGCCGGAGGCGAAGGCGGATATCTATGATATAAGTATCCAGTCTTATTCCTTCCCCAGCGGCCATTCCGCCAATGCGGCGGCCATGTTCGGCGCCATCGCCGTCTACCTGCGGAAGAAGTGGGCGGTGATTCTGGGCATTGCCCTTCCCGTGGCGGTGGCCATATCCCGGATCTGTCTGGGCGTGCATTATCCCACGGATGTCATCGCAGGCCTGGCCATCGGTTTCCTTTCCGTGATCCTGGTGTACCTGCTCCACGAGAAGGTACGCAGCAAGGTGCTGCGGTCGGGTATCCTTCTGGCCTGCGCCGTGCCCGGGCTTTTCCTCTGCCGGAGCAATGACTATTTCTCCGGCCTGGGCCTTCTGGTGGGCATGATTTTCGGCTGTATCCTGGAGGAAAAGGTGGTGCAGTTCGAGAACACTCGTAGGCCTTTCCGGGTCATTTTAAGACTGGTGGGCGGCGTGGCCATCTATCTGGCGCTGAATACCCTGCTGAAGCTGCCGTTTTCCGAGGAATTCCTGAATTCCGCGACCGCAGCCCAGTATGCCGTCCGGGCCGTCCGCTACGGCATTATTTCCTTCGTGGAAATGGGTATCTACCCCCTGGTGTTCCGGTGTATGGAAAAGCTCAGTTGCTCCTGCGGTAAATGGCCTCGCCGATGATGGTTCCGCCCATGGAAATGGTATACTTGGTGTTTTCACCGCCCTTAACGTAAGAGCGGACCTCTGGTTCTCCCGGCGCGCCGCGGCGGATGGCCTCGTCTCTGGCAGCGCCGGCAGCGGCTTCGGACCCCAGCCGGAAGGCTTCGTCCAGGTCGTAGGTGGTGAGCGACCCGTCCGGGGTGTGGATGATGTAGAGGAATTCCCCGTCATCCAGACGCATGTTCACGTCGATCTCCACCGTGACATCGATGTCCGCTTTCAGCGCGCCGATGGCGTTGGCCACCTCCGCGTGCTGAGGGATGATGCATTTCGCGCCGAGGGCTTTGGCCACCTCGGGCAGGAAGACATAGGTGGGGGCGCCGACACCCAGAAGATCCAGGTCGGTGGAGAAGTTGAAGGCGGCCATGTTGAAGCCTTCCTCGTTGCGCCGGTTCCAGGCCTGCTCGATGATGAAGGCCATCTGGTCCTTCGCGTCGCCCTCAAACTGCTTCGGGTACAGCCGGGCCAGCAGGATGCGCACCAGGTTTTTGTACATGGTATAGCCGATGCGGTCGTAGGCGTCCCGGGCAAACTGCTCCACGTCTTCGTCACTGCAGGGCAGGTTCCAGGCATTTAATGCGCAGCGGACGGCGAGCACGGAGGCTTCCCTGTCGTATTCCTCGTAATCCCCGAGGATATGCATGAAATCCGTGGGGGTCAGGGCGGCCCGCATGAGGATGCCCTCGGACTCCAGCCGCTCCGTATCCAGGGCATAAAGCTGGATGCCGAGCCTGGAGGGGATGTCCCGGATCATGATGGGGCCGTTAAGGAGGGCTTCTATGATCTCCTGCTCCCTCTTTGTGTACCGGGTCAGATCCGCCGGGGCCTTGACCAGATAGAGGAATTCATAGTAGGATTCCCGCTCGAACAGGTTGATGGTCAGCTGCCGGGCCAGGTCCTCCTTGATCTGCGGCCAGCGTCTGGCGGCGGCGCAGATGGGCAGGGCCTTTCTCTTCAATACCTGGATACCGTGCTTGTCCTGGCGGACGGTGGTGTCACCGCCCAGGGCGAAGGTATCCACGAAAACGCCGTTGACCAGGGTTTTCCAGTCGCCGATGTTGATGCCGGCGCCGGCGGTCACAGGCCTGCCGTCCCGGACGATGGATACGTCCGTGGTGGTGCCGCCCATGTCGATGATCATATAGTTCTGGGAATCGGCCAGGAATTTGCCGGCGGAAATACTGGCGGAGGGGCCGGAAAGGATGGTCTCCACCGGACGGGAGCCGGTCAGATCCGCGGACATCAGCGTACCGTCGCTGCGCACCACCGTAATGGGCGCGGTGCAGCCGCGTTCCTCAAAGTCCTTTTTCGCCGCGGCGATGAATTCCCGGATAACGGGGAAAAGCCGGGCGTTCAGCAGGGCAGTGGCGCCCCTGGCCAGGACGTTGACCTTGTCGTTGATTTCGTTGGCGCAGACACATTCGATGCCCAGGCGCTCCTCCACCAGCTTCTTGAGTTTCTTCTCGCAGGGGGCGCCGTTTGAGGTACCGTAGAGCTCTGCGGCGGTTAAGGCATCCGCGTCCTTCATCCAGTCACCGTAGTCATTGAACAGCTTGTCCCAGTCCGGCTCGTCGATGCGCAGGCCGTCGGCGCTGCTGTGGGTATCGATGCCCCGGAGGTATTCCTTCTGCAGGCCGTAGTCGGCGGCATTTAAGGAGGCCAGGTGCTCGTCGCCCATGCCGAAGATGAACAGCTTTGCCCGGCAGCCCTTGTTTTCCACGCAGGCGTTGGTGGCCAGGGTGGTGGAAAGGGCTACGATATTTGCCTCCCGGACGTATTCTGCGGGCAGCTTGTCCAGCGCATTGCTGATGCCCACCGCCAGGTCGTCCTTGGTGGTCAGTGCCTTGCCCTTCGCAAGAAGGGTATTTGAGTCATAATCATAGGCAACGGCGTCCGTGCAGGTACCGCCGGTGTCGATTCCGATACCGATTCGCATAATTTACTCCTGAACTGCTTATTTATAAAAGGAAAACGGTATGCAGGTTTGTCTCTGCATACCGTTTAATAATAACGAAAACTGTTGTTTCGCGCAAGACTATTATCTTACCTTTTGTCAAACCCCACCAGCTGCTTCCGGATGATGAGGGAATAGACGAAGGCGATGATCATGGGGATGATCATGACCCGGTAGATGTTTGCGTAGGCCAGCACCTCAGGCACGCCCGCCGCCAGGGAATGATCCACCACCGCGCCGGCGATTAAGGGGCCGCAGAGCATGGCGATGTCCACGAAAATATAGTTGGTGGAGGTGCCGGCGCCCCGGCTGTGCACAGGTACCTTCTTCAGGGATACGGACTGGATGGCCGGGAAGGCGATGCCGTAGCCGAAGGCGGCGATGACCGCAGCCAGGAGGAACATGGGCAGGGTGGTGCATTTGCTGATGAACAGGAAGGACAGGGCGAAGCAGACGATACCCGGAAGGATAACCTTGTCAAAGCCGTATCTGTCCGAAATCTTTCCCGCGAAGGGCCGGATGACCAGCAGGGAAACCGCATTTACGGTAAAGTAGAAGCCAATGTTCTGCACATTCCGAAGGCCGGCGTAGATGGCCAGGAAGGAGGAAATGCAGGAAACCGCCATGGTCAGGAGCATCAGCAGGATGGAATAGGGGATGGCTTCCTTTGAAATAATGGTATTGAGGCGGATGCGGTAGGGCTTCCGTTCGTGGGGCACCTCCTTCATGAGAAAGCAGGCGCACAGGCCTACGGCCATGACCGCCACGCCAATGAAGAAGGTTTTGTTGTAGCCCAGGGCCTGGCTTAGGTTCAGGCCGATGTTCGGGCCGATGGCCTGGGAAATGGAGCTGCCGATCATATAGATGCCGATGCCGCTGCCCAGCTTTTCGGAGGGCAGGGAATCGCCGGCCATGGCCAGGCACAGCGGCGTGATGCAGCCGTGCCCGAGACCCTGGATCAGCCGGGCGGCGATGATGGTATTGATGCTGTGGGCGCTGCCGTAGATGAAGAAGGCCAGCATAACATCCGCCACACAGATAATCAGCAGCTTCTTCTTGCTGAAGGCATCAAAGGCCGGGCTGGAGAAGGGCCGGATGGCCAGGGCGGTAATGGTGAACATGCTGGCCACCATACCGACCACGCTGGGTGCGGCGCCAAGGGAGTGGGCGAATTTCGTGATGAGGGTATTCATCATATTCTGGCCCATGGTGATGCAGAAATTGGTGATGAATACGCTGATAAATATCGGATTCCATATCTTTGCCGGTCTGACGTTTTCCATGATATCCCCCGTAATCGAAATAATTCACATTACTCAATAGCCTGACCGCAGAACCGCCGGATGTCAAGGGCTTTTTGCACGGATTTACCGCAAAAGCATGTGATTTTTCCGAAAATGCAGCGCTTTCGGCAGGCGAAGGGCCTGTCCGCGGCGCGGAAGGCGGCTTTCGGCTTTACTTCAATCCGGGAATTTATTATAATAGATCGAATGCATTATCCGGAAACAGATAAGGAGATATGAATATGAAAAAAATAAGGCTTGGATTTGCGCCGACCAGGAGAAGTATTTTCTCCGCCCCGGCCGCAGTGGAGTATGCCAACCTGACCCGGAAACGCCTGACGGAAATGGGTGTGGACTTTGTGGACATTGACGATATTGCCGACGACGGCCTCCTGCACGACGAAAAGGACCGCCTCCTGATTGAAGAGAAATTCCGCAGGGAAGGCATCGACGGCCTGTTCTTCCCCCACGGGAATTTCGGAACGGAATTTGAGGTGGCCCGGCTGGCCAAAGCCATGAACGTGCCCGTCCTTCTGTGGGGACCCAGGGATGAGTGCCCGGACGAGAACGGCATCCGGCTGCGGGACAGCCAGTGCGGCCTGTTCGCCACCGGCAAGGTGCTCCGCCGCTTCCGCGTGCCCTTCACCTACCTGACCAACTGCAACCTGGAGGATGCGGCCTTTGAAGAGGGCATTTTCCGCTTCCTGGCGGTCTGCTCCGTGGTGAAGACCTTCCGGAAAATCCGCATCCTGCAGATCGGGCCCAGACCCAACGAATTCTGGTCCACCATGTGCAATGAGGGCGAGCTGCTGGAGCGGTTCAATATCCAGCTGGCCCCGATTCCGCTGCCGGAGCTGACCGAAGCCATGAAGAAGGCGAAGGAAGAGGGAAAAGAGGTCGCGGAGACCGTGGCCTACTGCCGGGCGCATTTTGAGATTAAGGTGAACGACGAACAGCTGGAAAACGTGGCCGCGCTGAAGGTGGCCATGCGTCACCTGGCGGACAAATACGGCTGCAATGCCGGCGCCATCCAGTGCTGGAACGCCCTGCAGGGTGAAATCGGCATCATGCCCTGCGCCGCCAATGCCCTGCTGAACGAAGAGGGCTTCCCGGTGGTCTGCGAAACCGATATCCACGGCGCGGTGACCGCCCTGATGGTGGAAGCGGCGGATCTGGAGGACAGAAGGAGCTTCTTCGCGGACTGGACGGTCCGCCATCCCTTCAACGACAACGGGGAGCTGCTGCAGCACTGCGGTCCCTGGCCCGAATCCTGCGCCTCCTGCAAACCGGCCATCGGCTATCCCCTGGCCTTTGATCATCCCGGCGCAGTGGAGGCAGAGGCAAAGAAGGGTCTGCTGACCATTGCCCGCTTTGACGGGGACGCGGGCGAGTATTCCCTGCTTTTGGGAAACGCGAAGGGTGTGGACGGCCCCTATACCAAGGGCACCTACCTGTGGATCGAGGTGGAGAACTGGCCGCGGCTTGAGGCGAAGATCGTGGAAGGCCCCTATATCCATCACTGTGTGGGCATCCATGCCGACGTGGTGCCGGTGCTCTACGAGGCCTGCAAATACATCGGCGTGAAGCCGGACCTGTACGATGACATCGAGCAGCAGGTCATTGACCGGATACACGGAATCTGAAAAAGAGAGAGTAAAGAGGATGAATGTAAAAAGTACAGCATTTGACGTACGCCGTACCGCCCTGGAGATGATCATGAAGTCCGGCGGCGGCCACATCGGCGGCGATTTCAGCGTGGCAGATATCCTTACCGTACTGTATTTCCGGGAGATGAATATTTCTCCGGAGAACAAGGACGACCCCGACCGGGACTATTTTGTCCTGAGCAAGGGCCATTCCGTGGAGGCCTACTATGCCGTTCTCGCGGAAAAAGGCTTCCTTGACCGGGAAGAGGTGATCAATACCTTTTCCCAGTTCGGCAGCGAGCTCATCGGGCATCCCAACAATGCCCTGCCGGGCATCGAGATGAATTCAGGCTCCTTAGGCCACGGCCTGCCTGTCTGCGTCGGCATGGCCCTGGCGGCCCGGATGGACGGCCGTCCCTCCCGCGTCTACACCGTCATGGGTGACGGGGAGCTGGCGGAGGGCTCCGTCTGGGAAGGCTTCATGGCCGGCGGACACTATCGGCTGGGAAACCTGTGCGCCGTGGTGGATTTCAACGGTCTGCAGATATCCGGCACCACCGAAGAGGTGATGAACCACGAAAACCTGGCGGCCCAGGTGGAAAGCTTCGGCTGGCAGGTGCTGACCGTGAACGGCCATGACTGTGACGCCCTTCAGGAGGCCTTTGCCCTGGCGAGGAAGACAGAGGATAAGCCCACCTGCATCATTGCCCGGACCGTGAAGGGCTATGGCGGCGGCGCATTTATGGAGAACAAGGCCGGCTGGCATCATAAGCTTCCTTCCGCGGAGGAGTATGAGCAGATTGCAGCAAACCTGGAAAAACACAAAAAGGAGGCCATGGAAAATGAATAAGATTCCCAACCGTCAGGCCATCTGTGAAAGCCTGATGTCCGCGGCGGAAAATGACCGGGACGTTATCGCCCTCTGCAGCGATTCCCGGGGTTCCGCATCCATGACGCCCTTCTTTACCCGTTTCCCGGAGCAGTCCGTGGAGGTGGGCATCGCCGAGCAGAACCTGGTGAGCATCGCGGCGGGCCTGGCCCACTGCGGAAAGAAGGCCTGGTGCTTTTCCCCGGCCTGCTTCCTCTCCGCGAGAAGCTATGAGCAGGCGAAGATAGACGTGGCCTACTCGGATACCAACGTTAAGCTTATCGGCATTTCCGGCGGCATCAGCTACGGCGCCCTGGGTATGAGCCACCATTCCTGCCAGGACATCGCCGGCATGACCGCCATCCCGAATATGCGGGTATACCTGCCCAGCGACCGGTTCCAGACCGCGAAGCTGGTGGAGGCCCTTCTGGCGGATGAGAAGCCGGCCTATGTACGGGTGGGCAGGAATCCGGTGGAGGATATTTATACGGAAAACAGCTGTCCCTTTGTGATGGATAAGGCCACCCGGCTGGACTTCGGAAGCGGGGAAACCACCGTGGGCCTTATTGCCTGCGGCGAGATGGTTTATCCGGCGGTGCAGGCCGCGAAGCTGCTGGCGGACAAAGGCCTGCATGCGGTGGTCCTGGACATGTACTGCGTGAAGCCCCTGGACAGGGAAGCCGTTCTTACCCTGGCGGGTGAGGCGTCGATTCTCCTTACCGCGGAAGAGCATTCGCCCTTCGGCGGCCTGGGCAGCCTGGTTTCTGCGGTCACCGCGGCGGAAAAGCCGGTCCGGGTGCTGCAGCTGGCCCTGCCGGACGACCATGTGATCACCGGAAAATCCCCGGAGGTATTCGCCTACTACGGCCTTACGGCGGAAAATATGGCGGAAAAGCTTCTTGCCGCCCTCGGCTGAAGCCTTTCGGCAGGCAGAATGGGAGAGAAGATGGACCAGAAGATTTTTATAGCCACCGGCGACATCGGCCCGAACCGGGCGCATTCCGAGGAAATGTTTGCCGGCGTCAAGGATACACTGAAAAGCGCGGACCTGGTCTTCGGCCAGCTGGAGCCCTGCCTGGCATCCACAGGCAGCCCTGCGGCCCAGCCCAGGCTTCCCATGCGCTGCCGGCCGGAGAATGCGAAGGTGATTGCCGACGCCGGCTATGACGTGATTTCCTTTGCCACCAACCACTGCATGGACTGGGGGCGTCCGGCCTTTTCCCAGACCCTTTCCCTGATCCGGGAAAACGGCATGCAGCCCGTCGGCGCGGGAGAAAATCTGGAAGAGGCGAGAAAGCCGGTGATTTCCGTCCTGGATGACGGTACCCGCATCGGTATCCTGGCCTACTGCTCCATCCTGCCCCAGGATTACTGGGCCACGGCGGAGCGGCCGGGGGCGAATCCCCTGCGCGGCGTAACGGCCTATGTGCCGAAGGAGCATGACCAGCCGGAGACGCCGGTGCGGATGTTCTCCTTCCCCCATCCGGATGACCTGGACAACATGCTGGCGGATATCGGGGCCCTGCGTCCTTCGGTGGATATCCTGGCGGTTTCCTTCCACTGGGGCATTCATTTCATCCCGGCGGTGGTGGCCTATTACCAGAAATACGCGGCGCGCTTTGCCATAGATGCCGGCGCGGACATTATCATCGGCCATCACGAGCATATCCTCAAGCCCATAGAGGTTTACAAGGGAAAGGTTATCGTCTACGGCATGGCGAATTTTGCCCTGGAGGGCCCGGAGCGGTTCTTTGAGGGAAAAGGAGACCTGCGGGATTCCGCCTCCCACCAGGATATTGCGGCCTTAAATCCCGACATGGCCGAAAAGAAGAGAACCATGCCGGAGGATTCCTACAAATCCATGGCCATTAAGGTTTACATAAAAGGCAAGAAGATCGAAAAAACCGTTTTTCTTCCGGTCATGCTGGATTACGACACCAATATTCCCCGGTTTGTAAAAGCGGACGAGCCTGAATTTGCGGAGATCCTGCAGTATATGAACGACATCACCCTGGATCAGAAGATGAAGCCCTGCTTTACCCCGGAAGGGGACGAGGTGCGGATCGGCTGAAGAACGAGGGAAGAAAAGGAGCAGCCCATGTGGGAGAGAGTACAGAGACTGAAAAAGAGAGTTACCGTGGACCATTATCCGGTGTGTATCGAGAAATACCGGATCTATGCCGACGTGGTGGAAAAGAATAAAAACGACGTGCCCGTCATCCAGCGGGCGAAGGTACTGTCGGCCTGGACCGAACGTATGCCTATCGATATCGCCGAGGATGAGCTGCTGGTGGGCATCGGCGCCTCCAAATACCTGGGCCTTGAGATTGACCCGAACTACGGCATCTGGACCCAGGACGAGATCGATTCCCTGGTGGAGGACGGCTACCTGATGGACGAGCAGGATCAGAAGGACCTGCAGGAGCTGAACAGGAAGCACAATCCCGCCACCCAGATGGGCATGCAGGGGGATATTTATTACGAGCAGGCCGACGAGCACATCATCCGGCTCTTAAAGGCCGGCCTGGTGCTTCCGCCCTGGAAGGACAAGGCAGCCGGCGGCGGCGTGGGCGGCGGTTACGCCCAGTCGGGACTGGGCCTGGGCCCCTCCCTGGTGCTTCTCTGCCCGGAATACGACAAGATCATGAAAAAGGGCACCCTGGCCCTCATCGAGCAGTGCAGGACCCTGCAGGGAGAGCTTCGGTTTACCAGCGCGGAAAACATCGAGAAATTCCGCTATTACCAGGCGGTGATCCTGGCCTTTGAAGCCATGAACACCCTGGCGAAGCGGTACGCGGACCTGGCAAAGACAAAGGCGGCAGCGTGCACGGACGAAAAGCGGAAGGAAGAGCTTCTGCAGATTGCGGCCATCTGCGAAAGAGTGCCGAAATACCCCTGCGAAACCTTCCGGGAGGCCATGCAGTGCTTCTGGTTCCAGATGCTCATGCTTTCTCCCTCCACGACCCTGCCCGGCGGCCGGTTTGACCAGCTGATGTATCCCTACTACAAGGCGGACCTGGATGCGGGAAGGATTACCCGCGAGGAGGCCCTGGAGCTTCTGTGCCTGCTGCGTTTGAAGGACATGGAGCTTAACCGCACCAGCGGCAAGAACAACCGAAAGAAAAACGCGGGCTTTGCCAAGTGGCACAATTTCCTCATCGGCGGCGTCAAGGCAGACGGTACGGACGCCACCAACGATATTTCCTACATGCTGCTGGACGCGGCCCTGATTACCCGCACGCCTCACCATACCATCACCATCTGCGTGGCGGATTCCACGCCGAAGGACCTGATTTTAAAGGGTGTGGAATGCCAGGTGCAGGGACTGTCCATGCCGGCCTTTATCTCCGACAGGAGCTACACGAATTTCTTTGTCATGCACGGCGTTCCCGTTGAGGAAGCCAGGCAGTACGCCATCACCGGCTGCCTGGACGCCAACCTGCCCGGCAAATCCCGCACCGGCCCGGTGCCCATGACCATCATGTCCGTCATTTTCGACCTGATGCGGCACAACGGCGTCAGCGCGAAGACCGGGGAGCAGGCCTCGATACAGACCGGCGATTTCCGGCAGTTCAAAAGCTTCGAGGAGCTGTGGGAGGCCTGGGAAAAGCAGTTCAAATACTGTATTTCCGTGGTGGGAGAGCGCAATAACGTGGAGCTTAAGATCACCCAGGAAATCCTGCCGGATCCCTTAAGAAGCGCCCTGATGGACAGGGGCATCGAAAGCGGAAAGGACATCTGGTGCCGCCACGACATTGCCTTTGACAATACCGCCAGCGTATGCACCATCGGCATGGTCAACGTGGGCGACTCCCTGGCTGCCGTCAAAAAACTGGTCTTCGACGATAAGAAATACACCATGACGGAGCTTTATGACGCCCTGGAGGCGGACTGGGTCGGCTACGAGGCAATGCGAAAGGATTTCCTTGACGCGCCGAAATTCGGCAACAACGATCCTTATGTGGACGACATCGTGGCAGCCTGCTACAGGCTGTTTACGGATTTCGTGCCCACGATGGGGACCATTACCGGCGGCATTACGGTGCCCTGCGGCATCTCCATCACCAGCCATCAGCCCGGCGGCGGCCTGACCGGCGCCACTCCCGACGGCAGAAAGGCTGGATCCCTCCTGGCGGACGGTACCATGAGCCCGATGCAGGGCTGCGACCACTGCGGACCGGTGGCGGTCATGCAGTCGGCCATGCGGGTGGACCAGGATCCCTTCCAGGCCACGCTGCTGAACATGAAGTTTTCGCCGAACACCCTGAAAACCGACGCGGACAAGGAAAAGCTTGCCTCACTTATTACCACTTACCTGAACAACGGCGGCAAGCACGTGCAGTTCAACGTGGTTTCCCAGGAAACCCTGATCGCTGCCCACGAAAAGCCCGCCGAGCACAAGGATCTGATTATCCGGATAGCCGGCTATTCCGCCTATTTCGTCCAGCTGAACAACGAAATGCAGGAAGAGGTTATCAACCGGAACACTTTGGAGCTGTAAGATGAGTGAAATCCTGAAAAAAGAAGATTATGAGGAACCCCGCTGCCTTCTGTGCGACGAGCCGAAGGATGAGGGCGGCGTCATCCGGGCCGTGCCCCAGCAGCGCATCATCGAAAAGATGGATGAATACATGAGCCGCCGGGACTATGCGGGGGCCGAAAGGCACCTGAAGTACTGGCTGGCGGAGGCGGAAGCCGGAAGGGACCTGCGGGGAGAGCTGATGCTCTACAACGAGCTGACGGGCCACTACCGGAAGACGGGAGAGAAGGAAAAGTCCCTTTCTTCTGCGGAAAATGCCCTGAAGCTCCTGGAAAAGCTTTCCATGGAGGGCACGGTGAGCGCGGGCACCACCTACGTCAATGCGGCCACCGCCCATTCGGCCTTCGGGGAAAATGAAAAGGCCCTGGCGCTTTTCCGCAAGGCGGAGGAGCAGTTCGACAGGGCCGGAAATGTGCAGCCCCACCTGCTGGGCGGCCTCTACAACAACATGGCCCTGGTGCTGGTGTCCCTGAAGCGGTTCGCTGAGGCCCACCGCCAGTATGACAGAGCCATGGACCTGATGGGCCGGGTGGAGGGCGGAGAGCTGGAGCAGGCCATCACCTGCCTGAACCGGGCGGATGCCTGGGCGGCAGAGCTGGGGGATATCGATGCGGAGCCGAAGATTTTCCCGCTGCTGGACGAAGCCTGGGAGCTCCTGAAAACGCCTTCCCTTCCCCGGGACGGGTATTATGCCTTTGTCCTGGAAAAATGCGCGCCGGGTTTTGGCTACTACGGCTATTTCGCTGCGGCGGAGGAATGCAGAAAGGAATCGGAGAGAATCTATGCGGGGAATTGAACTGGCAAGAGGGTATTTCGAGGAATACGGCCGGCCCATGCTGGAGGAGCAGTTTTCGGACATCCTGCCGTATCTGGCCTGCGGCCTCTTCGGCAGCGGTTCGGAATGCTTTGGTTTTGACGACGAGATATCGAGGGACCATGATTTCGAGCCGGGCTTTATGCTGCTGCTTCCCGATGAGACGGTCGTGGACCGCCGGCGGGAATTCCAGCTGGAAAGAGCCTACGCGAAGCTTCCGAAGGAATACGGCGATGCAAAGCGGGCGATGCTGCAGCCGGTGGGCGGCGCCAGACACGGTGTCCTGCGTACCGCCGAGGTCTTTGAGCGGACCGTCGGAGATGCTGGAGGGACGCTTTCTCTTTCCCGGTGGCTGACGATTCCTACCCATGCCCTGGCGGAGGCGGTGAACGGAGAACTGTTTTTTGATAATTACGGCGAGGTTTCCCGCATCAGGGAGAGCCTGGCCTGCTTTCCTGAGGAAGTCCGGCTGAAGCGGCTGGCGGGGCACCTTCTTCTCATGGCCCAGGCGGGGCAGTACAATTACCCCCGGTGCCTGTCCCACGGGGAGACCGGCGCGGCCCAGCTTGCGGCGGGGGAATTTGTAAAGAATACGATTTCCGCGGTTTTCCTTCTTAATAACCGGTACGAACCTTATTATAAATGGAGCTTCCGGGCCTTAAGGACCCTGCCCGTGCTGGCGCCGCTGGCAGACGCGCTGGAAACCATCATTTCCACGGGCAACGATGAGGAATCCGCCTTCGAGAAGAATTTCCTCATCGGCGCCATCGCAGAGGAGGTCATCGCCGTGCTGCAGGAGCAGGGCATCACCAAGGCCGACTGCGGCGACCTGGAAAAGCACGCCTATTCCGTCAACGATCACATCCCGGACGCCGAAGTGCGCAACCTCCACGTCCTGGCCGCGGTGTGATAACAACAGACCTCCTGGCTGCGGTGTGATAACAACAGACCCGGCAGAAGAACCGCCGACGTATTGTTTAAATTATTAATGAGAAGAATCATTCGATATCCGGCGGAATCAACACGGCCGGTTCAACCGGTTGATTCCCCCGGATAACGAAGGATTTCTTAATACTTATACAAAAAAGCAGGGCGGCTTCGCGTGTGCGAAGCTGCCCTGCTTTTTTGATCGTTCAGCGTACTTTATTCGGCTGCGGGAGGCATAACAACGGCCTTGCCCTTGATGACCACGTCACCCTTCTGGTTGGTGCAGATGGTCTCGAGAACCAGACGGTTCTTCTCCTCGATCTTTTCGATAACCGTCGCGGTAGCGGTAACGGTATCATTGATGTATACGGGCTTGGTGAACTTCAGCTCCTGGCTTAAGTAGATGGTGCCCGGTCCCGGAAGCTTCATGCCCAGAACGTTGGAGATGAAGCCGGCGGAAAGCATGCCGTGGGCGATGCGGCCCTTGAACATGGAGCTGTTGGCGTATTCTGCATTGATGTGTGCGGGATTGAAGTCGCCGCTGACACCGGCGTAGAGCGCGATGTCTGCTTCGGTAACAGTCTTGGTGAAGGAAGCGCTGTCACCAACATTGATCTTATCGATTGTCAGCATAATGGTTTACCTCTCTAGGAAAAAGTAATAAAACAGGGTCAACGGGTTACTAATTGGGTTTGGTGGTAGATTTGCGTACAAACCACAGTTGTGAATTGTGATTCATAATTCTTAGCAGAATATACATCGGTTTGCCCGGAAAGTCAAGACTGAAATTTCCGCAGCCAGGGCATTTCCGCCTGTTATCTGCGCCTGAGGGACAGAAAAAAGATGTATGCCTAAGACTAACTATAGTAATAATTAAATTTTATATAATATACACAAAAAGCAAAGCGATATTTCGGCATTTTCAGCAGAGCAGACTCTCTTTTTAATCCTTGACACAGGACGGGGAAATATACTATATTTGGATTAACTACGTGAATCAATATTCAACACATGAATGGAGGACTATATATGACAGAACATAATGTCGGAATTGTAGGTCTGGGCATTTATCTTCCTAAGACGAAGATGACTGCCGCAGAGATTTCTGCCGCTACGGGCGGCAACTGGAGCGAGGACGCGGTAATCAACAAGCTGGGCATCGTGGAGAAGTACGTACCCTCCGGCGAGCCCTGCGACGGAACCCAGGAGATGGGTGCCCTTGCTGCCCTCGACTGTCTGAAAAATACCGGCTGTGACCCCCTGGATATCGATGTTATCCTGTGTATCACCGAGGAATGGAAGGAATATCCGCTGACGACCTCCGCCTGCTATACCGCAGACCGGATCGGCGCAAAGAATGCCTGGGGCATCGACGTGCAGAACCGCTGCTGTACCGCAGTTTCCGCCATGAAGATTGCCAAGGATATGCTGCTGGCAGATGACGAGATCAAGAACGTCCTGGTGTGCGGCGGCTACCGCAACTGCGACCTGATCGATTATACCGACAACAATCTTTCCTTTATGTATAACCTTGCCTGCGGCGGCGGCGCTGTGCTTCTGCGCAAGGACTACGGAAAGAACCTTCTTCTGGGCACCCACATCATGAGCGACGGCAGCGTGGTTCACACCGCCGGCAGCGCCGTGGGCGGCATCAACAATCCGGTTAACGCGGAAAACTTCAAAGAAAACTTCAAGCTCCGCCTGATGGATGCGAAGAAGATGAAGGATCTGCTGAACAAGACCTCCATGCCCAACTGGATGCACTGCATCGACGAGGCCTTAAGAAAATCCGGCATGACCAGAAAGGACATCGGTTTCCTGGATATTCTCCATATCAAGAGAAGCGGACACAAAGGCATGCTGGCTGACCTGGGACTTACCGAGGACCAGACCATTTATCTGGAAAACTACGGCCATGTAGGCCAGATCGACCAGATTCTCTCCCTGAAGCTTGCCCTGGAGGAAGGCAAGGTGAAGGACGGAACCGTTGTGACCATGATCGCTGCCGGTATCGGCTATACCTGGGCAGCCAACGTTATCAAGTGGGGTTAATGCATGTTTGCTGTATTTCTTTCCACCATGTGCGGAACGCTGCTGAGCATCTGCATCACCGCCATCGCGGCCTTTGCGGTAACCCTGATTTTCAGGACCTCAACAACCACCAACTTCGCACAGGGATCCATCGCAGCGCTGGGCTGTTACGTAACCGCCCATCTGTTCAATAAAAGCGGCGTTCCCGTATGGATCGGCGTTATCCCCGGCGTGCTGGTGGGCATAGCCGTGGGCCTTTTCGTGGACATCGTGATTTTCCGTAACGGCAAGAATGTAACGCCGGTGGGCAAGCAGATTATCACCATGGGCCTGGTCTCCATCATCTTCGGCGGCCTGCCCCTGATCTTCGGCAATGCGGAGTCCACCCCCTTCGAGCCCTTCTACAACACCGTGAAGAAGGGTGTGAAGCCCAATTTCATCATCGAAGCCTTCGGCGGAAGAATCGTTATTACCAAGCATGCCATCATCTGCGTGATCATCACGGTGGTGGTGCTGGGCGTGCTTTTCTTCCTGCTCAAGCACAGCAAATGGGGCCTCGGCGTGCGCTGCACCGCCTCCAATGAATTCACCGCGGAGCTCATGGGCATCAATACCCATGTCATCACCGCCGTGTCCTGGGGCATCGCGGGCGGCCTGGGCGTTCTCGCGGCTGTCATGTATGCCGGCGGCGGCACCATGATTTCCCCGAGCTTCATGACCACGGTACAGGTAAATGCCTTCCTGGCAGGTATCCTGGGCGGCTTCTCCACCTTCCACGGACCGGTGGTAGGCGCCATCCTGATTCCCGTCGGCGCCAGCTTTGTCGGCTTCCTGGCCAACTTCCCGGGCATGGCCGGCATCTCCCGCTGGAACATGGTAGTGGTTTACGTGGCCATGATGATCGTTATTCTGATTAAACCCCAGGGTCTTCTCGGCAGGAAGATTCTGAAGAAGGTATAAGGAGGACATGATGAGCAAAGAAAACAGACTGTCCTTCGGTAAAAATCCCCTTGCCCAGATCCTGGTCTTCGTGGTGGTGCTGGTGCTTCTGCAGGTGCTCGCCATGAACGGTATCATTTCCGCGGCCTTCGTGTACGCGGTGGGCAATACCCTGATTTATGCCATTATCGCCATCGGCTTCTGCCTGCTTTTAGGCTATTCGGGCCTGGCATCCTTAGGAACCGCTGGCTTTATCGGCATCGGCGCCTACATCGGCTTCTACATCATCCAGGAATTCGGCATGCCCTTTATCCTGGCCCTGATCATCACGGTAGCTGTGGCGCTGGTTATCGGTTCCCTGGTAGGCTTTATTTCCTTACGAATCGAGGGCATTTACCTGGCCATCCTGACCCTGGGCCTTGCGGAAATCATCCGTAACCTGCTGATGGTCATCAAAGCCACCATCAAGATCGATATCAATAATGTAAAGCTTTTCGGCATCACCATCTCCGACAGAGGCGGCTACTTCCTGATTCTGGCGGTATTTGCGGTGCTGATGCTGGTGACCAGCCATCTGATCAACAGCCCCACCGGCCGGGCCATGGTGGCCATGAAGAACTCCACCTCCGCTGCCCAGGCCATGGGTATTTCCCTGATGAAGTACCGCCTGATGGCCTTCGTTATCGCGACCATCTACGCGGCTATCGGCGGACTGCTGTACATGATGTACGTCCGGACCATGACCACCTCCTCCTCCCTGCTGCTGACCCTTACCACGTCCTTGAATATCCTTGGCGCGGTTATCATCGGCGGCGCGAAGAGCCTGTGGGGAACGACCCTGGGTGCCTTCATCATCTACGGTATCCAGTCCATGTTCCTGTCGAAGATTCCGTTCTTCGTCAAGCATCCGGCCTTCATCACCATGATTACCGGTGTGCTGATCATCATCGTGGTTATGTTCTTCCCCGGCGGTATCGCCCAGATTTTCTCCAATATCGGCATGAAGCTGAAGGCGAAGAAGCTGGCGGCAGCCGCGCCGGCAGGCGGAAAGGAGGAGGCATAAATGGCAGTAAGCTATGCACATGTTGACCGACTCCGCAGAAGGGCGGAACTCTACGAGGAGCTTGGGGTTCTGGAAAATACCCAGAAATACAAAGCCCAGGCGGAAAAATACAGAAACCAGTTTGTACAGGCCCAGGCCTCCCTTCCCAAAAGCGGCAGGGACCTTCCCGAGGGCGTGGTGCTTGAGGTAAAAGACCTGTGCATGTATTTCGGCGGCGTCAAAGCCGTGGACGGCCTTTCCTTCGACGTGAAAAAGGGAGAAATCTTCGGCCTTATCGGACCGAACGGCGCGGGCAAGACCACCGTATTCAACTGCATCACCCAGTTCTACAAGCCTACGGCAGGAAGCCTCTATTTCGAGAACAAATCCGGCCAGGTGGTGGACCTGAACAAGGAAGTGGTGCATGACGTTATCCTGCAGGGCATCGTCCGTACCTTCCAGAACGTGGAGGTCGTCCGGGAACTGTCCGTGCTGGACAACCTGCTGATTGCGGGACACCGGCAGTTTACCTCCGGCCTGTTTACCCAGGCACTGCACCTGCCCTTCCTGAAAAAGGAAGAGAAGGTCGTCCGGGAGAGGGCGCTGAAGGTGCTGGATTTCATGGGCCTTACCCAGTACAAGGACTGGTATGCCGTGGGCCTTCCCTACGGTATCCTGAAGAAGATTGAGATTGCCCGTACGCTCATGTGCGAGCCTCAGCTCATCATCCTCGATGAGCCGGCGGCCGGTCTGAACGATACGGAAACCGCGGAGCTGGCAAAGCTTATCCGCCGGATTAAGGAAGAGTACAACTGTACCATTCTTCTGGTGGAGCATGATATGGGCCTGGTTATGGAGATCTGTGACCGGATCTGCGCCATTTCCTTCGGCAAGCTGCTGATCACCGGCACGCCCGCCGAGGTGCAGGCAGACCCGAATGTGCAGGCGGCCTATCTGGGCGTGGGCGACGACGACGATTTTGACGACGATGACGACGAGGAGGAGGACTGATTATGGCATTACTTGAAATCAGGGATCTTTCGGTTCATTACGGCGCCATCGCGGCGGTCAAGGGCATTAACATGGACGTGGAGGAAGGCAAGATTGTCGCCATCCTCGGCGCCAACGGCGCGGGTAAGACCTCTACGCTGCGGGCCGTGTCCGGCGTTATCCGTCCCAGCGGCGGCCAGATTATCTACAACGGGGAGCCCCTGAAGAAGAGGGCGTACCAGGTAGCCAAGCAGGGCATCAGCATGTCTCCCGAGGGCAGACTTATCTTCAACGGCCTGACCGTGGAGGACAATCTGAAGGCCGGCGCCTACCTGCAGAAGAGCGCGGCGAAGACCAGTGCGAACATGGAACGTATCTACAATATGTTCCCCGTTCTGGGAGAACGCCGCAAGCAGCAGGCATCCACCCTTTCCGGCGGCGAACAGCAGATGCTGGCCATCGGCCGGGCGCTGATGGCGGACCCGAAGGTGCTCCTGCTGGACGAGCCCTCCCTGGGCCTTGCCCCCCTGGTCATCCGGGACATCTTCAAGACCATCCGGAAGATCAAAAAAGCCGGTACCACCGTCCTCATCGTAGAGCAGAATGCACTGGCTACACTGAAGATTGCAGACTATGCCTACGTCCTGGACCTGGGTGAGGTGAGCATGCAGGGACCGGCAAAAGAGCTGATTCACGATGAACGGCTTATCGATGCCTACCTGGGCGGCAAGAAGGGTTGAGGAATAAGCTGTACCCTATTGTATCCTTCGAGGAAAAGAGGTATAATCGCAAAGGTTAAAGTATACAAATTCCCTAAGGAATTTGATATAAAGAAAGGAGAAAAACTATGAAAAATGTAAAGAAAATCGCAGCTCTTGCCATTGCCGCGGTCATGACCATGTCTCTGGCAGCCTGCGGAAAGTCCGGCGGCGGCGAAAGTGCAGCTTCCAGCGCAGAAGAGAAAGCCTCCTCTGTTGTCAGCGAAGTTTCTTCCGTTGCTTCCGAAGTTTCCTCTGCAGTATCCGAAACTGAGGAACCCGCTGCAGCCGGCACCGTTCAGGGTGTAACTGCTGACAAGATCCTCATCGGCAACACTGCCGCCACCACCGGTGCATTCGCAACCGTAGGTGTTCCCTTCAATGCCGGCCTTGAGGCTGCCCTGAAGGAGTACAACGATGCAGGCGGCTTCCATGGTGCAAAGATCGAACTCGTTCATTATGATGATGGCTTCGATGCTGCCCAGGGCCTGACCTACACCAAGACCCTGGTAGAGACCGATAAGGTATTCGCCCTTGTCGGCCACTTCGGCACCAACACCGTTGGCGCTACCCTTGACTACATCAAGGAAGTTGGTATCCCGATGGTATACGCTGCTACCGGTATTTCCGCCCTGTATCAGGAAGGTGCTACCGG
>CADBNF010000039.1 GCA_902796005.1 uncultured Lachnospiraceae bacterium | reverse complement strand
CTTTTCGCCACTTTAACCGCATTTTAACCCATTTTTAATAAATTTGCAACCTTTTTGTGGGATTTTGGGGGTGTCGGGTGTGCCGGCGCGCTTCCTGGCGGGGCGTTGTACGAAGATATAGCTTGTTGTCTGGCTTTTTGGCTGTATTTGCACGCCCCTTGGCGGGGCGTTGTACGAAGATATAGCTTGTTGTCTGGCTTTTTGGCTGTATTTTCTCAGCCCTTGCCGGGCTTTTGTACGAAGAGGAAGCAAGAATACTGGCTTTTTAGCTGTATTGGCGCGCCTCACGACAGTGAATTGTACGAAGATAAAGCAAGGCCCCCGGCATTTTGGCTGTACTCGCGCCATTTCAGGCAAAAAAAGCCCTGCCGCAGGGCAGGGCTGAGGAATAAATCATAATACAGAGAAGCAGGACGCGGCAGCATCCCTCTCATCCGGAAGTTCGAACGCCGCGCAACTCACGCCTGACCGTCCAGGAGATCGGAAAGGGCCGCAAACTGTTCGAGGGAAAGGGTCTCGCCCCGGACGTCTGCAGGAAGGCCCAGGGCGGCGAGGGCCGCTTCCACCTGTTCCCGGGAGAAACCGGCGCCTTCATCGCTTCGCAGGCAGTTCACCAGGGTCTTTCTCCGCTTGGAGAAGGCGGCCCGGATGATCTGCTTCATCCTCCCAGGATCCTTCACCGGGATTTTGTCCTTTTTCAGGTCCATGCGGATGACTGCGCTGGACACATCCGGCCGGGGAATAAAGCAGTTGGGAGGCACATTTGCCGCAAGATAGACGTCGGCATAATACTGTACCGCCAGGGTCAGCGCGCCGTAATTCTTATTGCCGGGCTGCGCCGCAATCCGCTCCGCCACCTCTTTCTGGATCATGACGGTGACGGATTCCAGGGGCAGCTCCTGTTCAAGGAGAGCCATGATCACCGGCGTGGTGATGTAATAGGGAAGATTTGCCGCCACCTTGACCCTCCTGCCGGGGGATTTTTCCGCAAGCAGCGCGGCCAGGTCAACCTTCATCACGTCATCGAAAAGCACGGTGATGTTGTCCCAGTCCGCCAGGGTTTCCTCATGAATCTCCATGAGGCTGTTGTCTATTTCAATGCAGATGACTTCCTTCGCCTTTTCCGCCAGGTACTGGGTCAGCGTGCCGATGCCCGGTCCGATTTCCAGGACCACATCCTCTTCGGTAATGTCCGCCGCCGCCGTGATTTTCTCCAGCACCCGGGGATCAATCAGGAAATTCTGTCCGAATTTTTTCCGGAAGCGGAAGCCGTATTTCTGCAGGATTTCCACCGTTCTCTTCGGGTCGCCCAGCCAGGGCCTTGCCTTTTCCATAAGAGACTCCCTAACACAAATAAACCCCGGGAGGATCTCCCGGGGGGATCATCAGGCCTGCGCCAAAGCCTTCTTTTTCTGTTCCATGGTCGAGTTAATCAATGCCCTGATTTCCTCATTCGTTTTCTCCAGGGCAAAACCCAGTTCCGTGTAAAGTGCCTCCTCGGCCTGCTTGAAGTACCGCTCGTCTGTGGCGGTGATTTTCTTTCCCCTGGCCAGTCTCTCCTGTCCCCTCTGGTACAGGCTCTTGATGATGCTCACCAGGTCAGCCGGATCATTGCTCCGCAGGGTTTCCTTGTACCGCTGCTCCCTCTGCTTGTCGTTCAGAATCCACTCAGCTTCGATCTCATCCATACAGTAAATGAAATCCATCGCTTCGGCGCCGGTCATCACCGGACGAATCCGGGTCCGGTCCGCATCCACCGGTACGAACATTTTCAGCCTTTTGTCATCCTTCGGCAGCAGTACGTAATACTGTTTCTCTGTGCTGCTTTCCAGGGCCATCTGCACAATCTCCGTAATGACGCAGATGCCCGCGTTCGCCTTTACTACATACTCTCCGACTTTGTACATTCATCTCTCCTCTAAGGCCTCTCTTCCGCTGCCGTCACCTTTGCCGGACATAGGAAACGTCAGCGCTTCCCGCTTCCTTCATCCGCTACAATAAAGCAGCCGCCTTATTCATACGCAATTCCTGCCGCATATATTACTTTGAAAACAAAGTAATTATAGCAAAAATCCCACGATCGCGCATGGTGATATTTTACAAAAACCGGAGAGGGTATTTAGTTGTATTCGTAGAGATGCTGTATTTTCCTGCCTTC
Source organism: uncultured Lachnospiraceae bacterium (assembly GCA_902796005.1). Lineage (GTDB taxonomy): Bacteria > Bacillota > Clostridia > Lachnospirales > Lachnospiraceae > Alectryocaccobium. The sequence continues at coordinate 10,023 of CADBNF010000039.1, read as the reverse complement.
AGGGGACGATATAACAGTGCAGTCCGTCCTCTGCCCGGTAAAACCGGGGTGTAACCTGGAAGGCTTCCGTCATTTTCGGAGACCGCAGAACCTCCTCCGCCGTACCTGAAGTCATCACCTTTCCCCCGCTCATCAGGACCACGTGGTCCGCATAATGCAGGGTTTCCTCGAAATCATGGAGGATCATAATGATGGTCTTGCCGGATTCCGCCAGTCTTTTCGCCCGCTCAAGAAGCTCCAGCTGGTTGCGGATATCCAGGTAGGTGGTGGGTTCATCCATGAGGATGACCTCCGTATCCTGGGCCAGGGCCAGGGCCAGATAGACCTTCTGCCGCTGTCCGCCGGAAAGATTCTGCATGTTGCGGTGGGCCAGGTCGGTCAGCTCCATCCACTCCAGGGCCTGGGCCACCTTTTCATAATCCTCCTTCCGGTATTTTCTGGGGTATCCCAGGTAAGGAAATCTGCCGTGCATCACCATCCGCTGCACTTCAATGTCACCCACCTGCCTGCTCTGGGGAAGGTAGGCAATCTTCCGGGCCAGCTCCTTCTGGGTCAGGGTATCCAGGGATACGCCGTCCAAGGAAATCTCTCCCTTTGCCTCCGGCACCAGCCGGAGAATCGACCGGATGGTTGTGCTTTTTCCGCAGCCGTTGGGCCCGATAATCACGGAAATTTTCCCGGTGGGAAACTCTGCGTGTACATCTGTAAGAATCTCGCTGCCTCCATAGCCTGCGTTTAACCCGGAAATGGTAATCATGCCGTTCTCTTCTCCTTTCTCTTCAACAGCAGCCAGACGAAGAAGGGTCCGCCGATGGCGCTTAAAAGGATGCCCGTGGGCAGTTCATAGGGAGAAAACAGCATCCTGGCCGCAAGGTCGCAGACAGCCACAAATCCGGCGCCTAATAGAGCGCAGAAGGGCAGCATATAGCCGCTGCTGTTACCGATCATCCGTCTGGCGATATGGGGGACAATCAGGCCCACAAAGCCCAGCACACCGGCGATCATGACGCTGGTGCCGGCAAGAAGGGCGGCAAGGGTCAGGACAAAATTTCTTGTACGGGTTACCTTAAGGCCCAGAGACTGGGCGGTATCGTCTCCCAGGGAAAGCACCTCCAGGTCATTGCTCAGGGTACAGATGATAATGATGGCGGCAATGATCAGGATGGCCGAAGGCAGGAGCCTGGACTGGTTGACGGAGGAAAAGCCGCCCACGCGGAAATCCGCATTGGCCAGGGCCGCATCCGGCACCATGGTGGAAATACCCTCGGTGATGGCCGACAGGCAGGCATTTACCGCCACGCCGCTTAAGACCACCGTCGTCCGGGATGCGCCGATCCGCTTTCCGATGGCCACCACCAGGAAGGTGGCGCCAAGGGCGCCGGCAAAGGCAAAGCCGGCTATGGTCCAGGCGGAATACAGCCCTGCCGCCGTGCAGACAGCCACCGCCAGACCCGCGCCGGAATTGACGCCGATGATGTGGGGAGAGGCCAGCTGGTTGGACAGGACCTTCTGAATCACCGCGCCGGACACGGCCAGGGCTGCGCCGGAAAGCAGCGTCGCCACGGTTCTGGGCAGACGCACATACCACAGAATCCGGGAGGCCGCAGAGGTTCCCGGTCCGGATATCAGCGCTTCCCAAAGCTTCGGCAGTGACATGCCCGAGGCGCCGAGACAGATATTTAAGACAGCGGCGGCCACACAGAAGGCCGCCGCCAGAAGAAGAATTACTTTCCCGTTAAGCTTCGAAGAGGAGCTTTTCGAGTTTTTCATACGCAGTTCCCCATTTGTTGTTCGGTTTGAAATGATAGAGGTTCTTTTCCAGATAATACAGTCTGCCTTCCTTGACCGCGGTCAGGCCGGCCCAGGCCGGATTGTTCATCAGGGTTTCGTCCAGAAGCTTCTGCATCCCTTCCGTATCGTCGCCCTGCTGTACGATAAAGATGAAATCCGGATCTTCTTCAATGATCTTCTCAAGGCTTAAATCCTCCAGAAGGTCACTGCCGTCGGCAATGTTGATGACGCCCAGGTCCGCAAGCATCTCGCCTGCAACCGTGCCGGTGCTGCCCTTGGCGTGCACGCCGGAGGCCGCCGCACGGATAAGGAGAACCTTCGGTGCGCCGTTCTCGGCGATGGCTGCTTCAGCAGCTGCCTTAACCTCGTCCACCTGCGCCTGAATGGCGGTGCCGTTGGTCTCATAGAGGTCGGCCCTGCCGGTAATCTGCGTGCAGGCGTCCAGCATCCGCAGGTAATCATTGAAGTTGTTCACCTCGAAGTAAAGCACCGGAACCTTCGCGTTCTCAAAGGTTTCCCGGGCTTCCTTGTGGCTGGTGCTTCCCGCGCTGGCAAGAATCAGGTCCGGTTCGGTATCGAAGATCAGCTCGATATTCAGGTCCTTGGTGCTGCCCAGGTTCACCACGTCTTCGGAAAGGCCGAGGTCATAATCCTCCCAGGCATCCTTTACGACCGCGCTGATTTCACCGCCGGCCAGAATCCAGGTTTCCGCATAGCTGCCGTTTAAGACGGCAACCTTTTCGGGCATTTTGGTGAATTCCACCGTACGGCCGAGATCGTCGGTAATCTCCACATAATAATCAGAATACGCTGCCGACATATCGGCGGTTTCACTGCTGCCGCTTACCGCTTCCGCAGCTTCACTTGCCTCAGATACGGAAGAGGCAGCTGCACTGCTACTCTCTGCTGCATCCTGCTGTCCCTGGCCCGCACAGCCGGCCAAAAGCACCGCTGCGAGAACCGCGGCGGCAGCCGTTACTTTTTTCCTCATGTTCATACTCCTTACACTTGCATTTTTATGATTACCGGCGGATACGCCGGGAAACATACTTTTTCAGATTTCCTGTTCCTCTGCCAGCGTCCGGGCGATTTCCTCCCTCTCCTCTTCGGTAATGGACCTCTTCTCCCGGAGCATCAGGTCCAGACAGCGGTGAAGGAAAATCCGCCTGACCGGCTGCTCGGAAAAAAGCTTCCGGGAAACCGGCCTTAAATCCGCCATGGCATCCAGAATCTCATCCATCTCCTCCGGCACCTGGCCGGCCAGCCTGTCCCGCAGCCACGCAGAGGCTGCCGGGCTTGCCCCGATGCTGGAAACCGCCACCATGGTCCGTCCCGAACGATGCACCGCCGGAAAGATGGCCGTACAGGCACTGCCGTGTCCGGTGCAGTTGTAGGGAATGCCCCGGGCTTTGCAGACCGCGGAAAGGACTGCTTCCGCTTCGGCGCTTCCCGTGGCATCCACCACCAGCGCCTTGTCTTCCGCATCCTCCCCGGTCACGTCCCGCTCCAGGAGGGTAACCGGCAGGCTGTGAAGTTCGTCGCAGGCCTCTCTGGCCACCACGGTGACCTTTGCCCCGTATCCGGACAGCAGCTCCGCCTTGTGCAGGGCTATCTGCCCGCCCCCCGCCACCAGTACGGGAACGTCCGTCCAGTCAATCAATACAGGAAAATACGCCATTTCTCCTCTCCTTTTCCATCTTGCGCTTCCCGTTCAGCCGACAGTCTCAGGCAAAGGGCTCTGCCTTGGCGGCATGGTCCACGAATACCTTACGAATCTCTTCATACTCGCCCAGGCCCTTCACCTCGCAGATCACTTCACAGCCCTCGGCCGCAATCCGGTTCTTCCAGGAATCCGGCTCGTCTCCGGCCATGTCGTTGGTGGCATGGTCTCCGGCAACGATTAAGAAAGGCGCCAGATAAACCTTCTTCGGCCGGCGGCTTCTTACCGCCTCCAGCACCGGTTCGATGCCCGGGGTAAATTCCACGGTGCCCAGGCAGAAATTCTCATGGCCGTCCTCCGCGAACTGGGCCTGCAGTTTTTCATAGGCCGGATAACCCGTACAGGCGCTGCCGTGGCCCATGAACACAACCATATCCTCCTTAGAGGCCTTTTCGTAGGCTTTCTCCAGGATGGCCGCCACCTTCTTCACGTCCTCATCACAGGCGCAAAGGGGCGCGCCGATTATCACTGAGGCAAACCGCGGCGCGTATTCAGAAAGAGCCGCGCGGATTTTCTTCTCGAACTCTTCGCCGGTCAGGATGTGGCTGGGCTGCACGCAGATATCCGTGACGCCGTCTTCCGCCATCTTCTCCAGGGCTTCTTCCACGGAAAGGATCTTTTCGCCCGTGGTGTTCAACAGCTTCTTACGGATAATTGCGCTGGTCCATGCACGATAAAAGGTGCGCTCGGGCATGGATTCCGCCAGATCCTGTTCGATTTTCCCAATGGTTGCTTCTCTTGTTTCCGGGTATGACGTGCCGAAGCTGACCGCCAGCAATGCCTTTTTTTCCATGATACGATTCCCTTTCTCCAGTGGATAATAAACGATATTGCTCCCGTCCGAAGTTACCACGGAAGTATAGCATACTTTACCGGGACTGGCAATAAGCACAGCCTATATTAAAGGGTGTTTTTATAAGTGTTTCTTATTACTTTTAGGGGGATCAGAAAAGGGGCTGCCGCCAGCCCCTTTCATCAGGAAGGATTCCGGTTTCCCGGATTATGAAAAAGAAAAAAGTGAAAAAAATCTGCTCTTGCTGATTTGTATTGTACAGGGCAATTATGAGTAAAGAATGAGGCAGTTGTAACAAATAAATGAACAATCTGTAAACATCCCGCCTTTTGTTTTCCCGTCCCGGCAATCTTTTAAAAAGCTTTACGGCAGGTTCATATTCCGTTCATAAATGTCCCTTACAATACAAGCATCAAGAGCAAGACATTTTCTTTGTGTTTATATTTTTCATAATAATGCCCCGGCGGTTTTACCTCCGGGGCACTCCTCTTTTATTCCGGTTTATTTCAGATATTTGTCAAAGAAAGCAAATATCTTGTCCTGGAAGGGCTTGGTCAGGAAGCAGGGATCCGCATGGGTTACTCCTTCGAAAAGCTCGATCTCGGCGCTGCCTTCTCCGCACACCTTTATCATTTTCTCGTACATTTCCTTCGAATTCTGGTAGGCTACCAGCGGATCCGCAAGGCCGGCCAGGAACAGCACCGGCGGCATGTCCGTATTTACCATATTCAGAGGTGAAACCAGGTTGATCAGGTTCTGGATGTCCTCGCCGTACATCACGTCGTACAGTGAGGGTTTGGCCTTCATGCCCATCCGCGGCACCTTGCTTTCCAGGAACCACTCGTCCTCCTTGTCGGGGTCGAAGCAGGATACGCCGTAGAGGCTGACACAGCAGGAAAGCTTCGTGGACTCGCCCTCATAACCGAAGGGGCCCTCATACTCCGGATGGTTCTGGGTCACCGCGTTCATCAGGGTGATGTGGCCGCCGGCGGAATCGCCCATCATGCCGAAGCGCTCCGGATCCAGCTTATACTCCTCTGCGTGGGCTCTTAAGAAGCGGATGGCCGTCTTCACGTCCCATATAAATTCCGGGAAGGCCACCGTGGGAACCAGACGGTAGTCGATGCCCACCACCGCGTAGCCGCGGTTGATGCCGTCGATGGCCAGATCAATGGCTGAGGAATCCCTTGTTCCCAGCACCCAGCCGCCGCCGTGCACATACAGTACGGTGGGGAAGGGGCCGTCGCCTTCTTCCGGCAGATAGATGTCCAGAAGCTGTCCCTCTTCCGGGCCGTAGGCGATGTTGCGCCACTGTCTTTTGACGTGTTCCACATGAATCTCTTTGGGCATTACCAGTGCGCCTAAAGCCATGGCGTCCTCCGGTTTCATATACTCGAATCTGTCGTCGGGTATAATCACCGCGCCTTCCACTGCCAGCCCGTTCATTTTCGGTCTTGCCATAATTCTTCTCCTTTAAAAGCAAAATAATGTCTTTTTTAATTGTACCAGAAATACGGCAGGATTTCAATTCTTTCAGGCTTAAGCGCCGGATCTGCGCATTTATATATGATTCACTACGCCGGCAAAAAGAAGGGAACCGTCCCGGCCGGTTACCGTAAAGCCGAAGGGCCTGTCCAGGGTGAAATCCACTTCCTCCGGCTCTTCAACAATCATGGCAGTCTCCATCATCATGATAGCCGTATAAGCAGCGCCGGTGACACCTTCCTCGTCCAGTTCCAGGACGGCCGCGTGCTCGGCGGAGGAAACCGATACCGGATCGGTGGTGCCGGGCTTTAGAAGCGCAGAGAAATCCGCCCTCGCCGGATCCAGAATATCCGTCATGCCCAGCTCGGCCATGATTTCCAGCAAATCCGTCTTCTGTTCGGCCCTGAATTTTGGTATCGTGAGGTTTACCCGGGCATACCGGCTTTCTGCGGCCTGACTGTTCAGGGCCAGGTCCAGCATTTCTTCTCCTGCCATCACCTCCGCGGCTTCCACGCCTTCATCGGGCAGAAAAAAGGTCATGTATCCGCTGTCCGTAAGGGGAAGCTGTACGGCCGTAAAGTTCGAGCCTTCAAAATAGTCCGTTTCCTGGCTTTTATGCATCATCTCCGCCTCCGTATCCCCGAGACTTCCATGGAAAATTTCAGAGGAGGTATTGCTTTCCTGAAAATTATCCATCCAGGAAGCCCTGTAATAAATCGTGGAAACCAGGGCTAGGACCGTCTCCGGATCCATCGCCAGGTCTTTGGTATATTCGGACAGCAGTCCGCCGGTATTTTTATCGGTCCATTCCTGGAGCTGCCGGTTGAAATCCGCCGAGCCCATCTCCCCCGTAAAGGAGGAAGCATAATACTGCTCCGCCAGGATTTTCAAGGTTTCCTCATTGTAGATATCACTGTCCCGCAGCCAGAAGGAATCGGCCAGCAGGCTGGTGAGGTTCGGCGTATCCACGTAATTTGCCTCCCAGAGGGCCTTCGCCCTTGTCCGCAGGGCTTCGATATCCGCCGCCTGCAGCACCTCCAGGATCTGGGTCCGGGTCTCCCCTTCCGTCACCTCCGAAAGCATGGCCAGGGCAAAATAGATATTAAGCGGTGAGCAGACCGCATTGTCCTCCCCTGCCCGGCTCATGAATTCGGAGACAAACGCCGCATAATAATCCGGCATGCCCCCCTGCACCTCCTTCGCGGCCTGAAGAAGCGGGCGGTAATTCTGCCACCAGTCTCCGTAAGCCTCCGACACACCGAAGTCTTCGCCCTCCGGTGCCGTGTAGCCTACCGGGTAGACGGCTTCCACCGCAGTGGCTGCTGCCGGACTGTCTGCCTGCGCCGGTCCGTCCGTATTTTTCGGGCCGCAGCCCGTAAAGGCCGCCGTGCCTAAAGCCGCGGCCAGAAGAAATGCTGCCATACGTTTCTTTATCATACTAACCTCCTTAAGGGCAGGCTTGCGGCCTGCGATACATATTCTGAAATTAATAAATCATTCCGTACACCTGATTATCACTATACAGAAGATACGCGCCTCCTACGGCTGTTTTATGGCGGAAAACTGATTTTCTTTGCAAAAATGATGCTTTCGGGCTAAGATGGGGGAGAAATCAGTAAAAACGCAGTTCCGCGCAAAAGGCGTTTTTCTGCGCAAAAGGAGAACCTGTTACAATGGGTATGGATGACGGCTTCAGACAAATCCCCGGCCTCCTGCTGGCCTGGTATGACGTGCATAAAAGAAGGCTTCCCTGGCGGGATGGCCCTTCCGCTTATCATGTCTGGGTTTCGGAAATCATGCTGCAGCAGACCCGGGTAGAGGCTGTGATCCCCTACTACGAGCGTTTCCTGAAAGCCCTGCCCGACATCAAAGCCCTGGCGTCTGCCCCGGAGGAACAGCTCTTAAAGCTCTGGGAAGGCCTGGGGTATTATTCCCGCGTGCGGAATATGGCCAAGGCCGCCAGGCAGGTGCTGGAGGATTACGGCGGAGAACTGCCGTCGGAACCCGTTGAATTATGTAAACTCTCAGGCATCGGTGACTATACCGCTGCCGCCATCGCCTCCTTCGCCTTCGGCCGGAAAACGCCGGCGGTGGACGGCAACCTCCTGCGGATCTTCGCCCGCCTTACGGATTTTGCGGAAAATATCCGCACCCCCGCGGCAAAGCGGCAGGCTGCTGCGTTTTTTAACGATATTTTCCCGGATGACCGGCCCGGAGACATGAACCAGGCCCTGATGGATTTGGGCGCCACGGTCTGCCTGCCGGGCGGCGCGGCGCGGTGTGCAGACTGTCCGCTGTCAGCCCACTGTCTGGCATACGCGGCCGGACGGGAAGCCCTTCTTCCCCTCATGCCGGTCAAAAAGCCGCGGCCGGTTGAAGAACGCACTGTCTTTGTCATCCGCACCGCAGATAAGGTTCTGGTGCGGAAACGGCCTTCAAAGGGCCTGCTGGCCGGCCTTTATGAATTTCCCAATGAAAAAGGCACCTTCAATAAAGAAGATGCCTGTACATACTGTAAAAATCTGGGGCTTACACCCGTATCCGTGCGCCTGCTTCCGGCGGCGAAGCACGTCTTCACCCACCTGGAGTGGCATATGACCGGGTTTGAGCTTTATGTTGCAGAGGCTTCAACGGCCTTTACGCCCATTTCCGACCTGGCAGACAGTGTTCCCCTGCCCTCCGCCTTTGCGGCGTACACAGGGAAAGTTTTACAATCCTGACGATCGGGTCAGATCCTGGTTCCGCATTTTCCGCAGAACCTGGCGCCGGGAACCAGCTTCGTGCCGCAGTTTACGCAGAATCTCGGTGCTTCCTGCGCTTCCGGCGCGGGCTTTACCGGCGGTGCCTGGTTCATGGCCGGCTGTACCGGCTGCTGCATGTTCTGCTGAGCCGGCTGCTGCGGCACCGGCGGTACATACTGGGGCGGATTCTTCGGGGTCAGCGCCTGGCCGATGAACTTTTTCTTCATATTGAGCTTAATCGTTGCGCCGCCCTCCAGCTTGGAGATGGTATTTGACGGAAAATCATAGACGTTCGGATAAACCTCCTGAATCAGGAGATAGATGGCGCAGCCAACCGGATAGTTGATTTCCGGGTTCACATACTTTTCCCGCATGACCGGCTCGTAATTCTTTCTTACAGGCTCCCACTGCGCTGCCCGGAAATAACCGTCCTGGGTTCCCTCGATATTGACCGGCGGATGCGTGTAATCGTCACCGATAAGCGCATGGAACACCTCCGCGAAAATCTCGGTGCCCTGCAGCCTGTCCTTACAGCCGAAAATCGCTTTTCTTAAATTTCTGACCTGGCTGATATCGCCGACGATGGCGGAAATCGACATCGCGATCTGTCTGCCTGATTCATAACCATTATAAAGCATAGTTTTCTCCTCCCGGAAAATTCTCAATTCAATTTTAAAACAGGCTCACAATTGCGTCAAGAAAAGAGTGTCGAATTGAGCCGGATTCAGTATATTTTTCCTGAATTTGTATTGATATTCACCTGCTGTTATTGTTAAAATGAACAAAAGAGAACATTTAAAAGGAGATACTCGAAAATGGCATTTCAGTTCTATTCCCAGACCTGCCCGGTGACCGTGGGCTGCGGCGCAGTATCCGTCCTGGGCGAAGAGATTAAGAAACGCGGTTTGAAAAAGCCCCTGCTTGTGTTTGATCAGGGGGTGAAGGAAGCCGGCATACCCGACAAGGTTATCAAAGTACTGACCGATGCAGGGCTTTCCTATGCCTGCTTTGACGGCGTCCGGGCAGACCCGTCTGCAGACGTGGTGGACGCCTGCGGCGAAAAAGCCATCGCCGAAGGTGTCGACTGCCTTATCGGCGTCGGCGGCGGCAGCAGCATGGACACGGCAAAAGCCACTTCCATCCGTACCAGCGGTTTTGAAGGCGACGCCCGCAAATACGTGCTTCAGTTCCCCATCAAGGTAGAAACCACCACCCCGGTCTTCCTGGTGCCGACAACCACAGGGACGGGCAGCGAATGCACCGCGGTTGCCATCGTTTCCATACCGGAGAAAAACGTGAAATGGAGCGTAAACGTCAACACCACCCTGGCGGTGATTGACCCCGAGCTTACAGTAACGCTGCCGCAGCTGTATACCGCCACCACCGGCCTGGACGCCCTGGCCCACGCCACGGAAGGCATTACCGCGAACACCTCCAATGTCCACGCTTCCTACATGGGCTTAGGCGCTGTGCGCAAGATTACCGACCATCTG
>CADBNF010000038.1 GCA_902796005.1 uncultured Lachnospiraceae bacterium | reverse complement strand
GGGGAGAGTTCTCCTGATGACAACTCTCCCCTTTTCGCTCGGAAACCAGGCAGGGTAAGCGCGGTTTCCGCCCCTCATCGGTCTTCTCACTTTCGATATTTCTTAGCAGCTTGCTCAAATACGGCCTCGTTCAATCCGGTTGATTTTTGCTGCAAAACGCCTGATTGGGGGCCTGGCCCGGGACGTCGGCAGTTCTTCTGCTGGGCCATATGTTTGTCGCTTTTGTAAAAGTGTACATTAATAAACGCGCATCAACAATCATCAGAAGGATCCAAAGATATTTCCTCTTCGTCCTCCATCAGATAGACCGCGAGGTTTTCATTGACCTCGGTGGCCTCGGTGAACACCTCGATAACCAGCCTGCCGTAGCTTCCGGCCAGGTCTGCATGGTCAATATAGATTTCACATTCGGAAAGCTCTGTAAGGCAGTCATACAGGGCATCCAGGTTTTTGCCGTAATAAGAAGGAAAATCCATGCGTTCGGCGATATAGTCGTGGGCGGCTTCCTTATCTGTAAAAAGTTCCGCGTCCAGATAATACTGTGTCATCTCAATATCCTCCGTAAAGCTGTTCAAAGGTGTTGTAATGGTCTTCGGTATAATAGACGTATCCGTCCGTCGTATAGACAAGCCGTTCATCACTGCGGTATCCGCCGTAATAATTTACGTCACATTCATAATAGGTGCGGCCGCTTACCTTCGGAAGATGTCCTTCCCGGTTGCCGAATTTGTCGCCGCCGATGCATTTGCCGTAGGCCACGTCCCAGAGATTTCCTTTGTTTGCAACCCAGCCCAGATTCTGGGCTTCTTTTTTTGTCAGGTAGTTGGAGGGAAGGTGGCTGTAGGCGTAAATATAAGCCGCCACATCATCCTTTGTGTAATAGGCTTCATCCTCGTCGATGGCGGCTTCGGATTTCGTTTCCGAAGAAACCTCTGCGACGGAAGAGATTTCCGATTCTTCGGAAGATGCATCTATGACTGAAGAAGCCTCCGCAGCCGAAGAGACGGCTGATTCGACAGCCGGACTGTATGCACTTACCTCTGCCGTTTCATTTTTCTGGGTACATCCGGCGAACAGAAGGATGAAGGCCAGAAGAAGGCCGGCAAACAGATAGGATTTTCGTTTCATTGTGAACCTCCGTAAAAGCTTTTACGGAAAACATCATAAATCCATTTCGAAAGAATTACAAGGAAAAAGATTTCCTCTACCATATCTGGTACGAATGCTTGCGCAAAACTTCAAGATATGCTAATATATGTTGTCAGATTGTGTCCGGAAGGGGCCGGATGCATGACAGGAGTATAAACTGATTAAGGGGTAATCATGAAAAAATCAGAATACAATGCAGACAGTATTTCCGTCCTGGAGGGACTGGAGGCGGTTCGCGTCCGTCCCGGGATGTACATCGGCAGTACCGGCCGCAAGGGCCTGAACCACCTCATTTACGAGATAGTAGACAATGCGGTGGATGAGCATCTGGCAGGCTACTGTACGCTGATTACCGTCACTCTGGAGGAGGACGGAAGCTGTACCGTCTCCGACAACGGCAGGGGTATCCCCGTGGGCATGCACGAAAAGGGTGTGCCGGCCGAACGTCTCGTTTTCACCACCTTGCATGCAGGGGGAAAATTCAATAACAATGCCTATAAAACCAGCGGAGGCCTTCACGGCGTGGGCTCTTCGGTGGTTAATGCGCTGTCCGAATCCCTGGAAGTCACGGTCTGTGTGGACGGCTATAAATATTTCGATAAATACGAGCGGGGCATCCCGGTGCAGGAGCTGGAAAACGGCCTTCTGCCGAAGCTGGGCCGCTGCAAGGAAACCGGCACCACCGTCCGTTTCAAGCCCGATCCGGAAATCTTCGAGAAGACCCGCTTTGCCTCTACGGAGCTGAAAAGCCGCCTCCACGAGACGGCTTACCTGAATCCGAAGCTGACCATTGAATTCGCGGATCTTCGGGACGGCCGGGACGTGCATATCACCTACAGCGAGCCGGAGGGTATCGTGGGCTTTGTCCGGGAGCTGAACGAGCATAAGGAAGCCATCTGCGATCCCATTTTCATCAAGGGGGAAGCGGAGGGTATTTCCGTGGAAATCGCCTTCCAGTACGTTAATGAATTCCAGGAAAACGTGCTGGGCTTCTGCAACAATATTTACAATGCGGAGGGCGGCACCCACCTGACGGGCTTCAAGGCCCAGTACACCCAGGTGATGAATGCCTATGCCCGGGAAATCGGCATTTTAAAGGAAAAGGACGGCAATTTCACCGGCGCGGACATCCGTAACGGCATGACGGCTGTTGTCTCCATCAAGCATCCCGATCCCCGGTTCGAGGGCCAGACAAAGACCAAGCTGGACAATCCGGATGCGTCAAAGGCAACCGGCAAGGTGACGGCGGATGAGGTGCAGCGGTATTTTGACCGTAACCTGGAGGTCCTGAAGAACGTCCTTGGCTGCGCGGAACGGGCGGCGAAGATCCGCCACACCGCGGAGAAGGCCAAGACCAATATGCTGACCAAGCAGAAATATTCCTTCGATTCCAACGGAAAGCTGGCCAACTGTGAGAAAAAGGATCCGAAGCTTTGCGAAATCTTTATCGTGGAGGGTAATTCCGCAGGCGGTTCCGCCAAATCCGCCAGGGACCGGAATTACCAGGCCATCCTGCCCATCCGGGGCAAAATCCTGAACGTGGAGAAGGCCTCCATGGACAAGGTGCTGGCCAACGCGGAGATCAAATCCATGATCAACGCCTTCGGCTGCGGCTTTTCCGAGGGCTACGGCAACGACTTCGATATTACGAAGCTTCGCTACGACAAGATTATCATCATGGCGGATGCGGACGTGGACGGCGCCCATATTTCCACCCTGCTTCTCACCCTGTTTTACCGTTTCATGCCGGAGCTTATCTATGAGGGCCATGTCTACGTGGCCATGCCGCCCCTGTACAAGGTGATACCGGCGAAAGGCGAGGGAGAGTACCTCTACGACGACGAAGCCCTGGAGGCCTATCGTAAGAAGCACAGAGGGGCGAAATTCACCCTGCAGCGGTATAAGGGCCTGGGCGAAATGGACGCCCAGCAGCTCTGGGAGACCACACTGGATCCGAAAACCAGGAAGCTGCGGCGTGTGGAGATAGAGGACGGCAAGCTTGCCTCGTCACTTACGGAAATCCTGATGGGGACGGACGTCGGCCCCCGCAGGAGCTTTATTTACGAGCATGCGCGGGATGCCCAGCTGGATGTCTGAGGAGGGGTGAAGGATGGAAGAGAACATTATCAGAACAGAATATTCCGAGCTGATGCAGAAATCCTACATCGACTACGCTATGAGCGTCATCGTCTCCCGGGCTATCCCGGATGTGCGGGACGGCCTGAAGCCAGTGCAGCGGCGTACCCTGTACGATATGCAGGAGCTGGGTACCTTCTATGACCGGCCTTACAGGAAATGTGCCAGGATCGTGGGCGATACCATGGGTAAATACCATCCCCACGGGGATTCCTCCATCTATGACGCCCTGGTGGTAATGGCCCAGGACTTCAAAAAAGGCCAGATACTGGTGGACGGCCACGGCAACTTCGGCTCCATAGAGGGCGACGAGGCCGCCGCCATGCGTTATACGGAGGCCAGGCTTGCGAAAATCACCCAGGAGGTGTTCCTGGCGGACATGAACCTGGATATTGTGAATTTCCTGCCGAACTTCGACGAAACGGAGAAGGAGCCGGAGGTGCTGCCTGTCCGTATCCCGAATATTCTCCTGAACGGCTCGGAGGGCATCGCCGTCGGCATGACCACCAGCATTCCGCCCCACAACCTGGGGGAAATCGTGGACGCGGTTAAGGCCTTCCTGAAGGACAGCGAGATGACCACCCGGGAACTGATGCGGTACATCAAGGGACCGGATTTCCCCACCGGCGGTATCGTGGTCAACCAGGAGGACCTTCTGAACATCTACGAAACCGGCCAGGGACGCATCCGCATCCGGGGCAGGGTGGAGGTGGAAAAGGGCAAAAACGGACGCCTGGCCCTGGTGATTACCGAGATTCCCTTTACCATGATAGGCGCCGGCATCGGCAAATTCCTGAATGACGTGGCGGAGCTGGTGGAGACCAGGAAAGCCCCGGAAATCGTGGACATTTCCAACCAGTCCTCCAAGGAGGGCATCCGCATCGTCCTGGAGCTGAAAAAGGGCTCCGATACGGAAAAGCTGAAAAACCTGCTGTACAAGAAAACCAGGCTGGAGGACGTCTTCGGCGTCAATATGCTGGTGGTGGTGAACAACCGTCCGGAAACCTGTTCCCTACGGAAAATCATCGAACAGCATGTGGATTTCCGCTTTGAGCTGGCCACCAGGAAATACCAGAAGCTCCTGCAGGCCCAGCTGGAAAAGCAGGAGGTGCAGGAGGGCCTCATCAAGGCCTGCGACATTATTGACCTCATCATTGAGATCCTGCGGGGCAGTAAAAACCAGAAGCAGGTGAAGGACTGCCTGACCATGGGCATTACCGAGGGCATCAATTTCAAAAAGGCTGCCAGCAAAAAGGCTGCCGCAAAGCTCTGCTTTACCCAGCGGCAGGCCACGGCCATCCTGGAGATGCGCCTGTACCGCCTGATCGGCCTGGAAATCCTGCAGCTGCAGAAGGAATACGAGGAAACCCTGGCGAAAATCGCCAGGTACGAGGATATCCTGAACAACTATGACTCCATGACGAAGGTCATTGCCGACGATCTGGACAGCATCAAAAAGGAATACGGCAGGCCCCGCCGCACCGAGCTGACCAATGCGGAGGCGGCCGTGGTTGTGGAGGAGGAGAAGCCTGAATACCCGGCCGTGGTGCTCTGCGACCGCTTCGGCTACATCAAATGCGTGGATCCCTCCGTGTACGAACGCAACAGGGAAGCAGCGGACAAGGAAAACCGCTTCGTGCTGAATATCATGAGCACGGATCGCCTGTGTATCTTCACCGATACGGGCAACATGCATACCATCAGGGCGGACAAAATTCCCTTGGGCAAATTCCGGGACAAGGGCGTGCCTGTGGACAACCTTTCTTCCTATGAATCCGCGAAGGAAGCCATCATCGGCATGGACAGTATGGAAAATGTGAAGAAGGGAAGCCTTGTTTTCGTTTCCTCGGACGGCCTTATCAAGCTGGTGGAGGGCTCGGAATTCGACGTGGCCCGCAAAACCATTGCGGCCACAAAGCTGGCCTCCGACGACACCCGGCTTCTGCTGGCTGCCAATGCCGCGGATTACGATTACCTGGTGCTGCAGTCAGGAGAGGGCTATTTCCTGCGGATGACCATTAAAGAGGTGACCGGGAAGAAGAAAACGGCCCTTGGCGTGCGCGGCATGAAGCTTTCAGAGGGAGAAAGCCTGACAGGTGCCTACCTGGTAGCCGGCAGAGTGGAACGGGTGATTGAATACAATGACCGTCAGCTTTCCTTAAACAAGCTGAAGCTTGGCAAACGGGATACCCGGGGCACGAAGGTCAGAACCTGAAAAGAGTCATAAACGTCCGGCGGACGCTTGTATATTTGTCCGGCAGGGTTTACAATTAGAGAAAACATAAGGATTACCATCCAAAGGAGGAACTTCATATGGCAAAGAAACTTGTAGCGTATTTTTCTGCTGAATTCGGCAAGACAAAAGGTGTGGCAGAGGAACTGGCAAAGGCAGCCGGTGCAGATCTGTATGAGATTACCCCGAAGATTCCCTATACCAAAGAGGATGTATACTGGCCCAACGAGAAGAGCCGCAGCATCCAGGAGATGAAATACATTCCCAACTGCCGTCCGGAAATCGCCGGAAAATGCGAGAACATGGACGAATATGATTTTATCTATCTGGGCTTCCCCATCTGGTGCGGTACCGCTCCCATGATCGTGCGGACCTTCCTGGAATCCTATGATTTCTCCGGCAAGACCATCGCTGTCTTCGCCACCAGTGGCGGCGGCGGAATGGGCCATTCCGTAAAGGACTGCGCATCCTGCTGTTCCGCGGAGACGAAGTTCCTGCCCGGAAAGCTGCTGAACAGAACGAAGGATTTCGCTTCCTTAGTGGAAGAGTGGAAATAAATCCCCGGCTTTGGAAGGAGAATGAACATGGCAGAAGTGATTCTGAACAATGCACTGGCAGTGACCGCGCCTGAAGGCTTTAAGGATATGGATGCGGATGTTATGCGGAAGGCCTTCGGCAAGGACAACCCCAACTGCTGGAGCATCCGAGACGAAGACAGGCATATTATTTTCAGCGTTCTCTGGCACCAGGCCAGCGGCATCATGTTTAAACTGGCGGGCGATGTGTACAGTATCGCAAAAAGCACGGAAAAGAAGATTTACAAGCAGCTCAGATCCTACGACTATGAGAGCAACGGAATCACCGAAGAGGAAACCGCCGGCTGCAAATCCGCGACGGTTCATTATGAATATACCGTTTCGGATATCCGTCAGTCCGCCAGAACCGTGGTTTTCCTGCATAACAAATGCTGCTATACGGTCTATTACTACGGCCGCAAGGCGCTGGAGGAACAGAGCCTGCCCATTATCGAGGAATTTCTGTCATCCCTGCATTTTGTTGACTGAGCAATGCCCGGTGCATTTCGGCCTGTGAAACGAATATGAAAAAAGCATTTGCTAGAGTATCAGCCCTTATTCTGGCTGCGAACTGATAAAAAAGAACCCCGCCGGGAGGGCGTACTGCCTTTCCCGACGGGATAAAAGAGGGATTGCTTATGACTACCCGAGAATTCTCGAAAGGAATTCGCGGGTTTTTGTTTCTTTCGGGTTGCTGAAGATTTCCTTCGGATCTCCCTGCTCGCAGATAACGCCATCTGACATGAATACCACGTCGGAGCTGACGTCCCGGGCGAAGGCCATCTCATGGGTGACCACCAGCATGGTCATGCCCTCATTGGCCAGATCCCGCATAACGGACAGTACCTCGCCGACCATTTCCGGGTCCAGGGCGGAGGTGGGTTCATCGAAGAGAAGAATTTCCGGATCCATGGCCAGGGCTCTGGCAATGGCTGCCCGCTGCTTCTGTCCGCCGGATATCTGCCGGGGCTTTGCGTTCATATAAGGAACCATGCCCACCTTATCCAGGTATTTCAGAGCTTTCTCCCTGGCTTCCTCCCTGTTGCGCTTCAATACCTTGATCTGTCCGATCATGCAGTTATCCAGCACGGTCAGGTTGTTGAACAGGTTGAAGCTCTGGAA
This sequence comes from uncultured Lachnospiraceae bacterium, assembly GCA_902796005.1. Lineage (GTDB taxonomy): Bacteria > Bacillota > Clostridia > Lachnospirales > Lachnospiraceae > Alectryocaccobium. The sequence continues at coordinate 36,409 of CADBNF010000038.1, read as the reverse complement.
CACCATACCGACCTTTGCCCGGTAGCTGGAGGGATTGAAGCCCCTGGCTACAACGGATTTGCCGTGGTAGAGGATATCGCCGCCGGTGGGCGTCTCAAGGAGGTTGATGCACCGCAGAAGGGTGGATTTTCCTGAGCCGGAGGCCCCGATGATGCTGGTGACGTCGCCGGGACGGACCGTAAAATCGATGTCCTTCAATACGGTGTTTTTACCGAAGGCTTTGGACAGATGACTGACTTCTAGGATCGCCTGGTTATCCATTTATCTGCCCCTCCTTTCTGAAAGATCCGGATATTCCTTGCTGTGCTCATCATAGGGGGAACCCTTTTCCGGATTGTTGTAGGTACCGGCGGTCATCACCAGCTGGTCTGCATTGACCAGCTCATAGCTGCCGGCGCCGTCAAGCTTTTTCTCCACAAAACGGAGCAGGAGAGAAGCGATGATGGTCATGATCAGGTAACCTGCCATCTCGATGACGGCCGAGGGGAAGTACTTGAAGGTCGCGCCGGTAATCATCTTGTGGTAAGCGAAGAATTCCGTAAAGCCGATGATGAACATGACGGAGGTATCCTTCACGTTGATGATGAAGTTGTTGCCGATCTGGGGCATGATGTTTCTTAAGGCCTGGGGCAGGATAATGCTGTTCATGGTCTGGAAGTGGGTCATGCCGATGGCCTTCGCACCCTCTGTCTGGCCGGGATCAATGGAAATAATGCCGCCCCGGAAGGACTCCGCCATATAGGCGCCGGTGTTGATGGAAACAACCACGATGGCGCAGATCCATTTGTTGGTGAACTGGATGGCATTGCCTGAAAAATAGGGCAGGGCATAGAAGATGAACACGGCCTGCAGGATCATGGGGGTACCGCGGAAGATTTCCACATAAATCCGGATGACAACCCGTAAAAGCTTCAGGAAGAAGCGCTTGAAAATATTGTCATTCTTTGTGTAGGGAATCGTCTGCAGCACACCGCAGAAAAAGCCGATTACACAGCCGATGGCCGTAGCCACCACAGCGAGAATCAGGGTGTTCCTGACACCGAGAAGGAAGGAAGCGCTGTACTGGGACCAGAGCTTTGCAATATCCTGGCCCAGCTGCGTCAGTCTGTCGATAAACATGGAAGAACTCCTTATATCGAATTTATAAAGAAATAAGGCAGGCAGACGAAGAACGCCTGCCTGCAGGAATAATCAGCAATAAGGCTTATTCGCCCAGAGGCTGTACGGCAATGGCTTCGGCCATGAGCGCATTGAAATCATCGGCGGTCATGTCGGAAAGCACACTGTTCAGCGCATCCAGAAGGACGGTGTTGCCCTTTGCAACGGAGATACCGATGTTGATATCCTCATCGGAAACCTCGAAATCATCACCGGAACCGGCGAAGTCAAGGAGAACCATATCCGGATAAGCCAGCATGGCGCCCTGGGCGGTCGGCATATCGGTGCAGACGAAATCAACGGTCTTGGTTTCCAGAGCCATCAGCATGGCCGGAGCGGTCTCAGCGGGAGGCTGCACGTTGGCGCCTTCAATCTGGGGCAGGCAGACGGTGTACCAGATGGTACCGGTCTGGCTGGTGCAGGAACCGCCGGCGAGGTCGGCAAGGCCCTTGGCATCGGCATATTCGGAGCCTTCAAGGGTGAGGCAGACGATGGTGGCATAGAGGTAGGGACCCGCAAAATCAACGGATTCCATACGTTCGGCTGTCATGGACTGGCCGGCGATAACCGCGTCACAGATGCCGGACTGAACAGCGGGAATCAGGGAATCCCAGTCAAGCTGCATGATTTCCAGCTCCCAGCCGTTGGCTTCGCAGAGCTTTTTCGCCATCATGACGTCATAACCGTTGGCATACATGTTGGAATCCTTGATGGGAACCGCACCGTTGGAATCATCGGTCTGGGCCCAGTTATAAGGCGCATAAGCACATTCCATGGCTACGGTAAGGACACCGTCCTCCACGCCGGAGGGAACCACGGCTGCGGAAGCTGAGCCGGTTTCAGCTGCGGAAGAGGCAGTGCTCTCAGCAGCAGAAGAAGTGCTGCCTTCACCGGATGAACTGCCACAGGCAGTAAGGCTTACGGCAAGCAGGCCTGCAAGGGCAAGGGCTGCAATCTTTGTGATCTTTTTCATTTTTCATTCCTCCTTGAATTTAAAACGGCCGAAGCGTGTCGCTTCAGCCGCATAAATTCCATACCTGAAAATAAGCAACTACGACAGCTCTCCACATAAACTGTGACAGTCGCCGGCATCTTATCCCGGCGCCCAGCGTAAGGGCCGCGGCTTCCTTTACGCTTCGGCGGACTTCCCTTTCCCTGTACATCTCTGTCATCCGCTGACTCCGGACAGGTAATGATGAATTCCGCGCCTCTATCTTTGCTTCGGTTTTCAGTAATTTAACACAGGAAAGCAGTATTGTCAACTGTTAAAGCTGCACAACAGAAGAAAATCCGGCGTTTTTTCAAACGCCGGATTTATCAGCCTGTCAGTCAAGGACAATGCTGTCCAGAATCTTCTGAACCTCGGCACTGTCCAGGGACAGTCCGGTGGATTTTCCGTCCAGTTCTGAAAGGATAGTAATGTGCCACTGGGCATCTTCTCCGACATAGTCCAGAATGGTGTAGCCGTAGTCATTTCCGATGCCGTCATACAAAGCGGTAAACGCTTCTTCAAGCTCCTTGCCCTGGAAGGTTACACCCTCCAGATCTTTGACGTCGTCGTAAAAGCTCTTTGTGCTTATGAAATAGTTGGTGGGTTCATAGTGGTTGATCATTACATAAGGTTTGCTGGTGTAGTCGGTTTCCGTAGCCTGGCCCTTTACAAACAGAAGCACGTCAGGATCAATGGCATTGTCCTCTGACCACATATCCTTCTGGGGAACGTTGGTCCATCCGGTGGGAAGGAAAGCGGAGAATACGCCGGTGTCCACGGTTTCGCCTGTAATTTCCTTGGGTGTATTGTCACCGCTGCCGCTGCCGCCGCCGCCGCAGGCTGCAAGGCTTAAGCCAAGCAGACAGGCCGCCATCAGTATTGCAAGCCTTTTTTTCATTTCTACTCCTCCTTAAATTGTTCTGCCTGCTGGCGAATGAAAAATTACCGCGGCAGACTTTTACCTGTTAAAAGGATAGCAGATAAAAACTTCGAAGAAAATACGCCGTTAGTACCATTTTTTCAATAAATACGATATCCGGCGGTTCCTGCAGTTTTGTACATCAGATATGCAGGCAGATGCGGAAGGCTTCGTTGGTGGCCTCCGCGACGGTGCGGGCTTCCTTTGCATCGCCGATGACAAATACGTCCGATTCCGGCGCGCAGTGCCTTAAGGTATCCGCCTCCTCCAGTCTCGCCCGCATGCCGCAGGCCAGAAGCACACTGTCACCGGACAGGGTTTTCTTTTCTCCGGTGGCCATATCTTCGTAAACCACGCCGTCGGGCAGGATTTCCGTAAGACGGCTGCGGTAATGAATCCGGATCTCCGGCTTATTCTGCAGGATCCGTTCAAATTCCCTGGCCTGGGAACCTGAGCTTTTGTTCATCCACTGGAAACGCAGACCGGCTTCGTCGTTCATCTCGATGATTTCCACCTGTTTTCCTCTGGCGGAAAATTCCAGGGCGGATTCAATGCCGTTGGTGCTGCCGCCGATGATGATGATTTTATCGCCCACTTCGATGCAGCCTTCCTCCGCATCCGGAGCCCAGGCCACATTCGGCAGGTCAATGCCCGGAACGTCGGGGATAATCCGGTCAGCACCGATGGCGATGATTACCGCGTCATAGTTTTCCGCATCCAGCATTTCCTTTGTGGCCTTTGTGTTCAGCAGAAGCTTTGCCCCGTATTCCTTCGCGTATTTTTCCGGACGGCTCTGCAGCCATTTCAGGTAATCCTTCATATCGAGCTTGAAGGAGGGGTTGGCTGCCTTGATGATATTGCCGCCGAAGGAATCAGAGGCTTCGTAGAGGGTAACGTCGTGGCCGCGGCGGCAGAGGGTCATCATGGCATAGATGCCGCCGGGACCGCCGCCCACAACAGCTGCCTTCTTTTTCGTCTCCGCCTTCGGGATGACGCCGTCCCGCAGCTCATCCGTCATCCCGCACATGGGGTTGACGGCGCAGTAAATCATTTTGGGCACCATGATATGCTTGGCGCAGGTATCGCAGCGCAGGCAGGGAATCCGTTCCTCAGGACGGTTTTCCGCATATTTCCTGGGCATGTCCGGGTCCGCGTGCAGGGGCCGGCACATGGAGACGAAATCCGCCCAGCCTTTGGAAATAATTTCTTCTGCATAATCTATGCTGGTGATGGAGCCTACGGTATTGACAAGAAGATCAGGGTGGGCTCTTTTGATGTCCCGGGCATAATGCACGTTAAAGCATCTGGGCATCAGGGCATTCTGGCACCAGTTCCGGTAATATTCATCCTTGCCAAAGGGCAGGGAATGAAGGCCGGCGGAGACATGGAGAATGTCGATATGGCCTTTGAGCAGGCCGGCCAGCTTGATGGTTTCCTCGATGTGCATGCCCTCCGGGTCTTCCTCGTCGCCGGAGCAGCGGTATTCGATAACGAAGTTTTCACCGCATTTTTCCCGGATGGCGTCGCAGACTTCAATGGCGAAACGGGCCCGGTTTTCGGTGCTTCCGCCGTATTCGTCGGTACGCTTGTTGAATTTCGGGGAGGTGAACTGGGAAATCAGGTTGCCGTGGCCGCCGTGGACCATGACAATATCCATGCCGGCCCGCTTCATCCGGTAGGCAGCATCGGCGAACATGCCGATAACCTCCCTGATTTTCTCCTTCGACATTTCCTCGCAGGGAATCGGATCCCGGCCGAGCATGCGGGCGCGGATTTCTTCATCGGAGGAAATATAGGAGGAAGCGGAGTAGGCCGGACGGCCGAAGGTTTCGAAGCCGATGCCTTCCCCGGCATGGTTGATTTCCAGGGAGGCGTGGCAGTCATATTCCTTACACATGTCCGCATACCGGGCCAGCTCCCGGATGCAGTCGTCCCTGCCCAGGTCCAGCTGGTAGCTCTGGTCCTGGTTTTCGGAAAGGTCCACGGAACAGTTCCCCAGGTACAGTGTGGTTACGCCGCCCCTGGCAAACATGCGCATCCAGTTGACCAGCTCCGGGGTCACCAGGCCGTCGGGGGTGGAAAGCACCGGTGTGGCCGGGGCAAGAAAGATTCTGTTTTTAAAGTCCACACCACGGATGCGGATAGGTGTAAATACGTGGCTGTATTTAGAAGACATGATTCTTCCTTTCTTAAAGAAAAGCCGGGTGAGGGCGGACAGGCCGCCGTCTCACCCGGAAGTGTCAATCAGATATGCAGGCTGGTACGGAAGGCTTCGTTGACAGCGTCGGAAATGGTACGCACTTCCTTCGCATCACCGATAATGTGCACATCCGTCTCCGGCGCGCAGTGACGCAGGGAATCAGCCTCTGCAAGCTTAGCTGTCAGGCCGCAGGCCAGAAGCACGCTGTCACAGGCAAGGGTTTCACAGGAACCGTCGGCAAGGTTTTCGATAACAACGCCCTCATCCGTGACTTCTTTGAGCTTTGTGCAGTAGTGGATGGGGATGCCGGCAGCCTCAAGCCGGTCGCCGAATTCCCTGGCCTGGGAACCGGAGCCCTTGATCCTCCAGAGCATGAACAGGGCGTCCTTGTCGTTCATCTCCACGATTTCCACCTTTTTGCCGCGCAGGGCAAATTCAAGGGCGGATTCCACGCCGTTCACGCCGCCGCCGATGATGACAACCTTATCACCGACTTCAATGCTGCCTTCCTCCGCATCGGGAGACCAGGCTACATTGGGCCTGTCGATGCCGGGAACATCGGGAATGATGGGATCGCCGCCGATGGCGATTATCAGGGCATCATAATTCTCCGCATCCAGCATTTCCTTCGTGGCTTTTGTGTTCAGCAGGATTCTGGCGCCGTATTTCTCCGCGTATTTGTTTGCTTCGTAACGGAGCCATACCAGGTAATCCTTCATATCAATCTTGTAGGAAGGATTCGCCGCCTTGGCCACCATGCCGCCCAGCTCGCCGGTGGCTTCATACAGGGTAACGTCATGGCCGCGCTCGCACAGGGTCATGAGAGCCTGGATACCGCCGGGGCCGCCGCCAATGACGGCAACCTTCTTCTTCTCGACGGCCTTCGGCACCACGCCGTCCCGCAGCACGCTGGTCATGCCGGACATGGGGTTAACCGCGCAGAAGATGGGCTTCGGAATCATCAGGTGCTTGGTACAGGTATCGCACCTTAAGCAGGGACGATGCTCCTCGGGCATATCGTGGGCATATTTGTTGGGCATGTCCGGATCCGCCATCAGGGGCCGGCACATGGCCACGAAATCTGCCTTGCCGGAAGCAATGATTTCCTCCGCCATGTCGATGCTGGTGATGGACCCGACGGTGGTTACCAGAAGGTCCGGATAGCGCTTCTTCACATCCGCCGCATAGTGGACGTTGAAGCCTCTCTCCATCATGAAGTTCTGGCACCAGTTGCGGTAATACTTCATGTTGAAGTCGGAATGCAGGCCGGCGGAAACATGAAGGATATCAATATGATCCTTCAGATAGCCGATAAGCTCCAGGGTTTCGTCGAAATGCATGCCTCCCTCGGCAATCTCATCCGCGGAAATACGGAATTCGATAACGAAGTTCTCACCGCATTTTTCGCGGATATTGTCGCATACCTCGATGGCGAAGCGGGCCCGGTTTTCCGTGCTGCCGCCGTATTCATCGGTACGATGGTTGTACAGCGGGGAAGTGAACTGGGAAATCAGGTTGCCGTGGCCGCCGTGCACCAGCACCACGTCCATGCCGGCCCGTTTCATTCTGGCAGCGGCATCGCCGTATTTGTTAACGGTTTCCTTGATCTTTTCGTGGGTCATCTCGATGGCGGGAATCGGATCCCTGCCCAGCATGGCCGCCCTGGTTCTTTCCGTGGAGGAAATATTTGGCGAGGAGCTGAAAGGCGCGTGGCCCACGGTCTCAAAAGCGGTGTTTTCGCCGTTGTGGTTGATTTCCAGGGAACCGTGGCAGTCGTATTCCTTGCACATGTCCGCATAGCGGGCAAGCTCACGGATACCGTCGTCGGAGCTTAAGTCCAGCTGGAAGGCCTCGTCCTTGCATTCGGTGATGTCGATGGAGGAATTGCCCACATACAGGGTGCAGACGCCGCCTCTGGCGAACATCCTGAACCAGTCCAGGAATTCCGGCGTGATTTTGCCGTCCCTGCTGGCCAGGTTGGGAGAGGGCGGTGCCAGAACGATACGGTTTTTGAAGTCAACGCCCCGGATTCTGATCGGGGAAAATACGTGCGGATACTTTTTTGAACCCATTTTTCTTTGCCTCCTGATTGATTGTTCTTTTGTAAAAATGCTCTTTTACTATTATAGCCTAAATACTGATAAAAAGAAATATAATCCACTTTTTTTTAGGGGAAAAAAGGCTTTTTTACTTCAAAGAAATAAGATGCGCACCGGGGAAATTTGCGGTATGATGGAAGCTGGTAAAAGAATAAAAACTGCGCTTTAAAAAAGCGGAGAAGAAGGAAAAAGATATGCATAACCTGACCAACCGGAACGTGATACAGATGGATTCGGAGCATTCCTCCTACCTTCAGTTCAGAAGGCTGCTGGAATACCCGGGGCTGTTTCATATGATTACCTTAAAGCCCTGGGACGTGGGAACCCTGTCCACCTGGGAGAAGAAGGAAGAAACGGCACGCAATACAATTAAAGAGATTGCCGAAGAACTGCAGACAGACGAACAGGCCTTTGTCCGGCCCTGCCAGACCCATTCCGATCATATCCGGCGCATTGGAGAAGGGGAGAGGGGGATCTATCCGGATTTCCTGGCGGACACCGACGGCCTTGTAACTGACGTGCCCGGTACAGCCCTGCTTCTGGGCTTCGGCGACTGTACGCCCTTGCTTTTTTATGATCCGGTACAGAAAGCGATTGCCAACATTCATTCCGGCTGGCGGGGGACCCTTGCCCGTATCGGAAGCAAAGCCGTCACCAGAATGCAGGAGGAATTCGGCTCCCGGCCGGAAGATCTGATCTGCTGCATCGGCCCTCACATCCGCAGCTGCCACTTTGAGGTGGACGAGGACGTTTACCGGATGTTTGCGGAAGGCTTTTCGGATTTTGCGGATTTTGAGACCTTCGTCAGAAGGGACGCCGCAAGGAATAAATATTTCATCGATACCACGGCCATCAACACAGAAATGCTGCGTCTGGCAGGCCTGAAGGAAGAAAATATCATCGATTCTGAGGTCTGCACGGTCTGTGAAAGCAGCCTGTGTCATTCCTACAGGGCGGAAAAGGCCGCTTCCGGCAGAATGGCGGCGGTGATAGGTATCCGGAAACCGGAATAAGGAGACGGGCATAAATGAAAAAGACACAGCTTCAGAAGGTCTTCGATTACGTGAAGAAAACCTATGACACGGAGCCCTTAAGGGAAATCAAATGGCAGCCGGAATCCTATGTTTTCTCTCATTCAACAGGAAATGGCAGGAAAAAGCTTTTCGGTATTATCATGCGGGTGAAATACCGGCTTCTGGGAATGGAGGAGGAGGGGGAAACCTATATCCTGAACGTCAAATGTGATCCGGAGGCCGTACCCCTTCTGACCATGTCCGAGGGCATCCTTCCGGCGTATCACATGACGAAGAAAAGCTGGATTACCCTGGTGCTGGACGGAAGGATCAAAGACAAATCCCTTTACCGGCTCCTGGACGACAGCTACCAGCTGACCCTGCCCTCAGGCGGGAAAAAGGCTGCCTTTCGTGGCCCGAAGGACTGGCTGGTCCCTGCAAACCCCAAATATTATGATGTGGTGGAGGCCTTTAAGCATGAAAAGCAGATTCTCTGGAAGCAGAGCAGTGACGTAAGGCCAGGGGACCTGGTTTATCTGTATGTGGCCGCGCCGGTAAGCGCCGTTCTCTTCAAATGCGAGGCGGTAAGGGTCAATATCCCTTTGGATCCGCCGGATGAACAGCTTCACATTTCAAGGCTGATGGAAATCCACCTGCTCACCGCCTATCCCGAATCCTTGATGCCCCTGTCCCGGATGACGGAGGAGTTCCGGGTGCTGGCGGTCCGGGGACCCAGGTACCTGCCCGGCAGTATGAAATATGAGCTGGACATGTGGGAAGGAAAGGCCTGAGACTGATTTCGGATACTGCAGAAAAACAACCGGGAATACCGGCTGTATATAAGGAAAAGCGCCCGCCAGGGGCGCTTTTCCTTGTTTTGCATTTATTTGTATTTTCCGTATTCCCGTACGGTCTCGAACATGGCCTCCACGTTTTCACGTTTGCAGTAATCCATGCCGAAGGAGGTTTCGAAGATGAAGCCGCCGCCGGGCGCGCAGATATCGATGAGCCGTTTGCATTCGTCGATAACCTGCTGCTTCGTACCGTAGGTGAGGGTCTGGGTGGCAAAGCCGCCGGAGATACAGGCCACGTCCCCGAGGATTCTCTTGGCCTCGGCCATATCCACGGTTTCGAAATGGTAGAGAACCTTTCCCTTGGGCACGTCCGCGAGGAATTTAAGCCGGGAATTGTAGTTGCCCTCGGTGTAGATGTAGGGTACCTGGCCGGCATCGATAATCGCGCAGATGATTTCCTGCAGGTGCTTCCAGTAGAAATGCTCGTAATGCTCGTCGCTCATGAAGCCGTCCATGCCTTTATGCAGGGCCATGAAGATATGTTTACCCTCCATCTTTCCCTTCATGCTGCGTATCATGGCCAGGGTTTTCTGGTGCTCCTCTTTGATATACAGCTCCACGTCCTCGGGACGGGTGTACAGGTCTGCCAGGGATTCAATGGTGCCCCTTAAGTGATCACTGTAGGCGTCAAAGGGAACGCCGGCGCCGCCGCCCTGGACAATCGGGTAGCCGTCTTCCTCCACGTCCTTCGCAAGCTGGGCGGATTTTTTGCCGAATTCCGCCATGGCGTCGTTGATTTCCCAGAGCCTGGTGATCATTTTCTTCATTTCCGGTTTGGAGAACTGGGCAGCCAGTCCGCCTACGCCCGCAAATCCGAATTCCAGGTTCAGGTCCTTCAAAGGCTCCAGCACCGTGCTGGCCCGGGGGAAGGCCTTGTGCAGGGACCAGGCAGTACGGTCCGTAAAGAAGTCCTCAAACTCATCGTCAAGAAGGAAGGGGTACTCGATGTACTGCTGGATGGAGTTCTTGTCGATAATGTTTCCGGGCATGCCGGCCCAGCGCATGTTTTTCGGCTCCTGCAGCTCCATGATCTTTCCCTGGCCTGCCAGGTTGGTGCCTGTGCCGACGCCTGCATCCGGGTCATACTTGTGCAGGTATTTGAAGAGCGCATCCCGGTAGATGGTAAGGGAATCATCATAAATCGCTTCCGCCACAGTGTACCCGGCATCCAGGATGGGGAAAATCGCCGGAGATGGTTTAATGGGAACCATATCCGGTTCAGTGAGGGCGATTGCGTCTTTGATCCGTTTCAGCTTCGCCTCATACTTTGCTTTGTTTTCGGGTGTCATGATCTGTTTCCTCCTGTGTACTGTAACTTATTCTGCTATAGATGTTTCCGGTGTCCGTACAGTAAAAGGTAAAAATGCACGCCGCTGTTCGGGCACAAAAAAAGTATACCATGTATACTTCTCAGAAAGAAATATACATGGTATACGAAAAAATTCAGATAACTGCCGTCATCAGATATGCAGACAATGCTGGAAAGCTTCGTTGACTGCTTCGGAGATGGTAGCGGCACGCTTGGCATCGCCGATAATGAAGACGTCGGATTCCGGTGCGCAGTGACGCAGGGAGTCAGCCTCGTCGAGTTTGGCCTTCATGCCGGCGGCAAGAAGAACGGTATCGGCCGGGTATTCAACCCTTTCGCCGGTCTCCACGTTTTCGCAGATAACCTTGTCAGCCTGAACCTCGAGGAGCTTCGTGCTGTAGTGTACGGGGATGTTTCTTTCCGCCATGATTTTCATGAACTCGCCGCCGGAACCGCCGGAGCTTGCCATAAGGTTCATGAAGGAGGTCATCTGATCCGCCATTTCAATGATGGCTACATCCTTGCCCTGGGCATTGAAGTCGATGGCCGCTTCGATACCGACGGAGCCGCCGCCGATAACGATAACCTTCTGACCGACCTCGCATTTGCCCTCTTCGGCATCGGGAGCCCAGGCTACATGGGGAAGATCAATACCGGGAACCTTCGGAACGATGGGCTCGGCGCCGATGGCAATGATGACCGCGTCGTAGTTCTCAGCGTCCAGCATTTCCTTTGTGGCCTTGGTGTTCAGAAGGATCTTCGCACCGTATTTGGCCGCGTATTTATTTGCCTGGTAACGGAGATATGTCAGGTAATCCCTTACGTCGATCTTGAAATCCGGAAGGGCTGCCTTGGCAACCGTGCCGCCAAGCTCGCCGGTGGCTTCGTAAAGCGTTACGTCATGGCCGCGTTCGCACAGGGTCATGAGGGCCTGGATGCCGCCGGGGCCGCCGCCTACAACGGCAACTTTCTTCTTCTCCACAGCCTTGGGAACCACGCCGTCCCGCAGTACACTGGTCATGCCGGACATGGGGTTAACCGCGCAGTAGATGGGCTTCGGAACCATCAGATGCTTACAGCAGGTCTGGCATCTTAAGCAGGGACGTCTTTCCTCGGGCATATCCTTGGCGTATTTGTTGGGCATATCCGGATCCGCCATAAGCGGACGGCACATGGCTACAAAGTCAGCCTTGCCGGAGGCGATGATTTCTTCTGCCATGTCGATGCTGGTGATGGAGCCGACGGTGGTAACCAGAAGGTCCGGATAACGCTTCTTGACGTCCGCTGCGAAGTGAACGTTGAAGCCTCTCTCCATCATGAAGTTCTGGCACCAGTTGCGGAAGTAGGCCATATTGAAGTCGGAGTGCAGGCCGGCGGATACATGCAGGATATCGATGTGATCCTTCAGGTAGCCGATGAGTTCCAGGGTTTCATCGAAGTGCATGCCTTCCTCGGCGATTTCATCGGCGGAAATACGGAATTCGATAACGAAGTTCTCACCGCATTTTTCACGGATGGCGTCGCAGACCTCGATGGCGAAACGGGCACGGTTCTTCGTGCTGCCGCCGTATTCATCGGTACGATGGTTGTACAGCGGGGAGGTGAACTGGGAAATCAGGTTGCCGTGGCCGCCGTGCACCAGGACGATGTCCATGCCGGCGCGTTTCATCATGGCTGCCGCCTTACCGAATTTCTCCACGGTTTCCTTAATCTTTTCATGGGTCATCTCGATGGCCGGGATGGGATCACGGCCGAGACGCTCCGCACGGGCATGCTCGGTGGAGGAAATGTTGGGCGAGGAGCTGTAAGGCGCATGGCCGACGGTTTCGAAGGCCGTGTTCTCGCCGTTGTGATTGATTTCCAGGGAAGCATGGCAGTCGTATTCCTTGCACATGTCCGCATAGCGGGCAAGTTCACGGACGCCGTCCTCATTGCTTAAGTCAAGCTGGTAGGCTTCATCCTTGCATTCCTTGATGTCGATGGAAGAGTTGCCCACATACAGGGTGCAGACGCCGCCTCTGGCAAACATTCTGAACCAGTCGATGAATTCCGGCGTGATCTTGCCGTCGCTGCTGGCCAGGTTGGGAGAGGGCGGAGCCAGGACAATTCTGTTCTTGAAGTCAATGCCCCTGATTCTGATAGGTGAAAATACGTGCGGGTATTTCTTGGAACCCATATTGTACCTCCTGTCGTTCTTTTTTCTGGATGAGTATGTACAAGTTCGGAACGCCTCCATGCATTCCACTTATTCATTATAGTATGGGTGAAGAGAAAAAACTATATAAAATATAATGGTTCGGCTGTAATTTATACCATTCTTCGGCTTGTTTACGCTTTAGCAGAAGACGTATTTCTTCATCCTCTCGAAGGCTTCCTTAATTCTGGATGTAGGAGAAGCCAGGTTCATGCGGATGCAGGTTTCACCGTGGAAGCCTCTGCCGTCCTGAACGGCGCAGCCTACGTCCCAGCAGGCAGCGAGAACCTCGTCCAGAGTTTTGCCGTGGGCCTCCAGCCAGTCCCTGCAGTCCACGAAAAGCATATAGGTGCCCTGGGGCTTGCAGACCGTCACGCCTTCGAAATTCTTCTCTATGAAGTCACAGGCGAAATCCACGTTTTCCGTCAGCACCTGACGAAGCTCGTCCACCCAGATCATGCCGTTTTCGCTGTAGCCGCCGATAAGGGCGTACATGGAGAGGACGTTCATGGAGTTGTAGTGGGCTAGGGAGCTTTCCTTGTTGATACGATCCTTCAGGAAGCTGTTGTAAATGATATGGTAGCTGCCCACCAGGCCAGCCAGGTTGAAGGTCTTGGAGGGGGCGTAGAAGGCCATGGTGCGCATCTTCGCGTCCTCGGAGACGGACTGGGTGGGAATGTGTTTGTGGTCACCCAGGATCAGGTCGGACCAGATTTCGTCGGAAATGACGTACACGTCATGCTTTTTGAAGATTTCCATGGCTTTTTCGATTTCCCATTTTTCCCAGACGCGGCCGCAGGGATTGTGGGGTGAACAGAAAACCGTGGCGTGGATTTTATTGTCCACGATTTTGGCTTCCATGTCCTCGAAATCCATCCGCCATACACCCTGTTCATCCTTGACCAGGGGGCTGTGGATAATGTCGTAGCCGTTGTTGGTCAGGCAGCCGGTAAAGCCTACATAGGTGGGAGAGTGAAGCAGGATCTTGTCACCCCGGGAAAGGAGGCAGTTCACCGCGCTGACCACGCCGCCAAGGACACCGTTTTCATAGCCGATGTTTTCCTTTGTGAGGCCTTCCACACCGTTTCTTACCTTCTGCCAGTTGATGATGGCGTCATAATATTCGTCCCTGGGCATAAAATAGCCGAAGGCCGGATGCTTGGCCCGCTCGATAATCTGCTCGGGGATATCGGGAACCGTGGGAAAATTCATATCCGCCACCCACATGGGAATGGCGTCAAAGCCCTCCTTCGGTGCGCCGGGACAGAAGCCGCCGGGGGCGCCGAGGCCGTCTACGGCGATGGCATCATGACCTTTTCGTTCAATCAGGGATGTAAAATCGTATTTCATAAGCTCCTCCGTTTAAGAATGTTCTTCGGCCATTGTAGCATATTTGCCGCCGGTAAACCAGATTATCTGCAATAAACTGGTAATTTCTTTCCGGTTGTGCTATTCTTTCATCAAAATCATTCTTGTTTATAAGGAGTAACCCTATGGCTCTTTTTCCGAATCTGAAAAAAATACTGAAATCCGACACGGAAGAGGCGAAAGGCTCCGCGCCGGAGGAGCTGCTGACCAGCGAGGGAGAGGTGTCCCAAGCTGCGCTGGCTGCCTATTCCAACACCCTGGAAATCCCGGAGGAAATCCTGGAGAAATGCACCTTTTCCCAGCTGGCGGAGGTGGTGCGGCTTTTCCTGCGCAGCAGGCTGGAAAAGAAGCAGCCGGAATCCGAGGAGGACAGGAAGGTCCTGGCGGAGAAGCTTAAAGTCATAAACACGGACATGGCGAAAAAGATTCTTTCCGCGGATGAGATCTGGTGCATCTTCAACAAACGGACCGGGGAACCCCACATGTACACCCGGATCATCGACCGGGGCAACGGCAGCTATACCGTAGCGGCCCCCTACATCTATATTGCAGCGAAACAGGCGGAAAACGCGGAAATGGCGATGCTCAATCCGGACATCTTCGAGGTGAAGCGGATAGAAAACGGGGAAAACAGGACCGGCATCCGGAATTTCTTCGCGGACTGCTTCTACGCCAACGGCGCCCACGAATGCGCCGTTCTTTCCGAAACCGTACGCATTCCCGGAGAAATGTTAGCGCCGAAGCCGGATTTTACCAGAATGAAGCCGGAGGCAAGGCCCGTACTGAACCCGGATCTGGAACGCTGGATCCTGCTGCTGGGACAGCTGGCAAAGCCGGCGGATAAGGAGCCGGATCTTTCCTACCGGGTGATCTACAACCTTCTCCTGCAGCAGATTCCCAAGGCCAGGCTTCTCGTTCCCGTCACCTATGAGGGCAAACGCCCGGTGAAAACCGGCGGGAAAATCACCATGCCCAAGGGTACGAAGCTTAAGATGCCCACGATAAACGGCAGGGAAGACCGGACGGCGCTGCGCTGCTTCACGGATATCAGGAAGCTTCGCATGGCCTACGACGGCAGCTGGGACGTGATGGTGCAGACGGTGAAGGATATTACGGCCCGTTTTGACTGCGCGGTCAATGTTTCCGCCCTGGCCGGCTCGGGCATTTACATCACAAAGGAACTCATGGAAAGCACGTCAAAAGCAAAGAAAGAGGGAGAATAATGGGCAAAAATACGGAAAAGGACGAAACCTTTGTCCTGACGGACGACAACGGCGAGGAAACCTATTACCGCTATCTGAAAACCATCGAATATAAGGGTAAGAAATACGCCGTCCTGGAATCCCAGAATGACGAGGATTATTTTGACGACGAGGAGGAAGGCGGCGTCTGCATTATACTGGAGATAAAGCAGAAGAAAAACGGGGAAAAGGATTATCTGGGCGTGGGCGACGAAGCCCTGCTGGATGCGGTCTTTGACCTGTTCCTTGCAGAGGTGGAAAAGGAAGAAAAAGCCGCAAAGGCCGCGCAGAAGGGCGGCCGGGAGAAGAAATGATTTTCGCAGGGATCGCTGCCGGCGGTACCGGCACGCGCATGGGGGCAGAGCTGCCCAAACAGTTTCTTCTTCTTAAAGATAAACCCATCCTGGTTCACACCGTGGAAAAATTTCTCTCCTGCGGGGAAATTGACGCGGTCTTTATCGGCGTGCATAAGGACTGGGCAGACTATACCGAAGAGCTTTTCAGTAAATTTGCCGGAAGCTGTAAGGACAGGCTGTTTATTCTTCCCGGCGGGGGAGACAGGAACGATACGGTTTTCCGCATCATTACGGCAATAGAGGAACGCTTCGGGGAGCAGGGGGACAGCATACTTCTGACCCATGACGCCGTGCGTCCCTTTGTCACGAAGGAAATCATCCGGGAAAACATCCGTCTTGCCGAAGAATACGGCGCAGTGGGAACGGCGATTAAGGCCGTGGATACCATTTACGACAGTGAAAAAGGGGAAACCATTGCCTGCGTGCCCGACAGAAGCCGGCTTTACCAGGCCCAGACGCCCCAGACCTTCCGTATCGGCCTGCTGAAAGAATGTTATCGGGAACTGACGCCTTTCCAGAAGGCCAGGCTTACGGATACCTGCAGCATCTGCGCAGTAAAGGGCCATCCGGTGCATCTGGCAGCCGGATCGCCCCTTAACTTTAAAATAACCACACCTGAAGATCTGAAAATTGCGGAAAGCCTTGCGGAGAACTGAAGAAAATCAGCCGATAAGCTCCCTTACCTTTTCCGCATAGGCCTGTGCAATGGCCTCATGGGCCTCGGGAAGAAGGTGTACACCGTCCAGGTTGCTGGTCTTTGCCACCTTGCCGAGATCAATGAAGGCTGTGCCGTACATGGCGCACATGGGTGCATAGGCGGCAGCCAGCTCCTCGGTTTTGCGGATCATTTCCGGCGTTGTGATGCCGTCCGCCAGGGTAAGGGCGGTTTCGTTCAAAGGCACCGGCGCGGCCACGAGGATCTTCGGCACCGGCATGCCCATGTACAGGTTGGGATCCTTCGCAATACGGATAAGCCTGCCCATGCCCTGGGCGATTTCCGCAGGCCTTGCGCTGTACAGCGGCTTGGTATCATTGGTGCCCAGCATGAAGATGATAAGATCCAGCGGACTGTGGCTTTCGATGCAGGGCGCCAGATAGGCGCTTCCGTCCCGGTTCGGCATGGTGGGATCGTCAAAAACCGTGGTTCTTCCGGACAGACCTTCTTAAATAATATGGTAGTCACTGCCAAGAAGCGCCTGCAGCCTGCCGGGCCAGCGGACGTTAAAGGGATGTCTTCCGAAATTTCCCTTTACCCATTCCGGATTCAGACCGTAGGTATTGGAATCTCCGAAACATAAGATATTCTTCATGTTATTTCTCCTCCTTAAACGTTTTTTACATTATACCTTTTTTCCCGTCTGTATGCAAAATAAAAGCATTTATTTTACCCTTAATATCCTTTACGGCAGGCTTATTTCCGTCATATAATGCAGTCATACACGGAATAAATTGTTAACCGCCCCTTCGGGCGGAAAGAAAGGAAGAAAAATGAGTCCCAAAATTGTACTCGGTGTGATTATCGCCATCATTGTCATTGCAATACTGCTGGCCAACATCCGGGTTGTTCCCCAGGCCACAGTGGAAATCATCGAAAGGCTTGGTAAATTCAAAAGCGTCTGGAATGCCGGCCTGCACATGAAGATACCTTTCATTGACAGGGTCGTTCGCAAAATAGACCTGCGTGAGCGGGTGGCGGACTTCCCGCCCCAGCCGGTTATCACCAAGGATAACGTAACCATGCAGATTGATACGGTTGTCTTCTTCATGGTAACAGACCCGAAGCTTTTCACCTACGGTATCGTCAATCCGGTCCTGGCCATTGAAAACCTGACGGCCACCACCTTACGTAACATCATCGGTGAGCTGGAGCTGGACGAAACCCTGACCTCCAGGGAAATCATCAATACCAAGATGCGGGACATCCTCGACATCGCCACGGATCCCTGGGGCATCCGGGTAACAAGGGTAGAGCTGAAGAACATCATGCCTCCCAAGGCTATCCAGGAATCCATGGAGAAGCAGATGAAGGCCGAGCGTGAACGCCGTGAAGCCATCCTGATTGCAGAAGGTGAGAAGAAATCTGCCGTCCTTCGTGCGGAGGGTGAAAAGGAATCCGCCGTTCTCCGTGCGGAAGCCCAGAAGATTGAAATGATTAAGGAAGCCGAAGGCCGCGCCGAGGCCATCCGCCTGCACAAGCAGGCTGAGGCCGAAGGTATTGTCATGCTGAAGAAGGCAGACGCGGAAGGCGTGCGCCAGCTTAAGGAGGTCGGCTTTGAAACCGACGACATCCTCAAGCTTCATGCCTACGACGCCTTCAAAACCGCTGCCGACGGCAAAGCCACGAAGATTATTATCCCTTCGGAGATCCAGAACCTTACCGGACTGGTATCCGGCATCAAGGAAGCCGCTTCCAATCCGTAACCTGAAAACAACTTTTATTAAAAAGGCCCGGGACAGTCTTGTCCCGGGCTTTGTTTTAGGGTAAAATATACTATCATCGAAAAAAAAGGGGAGTCTGTCCGATGACGGAAAGGGAAAGAAAAAGACGGGCACTGGCGAAGAAGCGAAAACGCCAGCGCCAGATAAGACAGCGGCTGACCATAGGCATAATCATCATTGCGGTATTCCTGATCATTGTGATCTCCGTATCGGCAAGGCAGAGGAAGAAAAAAGAGGAGAGTATCCAGCCGGCAGCTGCGGCAGCCTCCTCGGAAACACCTGCTGCCCTTCAGCCTGAAGCGGCTGCCCTGAGCACGTCTGCACAGGCAGCGGAAGAGCAGACGACGGAAGCCGCTGCTGCGCAGCAGCAGACAGCGGAACAGCCGGCGCAGCAGCCTGCAGCAGAAGCCGCCCAGGAAACCGGCGGCCTTCGTGCGGCGGACTATCCGGTGGACCGTTCAACCTTTGCGGTACAGCCCGGCGTGCCCTGTGGCAACAACCATATGACCGAGGAGAAGGTGGTCTACCTGACCCTGGACGACGGACCTTCTTACCTGACTCCGGCCTTTCTGGACGTGCTGGACCGGTATAACGTAAAGTGCACCTTCTTCGTTACCGCCCAGGATCCGGAATATTTCTATCTGATAAAGGAAGCATATGACAGAGGACATACCATCGGCCTGCATTCCTACAGCCATGACTATGCCACGATATACACTTCACCGGAGGCCTTCTTTGCCGATCTGGACGCTATAGGCCAGGTCGTTGCCGAACAGATAGGGTATGTGCCGGCCTTCATCCGTTTCCCGGGCGGCAGCTGCAACCAGGTGTCCCGGGATTACTGTGAGGGCATCATGACCTACCTGACTTCGGCGGTGCAGGAGAGGGGCTACCAGTATTTTGACTGGAACTGCAGCTCCGGCGACGGGGCGGTGGTGGACGATGTAAACGCCCTTATCGCTGCAGCCACCAGCGTGGATTACTGGGAAAACATCGTACTTCTGTCCCACGACTGCGGCGGCAAGGAAACGACTTTAGAGGCTCTGCCCTCGATTATTGAATACTATCTGTCCAATGGCTATGAGTTCCGGCCCATCACCCGGGACGCCTTTACATCGCATCAGGAGATTTTCAACTGAAAGGAGATAATATGAAAAAAATTCACCGCAGCATCACAGCCCTCCTCTGTACGATACTGGCCGTATCCGTCTTTGCCGGCTGCAGCTCTTCCCGGGAGATCTCCTCGGCTTCTGCCTCCTCAGCAGAAACCGCATCCGCTTCCTCGGTCATTTCCGAAGCTTCATCTGCTTCCGAAGCCTCATCCGCAGCCGAAACCTCTGAAGGAAGCACAGAGGAAGTAAAATACACCCTGGATAATATCCGGGACTATGTGGTGGGCGTGGATGAGCCTGTGGAGCTGGAGGACGGTACAACAAAGCCCCTCGTCAACTTTGACAATGCCGCGACCACGCCTGCCTTTAAAATGGTTATGGACGAAGTGAATAATAAGCTTCTGATGTACGGCTCCATCGGCCGGGGCTTCTCCCAGAAATCCAATTATTCCACGGATATTTACATGGAAACCCGTACCAAGGTTCTGAACTTTGTCCATGCGGATCCCTCTGCCTATACCTGTATCTATGTGAATTCCACCACGGACGGCCTGAACAAGCTTGCCTCTGCCCTTATCGAAAGTGAGGATGACCTGGTTCTGACCACCAGAATGGAGCATCACGCCAACGATCTGTCCTGGCGGGAACGCTGCAAGGTTATCTACGCGGAGGTGGATGAGCAGGGGCGTATCAAATACGACGAGCTGGAACGTCTCCTGGAAGAAAATGACGTGAAGTACGTTGCCGTAACCGCTGCCTCCAACGTAACCGGTTATGTGACGGACGTGCACCGTGTGGCAAAGATGGCCCATGAGCACGGCGCGCTTATCATTGTCGACGGTGCCCAGATTGTGGCCCACCGTTCCTTCTCCATGATGGGTGAGACCCCGGAGGAGAACATTGATTTCCTGGTATATTCCGCCCATAAGATGTATTCTCCCTACGGCGGCGGCGCGATTGTAGGCCTGAAGGAAGTGCTGGATGAGCATATGCCTGAATTCTACGGCGGCGGCACCATCAAAATCGTCCGTGACTATGATGTCCTCTATAAAACCGCCCCGGAGGTCTATGAGGCCGGTTCTCCCAACTATCCCGGCGTTGTAGGCATGGGCAAGGCCATCGACGTGCTCACCGAGGTCGGCTTTGACAGTATCGAAGCCCACGAGCAGGTACTGATGAAGCGTCTGATCGACGGCCTGAAGAAGTATGATACCATTGTGCTCTTCGGCGACTGTGAGAATATAGAAGACCGGGTAGGCGTGGTCAGCTTCAACTTCACCGACGTCAACTCCGAGCTTCTGGCCCAGCATCTGTCCACGGAAGGCGGCGTAGCCACGAGAAGAGGCGCCTTCTGCGCGAATCCCTATGTATGGCGGCTACTAGGCTATTCCGATGACGCCATGGTTGCCTTCGAATCCTGCTCCGGCAGGGATACCCCCGGCATGATCCGGGTAAGCTTCGGCATCTACAATACCGAAGAAGAGGTGGATGAGTTCCTCCGTGTCCTTCCCATCGCCATTGAGGGCGCCAGGAAGGAAACCGAGGAAATCAACAGCGGCCAGTTTATCGTAAGACCGGTTGAGCCCGAATTTTAATAAGCGGATTTACGGCGGATTTTCCCGAAGCCATCCGGAATCTGTAAATTTTACTTGATTTATTTTTTCGGATATGTATAATGTTTAAACGTAGCCTCCCGGGACACCCCCAGGAGGCTGCAGGCCGGAATAGCTCAGTCGGTAGAGCACTTCACTCGTAATGAAGGGGTCGTCAGTTCGAGTCTGATTTCCGGCTTTTTATATGCAGAATTATGGATTTATCTATTGACTAATGCGAAGATTCTGCTATAATAGTCTGGTGCATCAGGCAGTATCCTGATGTGAATCCAAAACCGGAGGGAGGGTAGGAACAGTGTCGAGTATCATCGTAAAAGAAAACGAAACCCTTGACAGCGCGCTTCGCAGATTCAAACGCAGCTGCGCGAAGGCCGGTATTCAGCAGGAGATTCGTAAGCGCGAGCATTACGAAAAGCCCAGCGTTCGCCGCAAGAAGAAATCCGAGGCTGCAAGAAAGCGCAAATACAATTAATAAGTAACCGTACAGCCACCGTGGAAACATGTGTGGCTTTTCTTATATCTTAACCTATGAAAAAGACAGTCAGGCATTACCAACTGAATATTACAGACAGTTGTCTTCCGGAAGGAACGGCCAGGCTTGCCTTCCTATCGGATCTGCACAACTGCAGCTGGGGCAGGAACAATGACCAGCTTATCCGTCTGCTGTGGGCAGAGAGGCCGGATGCCGTACTGTGCGGCGGCGACATGATTACCGCCTATCCGGGGGAGCCCATGGACACCGGCTTAAGCCTTATCCGACGGCTTTCCTCCCTGTTTCCCGTATATCTGGGCGTGGGGAACCATGAGCTGCGGCTTCGCCTGTATCCGGAGGTTTACGGCAGTATGTATGAGGAATACCTGCAGGCTGTAGGCAAAACGGACGCGGTCATTTTAAGCAATGCCTGCGTCAGCATACAGGCAGGCAGCCTGCCTCTGTGTATTTACGGACTGGATATTCCCCGGTTTTATTACAAACGCTTTCACCGGGAATACCTGCCCATGGATTTCCTCTATGACAGCCTGGGGAAGCCTCAAAAGAACGCTGTCAACGTCCTGATGGCCCATCTGCCGCGGCATATGCGCAATTACCTGCGCTGGGGCGCGGACCTGGTCTTAAGCGGACACTGCCACGGCGGTATTGTGGGACTTTCGGAAAACCGGGGGCTTATCAGTCCGGATTTTGACCTGATGGCGCCCTTTACCCGGGGCTCGGTCCGGTTCGGCCGGAGGCTCGGCATCATTTCCGCAGGCCTGGGAGAGCATACCCTGCCCGTCAGAATCAGAAATCCCAGAGAACTGGATATCATCGATATCCGGGTGTCACACGCGTAACGTAAGGAGTATTTATGCCGCTTTCCGTCAAGCTCACCGGCTTTGAAGGCCCGCTGGACCTGCTGCTGCATCTTATCGACAAGAACAAAATAGACATTTACGATATTCCCATTGCCCTGATTACGGACCAGTATTTTGCCTATATTGAGGAGCTGGACACGGAAAACCTGGAGGTGACCAGCGACTTTATCGTCATGGCTGCCACCCTGCTGGATATCAAGAGCCGGATGCTTCTTCCCAAGGATGAGGAAGAAGAGGAGGAAGAGGATCCCAGGGAAGAGCTGGTGCAGCGGCTGCTGGAATACAAACGGTTCAAGCATATTTCCGGCCTGCTGCAGGAACGGCTGCAGGAGACGGGAAGCGTGCTGGAACGACAGCAGAACCTGCCTGCGGAGGTGCGTAAATACAAACCGCCGCTGGATCTGGATGCCTTGCTGGTCAACGTCAGCCTGGACAGGCTGCATAAGGTCTTTCTGGATATCCTGAAGAGGAACCGGGAGAAAATCAATCCCCGGGCCGCCGGCTTCGGCAAAATCAAAAAGGAAAGGGTTTCCCTTCCCGGCTGTATGCTGCAGGTGGAGAGAAAGGCCATCGAGAAGGGAAAGATAAGCTTCCGGGCAGTGCTGGAAGACAATGCGGACAGGGAGGATATCGTGGTTACCTTCCTGGCCGTTCTGGAGCTGATAAACCGGGGGCGAATCCGTATCCGCCAGGAGAGCCTGAGTGAAGACATCTACATTGAAGCGGTACAGACCGACCCCGATATGGCAGGCGTATACGATGACGACGATATGCCGTCGCTGGATTATTAGAAAAACGGTAGAGAATATGGATCAGAAAAGATTAAAAGGCATCATCGAAGCCGTGCTTTTTGCCTTAGGCGAGCCGGTAAAGCTGTCTGCCCTGGCGGCAGCCTGCGGGACGGAGGAATTCGAGCTGCAGGTGGTGCTGGCCCAGATGGAGGCAGACTATGAACAGGAGGACCGGGGCATCCGGCTCATCCGCCTGGAAAATGCCTACCAGCTGGTGACCAAGGCGGAATATTATGACAACCTCATTACCATCGCAAGCCGGCCGGAAAAGCCGCGGCTTACGGAGGTGCTGATGGAAACCCTGTCCATCGTGGCTTACAAGCAGCCCGTTACCAAGGCGGAAATCGAAAAGATCAGGGGTGTTTCCTCGGATCATGCGGTCAACCGCCTTGTGGAATACAATCTCATACAGGAAGTCGGAAGGCTGGACGCCCCGGGCAGGCCCATGCTTTTCGGCACCACGGACGAATTTCTGCGGCGTTTCGGTCTGGAGTCCCGCTCCATGCTTCCCGAGGACGGTTTTGAACCGACCCTTGAGGAGGATGAGGTGGACATCTGAGGGCGAAATGCCCTTTGTTTTTTCTCCCGGTTATGCTAATATGTCGATATAAGTTCTAAAAGGGAGGAAACACCTATGTCCAGCAAAAAAACGCTTAAACAGATACTTGACGAGAGCAATAAATGTATTCTTGTTCCCTGTGTTTATGACTGCGCTTCCAATCACGCCGTGGAAATGTGCGGCTTTCCCATCAGCCTTTTAAGCGGCGGGGAGACCTCCATTGCCATGAACGGCGTCATCGATTACGGCTTCACCGGCCTTACCGACCTGGAGTGGATGGTAAGCCGTATCTGCCAGACCAGTTCCATTCCCCTGATTTGTGATATTGAAGACGGCTTCGGCGGTCCCCTGGCCGTATACCGTGCGGCAAGACGGCTTTCCGGCGCCGGCGCTGCGGCGATTCAGCTGGAGGATACCTCCGACATGGAAAACTCCACCAGAATCCTGCCCAGAGACAAATACCTGGCCAAGGTCCGCGCTGCCCTGGATGCCCTGGAGGGCACCGACTGCCTGCTTATCGCCCGCTCCAATGCGGATCCCTTTAACCCCGAAGAAATGAAGGAAGGCTGCGAACGTCTCCAGGAAGCCATCGAAATCGGCGCTGCCAGGGGACAGTATGTCATTGCCATGATGGTGGCCATCATCAACTACGAACAGGCTGCTGAAATGGCCAAAATTGTCACCGGACCGAAGATCTTCGCCGACGTGCGGGCGGAAAAGGGCGCCGACGGCCATTATCATCCTTCAGTGACCATGGAGCAGCTGACGGATCTGGGCTTCTGCATGTGCAGCACCCATTATACCCTGAAGGCAGCCATGGAAGGCATGCTGGAGCATGGCCTGGCCAATTTTAAAAACCAGAGTGTAGCCTACACCTTTGAAAATGCGCCTGCCACCGGTATCGAAAGCTTCTCCGCCTCCGGCATGTTTGATCCCCAGGCCTATATGAAGCTGGAAAACACCTTCACCGGTGAAGACAAGGAATACACCATCGTCGGCCATAAGGTGGAAGAGTATCCGGAAGGCTTCGTACGCCCGGATATCAAGGAGAAGCTGTAAGATGGCCTGTATCATCGATGCCCATGCACACATTGTTCCCGGAAATATCCTGAACCAAACCTATGCGCGCATCGGGACCCGGCAGCTGCCCTTCGGCCTGCGGGACACCTGTGACGGCAGCTTTTACGTGATGCCGCCCTACATGGAGGACAGCCGCTTTTCCGCGGATGCGCTGATTTCCCTGATGGACGTCTGCGGCGTGCAGGCGGCGGTCCTGCAGCAGGCCCACCTGTTTCCCTTTAATGAGGAGGTGGCAAAGGCCGTGGAGAAATATCCCGACCGGCTGGCCGGGGCCATGGTCATCACCGCCGACGAGGGCTGGGAAGAGGAGATGGAATACTGGCATTCCAGGGGACTGCATTCCCTGAAATTCGAAATGCGATCCTACACCTACGAGGGCCTGTTCCCGGATATGCGTTACGATTCGCCGGTCTTTCTGGCAATGCTGGAAAAGGCGGCAAAGCTTTCGATGACCGTAACCATCGATCCGGCGCCGGTCAATTTCCCGGTATACCAGCCGAAAGCCCTGCGGGAAGCAGCCGAAAGCCTGCCGGACCTTAAAATCGTCATCTGCCACCTTGCCTATCCGCTGCCGGTGGATACGCCGGAAAACAGGAAAAAATGGGAGGAGATGGCCGCGATTGCCGAACTGGACAACTGCTGGCTCGACGTCAGCGCGATGCCGGATTTCTTCGATGAAGAAGGCTGGCCCTTCCCGACGGCCCTTTCCCTCTTCCGCGAGGTGGTCAGTCATGTGGGCATTGAAAAGCTCCTCTGGGGCTCTGACGTGCCCGGTACGCTGAACCGCGCCACCTATCCCCAGATGATAAACATGTGGAAGCGTGCAGGACTGTCGGAAGCCGATCTGTCAAAGCTTCTCGGGGAAAATGCCCTGTCCGTATATGATCTGCCTGTAAAGGCACAGGAGAAGAAATGACTTATTTTCTCGGAATAGATAACGGAGGAACCATGACAAAGGCGGCGTTGTATGACGCCGCCGGTCGTGAATTATGCGTGGAAAGCTGCGAAACCGCCATGCTGACCCCTGCCGCAGGCTTTGTGGAAAGGGACATGGAGGAGATGTGGGAAGCCAACTGCACCGTTATCCGGCGGGTGATGGCTTCCGCAGGCATTGATCCGGCGGACGTTGCGTGTATCGGCATCTGCGGTCACGGCAAGGGACTGTACCTGTGGGGAAAGGACGGACGGCCTGCAGGATACGGCATCATTTCCACCGACAACCGTGCCTACGGCTACACCGACAGGTGGGCAGCCGACGGTACGGAAGAGGCTGCCTTTGCCCTTTCCTGCCAGCATCTCATGAGCTGCCAGCCCGTGGCCCTGCTGGCCTGGATGAAGGATAACCGGCCGGACATCTACGGAAATATCCGCTGGGTGTTTGAATGCAAGGATTATATCCGCTTCAGGCTTACGGGAGAGGCGAAGGCGGAGGTGACCGACTATTCAGGCACCAGTCTCATGAACCTGCATACCCGGCAGTTTGACAGGGAGCTTCTCCGGCTTTTCGGTATCGAAGAAATCGAAGAGGCCCTGCCGCCCCTTTGCGCTTCCCGGGAAATTGCCGGTTATGTGACGGCGGAGGCAGCGGAAAAATGCGGCCTTCATTCCGGAACGCCCGTGATCGGCGGCATGATGGATATTGATGCCTGTGCCCTGGCGGCCGGCATTCTGGATGACAGAAACGTCTGCATGATCGCAGGTACCTGGAGCATAAACGAATACATCCGGAAAACCCCGGTCACCGACGGCAGTGTAAAGATGAACAGCCTTTACTGTCTGCCGGACTATTATCTGATAGAAGAGAGCAGTCCCACCTCAGCGGGCAATAATGAATGGTTTATCCGTACCCTGCTGCCGGAGGTGAAGGAAGAGGCGAAGAGAAGCGGTAAAACGGTCTTTCAGGTTATGGACGGCTGGATTCAGTCCATTCCGCCTGAGAAATTCGTTCCCCTGTTCCTGCCCTTCATCCTGGGAAGCAACGTGCACCCGAACGCGAAGGGTACCTTTGCCGGCATTTCCGCCGAGCACGGCAGGGAGCATCTGACAAAAAGCGTCTACGAAGGCATTGCCTACTGTCACAGGGTACACCTGGAAAAGCTGCTTGCCTCCAGGCAGACGCCGCCCGACTGCATCCGTCTGGCCGGCGGCGCGGCCAGGTCACCTGTATGGACACAGATGTTTGCGGATATCACCGGACTGCCGGTGGAAAGGGTGGAAGCCAATGAAACCGGCGCCCTGGGCTGCGCAATTGCCGGCGCAGCAGCCGTCGGAGCCTATTCGTCTCTTTCGGAAGCCGCGGAAACAATGAGCAAACCGGCCGACCGCATCCTTCCCGATATGGCCGCCCACGCCGCATACACAAAACGTTACGAGTTATACTGCAGGCTGACCCGCTGCCTCGACCCCATCTGGAGCGATATGCAGAAATTAGCCGAACAGTAAAAAAAGGCTGTTGTACAAACGGTACAACAGCCTTTTTTTGATCAGATCAGATTCTCTGCGCGGCGTTGAAGGCAGTGGTGGTGGCGGAAAATACGTTGCCGCCGCCGGCGCCGGCACAGTCACCGACCACAAACCAGTCAGGCGTCACTTCCTTGAAGCTGTCCACCAGGGCCATATCCGTACGGAAACCGAAGGAGAGAACGGCGGTATCGCAGGGAAGCACCTTCCGGCCTTCCTTTGTCTGCAGCACAACCCCTTCTTCCGTAATATCCTCAACCTTCACCTCACAGCAGATATCCACACCGGCTTCCGCCAGCATCAGCTTTAAGGCGATAAGGTTGATGGGCGCGCCGCCGGCTCCGATTCTGTCCTCCGGAACCATATCCACAATGGTCACCTTTTTGCCCTGCTTTGCAAAATCCAGAGCCGCTTCCAGACCGGTGCAGCCTGCGCCGCAGACCACAACCCGATCGCCCACGGCACTGCTGCCTTCCGCTTCGCCGACCCAGAGCACCTTGCCGGTACCGGAGGCGGTAAAGACCGGGATAATCGGTTTGGAGCCGACTGCGATGATGACCGCATCCGGATTCTCATTTTTTACAAGCTCGGGCGTTGCCGCGCAGCCGTAGTGCAGGGTAATGGCCGGATCCTTTTCGCACTGGCGTACCGACCAGGCCAGGTAATCCTTCAGATCCTTCTTCATGGCGGAAGCGGTGGCCAGGTTCAGGTTGCCGCCGGGAAGGGCATTTTTCTCGAAAAGCACCACCTTGTGTCCTCTGGCCGCACAGTCCCTGGCTGCTTCCAGTCCGGCAGGGCCGCCGCCGATGACCACAACCTTTTTGCTGATTCTGGCGGGCACGTCGGTCCGGAACCAGGTTTCCCGGCCTACCACCGGATTCACCGCGCAGCGGACCTCAAGGAACTGGGAATGGGTGCGGGAAATACAGGTGTTGCAGCGGATGCAGGGACGGATGTCCTCGTCACAGCCATGCCTGGCCTTTTCCACACATTCCGTGTCTGCCAGAATGGTGCGGATCATGGCCGCCATATCAATATCGCCGGCTTCGATGGCTGCTTCAGCCGTGTCCAGATCCATGGCGGATACCACGCATACCGGAATATGGAGACGCTTCCTGAATTCCCGGGCGAAGGGCACATTGTGGGCCTTCGGCACGTACAGCGGCGGGTTGATGGTGGGCAGGAGGCTGTCCTCCTCCAGAAGGCCGCGGGATACGTGCAGCAGATCGATGTAGTCCTGGATTTCCTCGGCGAAGTCCAGGGTTTCCTCGAAGGTGGTCATATCCGGCAGAATTTCCTCGGCGCTGATCCGGTATTCGATGGCTGCCTTGCCCTGGATTTTTTCCCGGACGGCGGTCAGAAGCTCTTTGGCAAAGTTGCAGCGGTTCTTGAAGGATCCGCCGAACCGGTCTGTACGGTTATTGAATTTCTTATTGAAGAACATGGCCGGTACATTGCCGTGGCCGCCGTGAATGAAGATGATCTGGAAGCCGGAATTTGCGCAGATGGCAGCTGCATTGGCAAAATCCGCGATGATTTTCTCCACCTCTTCCGTAGAGGTTTCACCGACAACCTTGAAGGGGTCTGCCAGCATGTAGCGGCTGTGCACCAGTTCAATACCGGGAACTGCTCCGTAGGCCTTGATGCCCTCGGCCAGTTCATTGAGCCCGGACATGACCAGGGGCGATCCCACGTTCAGGCAGCGGCCGCCCATGGGGGAAAGCTCGGGGCTGACGTTGGATACGCCGATGGTGACGATGCCTGCGCCGGACTTTGCCAGGTTCATGGTGTAGTCAAAAAACTCCCGGGAGACCGTACCGTCATGGTTGGTCAGGAAGGGAGCGGCAGGGGCCACCTCAATGCGGTTCTTCACGGTGACAGGCCCAAGCTTAATGGGCTGGAAAATTGCTTTTTTCATAATTGCCTCCATGTAAATATTGCAAAAATGTAGGTTCAGTTCTTCTTACGGCCGGAGCCGGTGTGCTGGATGGGCTGCCATCTGACCTTGACGAAGAGGGCGGCAGCGCACAGCGGGATATAGGTAAATACAAAGATGGGGAACAGGCAGAGATACTCTATTTTTTTAAGCGTAGAGCAGCGGATGCGCCGTTCCTCGGACAAAAGGGCGATAATACCGGAAAGCAGCAGCAGTATATAGAAGATGACCAGGTTCCGGAAAATGGTATGTCCCAGAAGCACGCCCAGCTCAGGAGAGCCGAAGGGATACACCCGGGTACTCACCACCAAAGTGAGAATGCAGCTGATGAGGAACAGGTAGCCGCCGGAAAGCATGGTCAGATGATCGTAGCAGGCAAAGGAGCCCCTGAAGATGCCGGCAAACAGCTTCAGTCCGTATTTGTGGAAGATCAGGTAGTAGCCTCTGGTCCAGCGAAGTCTCTGGGTCCAGGAGTCCACAAAACGTACCGGCTGCTCGTCATAAACCACTGCCTTCGGACAGTAGGCCGTTTTTTCCCCCTTCAGGATGCAGTCCGCGGAAAACTCCATGTTTTCCGAGAAAAGGTAGAAGGGCCAGCCTTCGTTTTTCCGGATGATTTCCCGGTGCACCACAAAGCCGGTGCCGCTGACCGGGGCGCTGATACCCAGTGCCTGCCTTGCCCGGTTCAGCAGATGCATGTTTCTGAGGAACCACAGGGCCGAGCAGCCGGCAACCCAGCTGTCCTGGAAATTCTTCGTGCTGCGGCAGGTGGTAATAACCCGGTAACCGTTGTCAAAATATTTATTCACCTCGGCCAGGAATTTCTTATGGACCAGGTTGTCCGCGTCAAAAAACACATAGCCGTCATAGGCGCTGTAGCCGAAATCCTTCTTTATTCTCCGCAGAAGCCAGCTTAAGGCGTATCCCTTGCCCCGCCTGCGGCTGTCATGTCTTTCATAGACGATTGCCCCTGATGCGCGGGCCCTGGCTGCTGTACCGTCGCTGCAGTTATCGGCCAGGACAAAGACAGAATACCTGTCCCTGGGATAATCCTGTTCCTCCAGGCTTTTCAGCAGGCCGGAGATAACCCGCTGCTCGTTCCTCGCACAGATGAGAACGGCATAACGGTGGTTCTTACGGGCGATCAGCTTTTCCGGCTTCCGGATAAGGGAAATAACGGAATACACGGCCTGGTACAGGAAGAAAAGGAGAAAGAGGTTTTCAATGATGAAACGAAGTATGCGAAATCCGATAGTCAATACACCATCCTTCTTGAAAAGGCGGAATGCCTTTGTTTTTGTTGGAGGATTTTTCGAAAAAAGATCCCTTCAACAGTTTAAAGAATTAACTTTTATTTGTCAATTTCCATTATATTTGTTATGATAAAAGTCAATGATCACACAGGACAGGTATGGTAATATGCGCAGTGAAAAGCTTTCCGTGAAAGACCGGATATCCCTTGCCGCCGGGACCTCCTTCTGGCGGTTCGGCGCATTGCCCCGCTATGACATAGAGGGTATTCTGACTGCCGACGGTCCCTCGGGCTTAAGAAAGCAGAGGAAGGATACGGGATATACAAAACGAAGAGGCAGCGAGCCTGCAACCTGTTTTCCTTCAGAAGGAACACTGGCCTGCAGCTTTGACCCGGAGCTGGCTTTCCGGGTGGGAAAGGCCATAGGAGAGGAATGCCGCAAAGCCGGTGTTGACATGCTTTTGGGCCCCGCCGTCAACAGTAAGAGAAATCCCTTGGGCGGACGGAATTTTGAATATTTCAGCGAGGATCCCACCCTTACGGGGATTCTTGCTTCTGCCATCGTAAACGGCCTGGCTTCCGTCGGCGTGATGGCCTGCGTCAAGCATTTTGCAGGCAACAACCAGGAAACCCGCAGGACCCGGAGCAATTCGGTGATATCGGAGCGGGCGCTGCATGATCTCTATCTGAAGGCCTTCCGGATTATTCTGGAAAAGAGTTCTCCCGCGGCAATTATGGCCGCCTACAACCGGCTGAACGGCCGGTACTGCTGTGAAAACGAATGGCTGCTGACGGATTACCTGCGTCATGAGCTGAAGTTTAACGGTGTGGTGATGTCCGACTGGGGCGCCATCCGCCGGCATGTGGCTTCCTTTAACGCCGGCCTGGACGTGGAAATGCCCGGCGGTGTAAACCGGCATGAGGCCTACCTTATGGCAAAGGCCGTGGAAGGAAAACTCAGTCAAAAGCGCCTGGAAGAGATATCCGAACGGGTGCTGGATCTGGATAAAAGGGCAGAAGAGAACCGCCGCGTTCCCTATGCCTGCAGCATGCAGGAACACCGGATGCTGGCAAAAGAGGCAGCCCTTTCCTCCATGGTGCTCCTGACCAATAGGGGAAGCCTTCCCCTTGACACCGAAGAAAGAATACTTGTGCTGGGCGAGATGGCAAAGCAGCCCCGTATCCAGGGAAGCGGAAGCAGCAAGGTAAATACCTTATATAAGGAGCCGGCCTGGCATTTCCTGCACAGGGCCTGCAAAAACGCGGATTACCTGCCCGGTTACCGGGACAGGGGAACCGCCGAGGAAAACGAAGCCCTTCTGAAGGAAGCCCTTGCGGCCGCGCCCCGGTATGATAAGGTCGTCATCTTTGCCGGCCTTCCGGAGCAATATGAAAGCGAAGGCCTGGATCGGGAGCATCTTTCCCTGCCGCACTGGCAGAATACACTGATAAGCCGCATCGCGGCCTGCAACGGGAATACCGTGGCCGTGATTGCCGGGGGCGGGCCGGTGCTCATGCCCTGGGCGGATAAGGTAAATGCCATCCTGATGGCCTTCCTTGCAGGCAGCAGCTTCGGCTCAGCCGTATCGGATTTGCTTACGGGAAAGGAAAACCCGTGCGGAAAGCTTTCGGAAACCTTCCCCGCTGACGAATACCAGCTGCCCCAGGAGGATTTCCCCTCCGATAAGGAAACCGCCCTTTACAATGAAGATATCTATACCGGCTACCGCTGGTTTGACCGGGAAGGCCTTACCCCGGCCTTTCCCTTCGGACACGGGCTTTCCTACACCAACTTTGAAGCTTCCGAGCCGGAGATTACCGACAACGGGAAGGAACTGGAGATCAGGCTGTTCCTGGAAAACACCGGGAACCGTCCCGGAAAAGAGGTCGTGCAGCTGTATACCGCCTCGGAAAAGGAACCGGCCTTAAAAATTCTGCGGGCCTTTTCAAAGATTTTCCTCCAGCCGAAAGAAAGAAGGCAGCTTACATTCAACCTTCCTTACGGGGAGCTTGCGGATTATGATACGGAAAGCCACGGCTTTTCCGCCGCCGGCAGAATTTGCGTTAAAATCGGCTTTTCCTCCCGGGACATCCGCCTGGAGGAGGAGATAGAGCTTTCAGGGACGTATTTCAGGCCCCTGGCCTGCGAGCCGGTTAAAGTATATGAAGACAGGGATGCGCTGCCGTCTCTGGGACTGAATACCACCTTAAGAGATGTGGCGGATTCTCCTGTCGGCAGGGTCCTCGTCCGCCTTATCGAAAAGGCGGCAGGGAAAATGAATACGGATTTTGTTCCGGAGGGACGGATTATGGACCTCCTGATGGATTCGCCGGTGCGGCAGATTCCCCTGGGCACCCAGGGCAGGATAAGCCTGTCCGCCGTGCGAAAACTGATGCGGGTTATCCGGAAAATCTCCCGCCGGAAAAAGGAGTAGAGAATGGACACAAGCAAGGGTTTGTTTGCGAGAATTTCCGAGAATTACAAGGGCTTCAGCAAAGGCCAGAAAAAAATTGCGGATTTTATCCGCAATCATTACGAACAGGCGGTATTCATGACTGCCAGCGCCCTGGCTTCCTCCGCCGGCGTATCGGAATCCACGGCAGTGCGTTTTGCCGTAAGCCTGGGCTATTCGGGCTATCCGGAATTCCGCCGGGAGCTGGAGGGCATGATTATGAACCGCCTGAACTCCGTGGAACGGATGGAGGTGACCTACGGCAACATTCCCGAGGGAGAAATCCTGGATAAGGTCATGCTTTCCGATATGGAGAAGATCCGGAAAACCCTGGAAAAATGCGACCGCACTGCCTTCCGGACCGCCGTGGACACCATTCTGAATGCCAGAAGGGTCTACGTCATCGGCATCCGCAGCTGCGCGCCCCTGGCTGCCTTCCTTTCCTTCTACCTGAACCAGGTGCTGGAGGATGTCCGCCTTGTTTCCACCAGCAACAGCAGCGAAATCTTCGAGCAGATGGTCCGCCTGTCCGATGAGGACGTGGTCATCGGCATCAGCTTCCCCAGGTATTCCATGCGGACGCTGAAAGCCCTGGAATTCGCCAACAACCGCAAGGCCAAGGTTATCGCCATCACGGACAGCGTGCATTCCCCGCTGAACCTGTATTCCTCCTGCAACCTGATTGCCAGGAGCGATATGGCCTCCATCGTAGATTCCCTGGTGGCGCCCTTAAGCCTTATCAATGCCCTTATCGTGACCCTTTGCATGGAGCGCAAGGACAAGGTGGTGGAAACCTTACTGTCCATGGAGAAGCTCTGGGAGGAATACCAGGTCTACAGCAAGGACGATATGGATTCCATCCATGAAAATCCGGTCATCCAGGAGGACGTGGACGTATGACAAGGGTCGTTATCCTGGGCGGCGGGGCGGCCGGCATGGCGGCAGCGGTTTTCGCTTCGGAAGCCGGCCTGTCCGTAGATCTTTACGAACAGAATGAAAAGCTGGGCAAAAAGCTCTTCATCACCGGCAAGGGGCGGTGCAATTTCACCAACGTGTGCACCCCGGAGGAATTCCTGGAAAATACGGTATCCAACAGGAAGTTTCTCTACAGCGCCATTAACGGCTTTACCCCTTCCGATACCATGAACTTTTTCCGCGGGCTCGGCCTTGCCGTAAAGGAGGAAAGGGGAAGAAGGGCCTTTCCGGAAAGCGACCATTCCTCCGACGTTATCCGGGCACTGGAAAGGCGGATGAAGAAAAACGGCGTGAAGGTGCACCTGAATACGAAGCTTTCCGGCTGGGAAGAGCTGAAGAGCAAGGCGGATATTGATGATAATACACCGGTCATCCTTGCCTGCGGCGGGCTTTCCTATCCCTCCACCGGCGCCACGGGAAGCGGCTATGCCTTTGCCCGGGAGCTGGGCCTCGGGGTAACGGACATGCGGCCGGCCCTGGTGCCGCTGGAAACCGCGGAGGCTTATATTCCGAAGCTGCAGGGCCTTTCCTTAAAAAACTGCACCCTTACGGTTAAAAAAGGAAAGAAGACCCTCTACACCGCGTTCGGTGAGATGCTTTTTACCCATTTCGGCATCAGCGGGCCCCTGGCCCTTTCCGCTTCCTCCTATATCGGACGGGAGCTGGAAAAGGAACCGCTTCCGGCGGAGGTGGACCTGAAGCCCGCCCTTACCGGGGAAATGCTGGATGCCAGGCTTGTCCGGGAATTTGAAATGAACATCAACCGGCGTTTTAAAAATTCCCTTTCGGCCCTGTTTCCGGCAAAGCTTGTACCGGTTATTGTGGAGCTTTCCGGCATTGACCCGGAAAAGAATGTAAATGCCGTATCCCGGAAGGAAAGGGAGAGCTTCGGCAGCCTGATCAAGGCCTTTCCCTTCACCCTGACGGCCCTGCGGCCCTATACGGAGGCGGTTATCACCCAGGGCGGCATAAAGGTAAAGGAAATCAACCCGAAGACCTTTGAAGCAAAAAACCGCCCGAACGTCTATTTTATCGGAGAAGAACTGGATGTGGATGCCTTAACCGGCGGCTACAATCTGCAGATTGCCTGGTCCACGGCCTATGCCGCGGTGCAGGGTATACTCGAAAAGGAGAAAAAACAACATGGGATTTCAGATAGCGATTGACGGCCCTGCCGGTGCGGGAAAGAGCACCGTGGCGAAGGAACTGGCGAAAAGGCTGGCATTTACCTACCTGGACACCGGCGCCATGTACCGGACCCTGGGCCTTGCGGCGGAGCTTTCCGGCTGTTGGCCGGAAACCTTTGAGGATCGTATAAGGCTCTGTGACAATACGGATATCGACGTACGGTTCCTGGAAGGAAACCAGCACATTTTCCTGAACGGCAGGGACGTATCCGGGGATATACGTACCGAACACTGTGGACGCCTGGCCTCCGACATCAGCAAATATCCGGAGGTACGGTCACGGCTGGTGACCATGCAGCAGAAGCTGGCATCCGGCATGAACGTCATCATGGACGGCCGGGACATCGGCACCGTGGTGCTGCCCGATGCGCAGATGAAGATTTTCCTCACGGCGGACGTGGAGGAACGGGCCGCAAGACGGTATAAGGAGCTTAAAGGAAAGGGCCAGGAGCCGGTATTTGAAGAAATCCTGGCGCAGGTAAAGGAGCGGGATATCCAGGATACCACCAGAAGCGCATCTCCCCTTACCCGGGCAAAGGACGGCATTGTGGTGGATTCCACCAACCTTTCCTTCAACGAAGTCATCGCCGTTATACTGGCCATTTACGGGGAGAGGGCGAAGCAGTGAAGGTAACCGTGGCAAAAAGCGCCGGCTTCTGCTTCGGCGTACAGCGGGCCGTGGATACGGTCTACCGGCAGATTGAGGAAAGCAGCCTTCCGGTCTATACCTACGGGCCCATTATCCACAACGAAGTGGTGGTAAAAGAGCTGGAGGAAAAGGGCGTAAGGGTCCTGAAAAGCAGAAGCGAGCTGGACGCCCTGAAGGAGGGCACCGTCATCATCCGTTCCCACGGCGTGTCCCGGGAAATCCGGGAAAGCCTGGACCGGGAGGGCATCGTCTGTGTGGACGCCACCTGTCCCTTTGTGGAAAAGATACACCGCATCGCACAGGAAGAGACCAGGGCAGGCAAAACCCTGGTAATCGCCGGCAATCCGGACCATCCGGAGGTCATCGGCATCAAAGGCTGGGCGGAGGGACCCTGCTTTGTTATTCAAAATGCACAGGAATTTCTGGATCTGCACCTGGAAAAGGGTACTGAAATATGTCTCGTGGCGCAGACAACATTTGATTACAAAAAATTTCAAAATATAGTTGAAATTCTTGATTCTTTGGATTATGATATACAAGATTGGAGTACTGTTTGTAAAGCAACGGAAATGAGGCAGTCGGAAGCCCGGGAGCTGGCGGAGAGCGTTGATGCAATGATTGTTATCGGCGATGTTCACAGTTCCAATTCCCAGAAGCTTTACGAAATCTGTAAACACACATGCAAATGCAGTTATTTTGTTGAGACACTCGTTGATTTGGACCCAAAACCTTTTCAATCATTTTGTCACGTAGGTATTACAGCGGGAGCATCTACTCCAAAACATTTAATTGAGGAGGTTCAAAATTATGTCAGATGTAAGTTTTGAACAGTTATTGGATGAATCCAT